>JAHPYZ010000085.1:2645-20793 GCA_019058425.1 Promethearchaeota archaeon
ACTCTCTTTTACACTTTTTCCATCATCGGTTAATTCATTTCTATTTGTCAATCCAATAGTAGCTAATATTTTCACATTTAATTTTCTCAATTTTTTTATTGTATCAATTAAAGAGCTCCCCGTTGTTGTAACATCTTCAAGAATAATAGTTTCTCCTTTAGGAATTCCAACAAAATATTTATCTTTCGGATCTCCATGTTCTTTTGGTTTACCTCTACCCATAGATAAAGGGTAAATTCCGATATTATAATTTTTTTGACTTTTTGCCCACTTATACTGGGTTAAAACACCTAATTTTGTAGCTCCTTCTGGAACACCATAAAAGCAAAGTGGATTTAACTCCAATGAATCAACAAATAATATTATATAATCAGTTAATTGATCGAGTAAATAAACATCGGAAGAAATATTCCTCCAATTTACATACCAAGAAGATAATCTACCCGATTTTAATTTTAGAGGTTCTTTATAAAATCCAATAATCTTGTTGTCTAATATGAAATTAAAAAAATTTTGTTTTTCAATCTCCCAATTCATAAGATAAATCTTACTCTTTTAAAGTTAAATATTCTTTTCTCGCTTTAGCATATTCTTCTCCACTAATTTTGCCTTCAAGGAAAAATTTCTCTTTTTCACGCATGGTTTTCCTTCTTTTTGCTAATTCTTTCTTCCTTTCAGCACTGGCAAAATTATTAGAAATATTATCTGCTAACTCCACAATTTGTTTATCTTTTTTTTCGAGAAGGTGATTTAGATATTTTTTTATTGGTTTCGCCATTTCAATATTTTTTTTTGAAATTTCTTCAATACGAGTTAGGGCTAAAATAATCTTTTCATTCTCATTTCCTTCCAAAACACTTACTAATCTAGGGATTGCAACATCTGTCATTATTTCATCGAGATATGACTCAACCTCTTTCTTAGCACTCCCATAGTTATCTAATTGTTTAGTTCTTATATATTCGATGAATATTAAAGGTAATTCAATTGGCCATTCTCTCATTTCCTCTTTATCGATTAATTGTATGACTCCACCATCTTTTTTTTTGAATATTCTCATATCCAATCACCTGTTGTGAGTTTTTCTGGCAAGTATTTATCTGTCAAAAATTTAAATCCATGAGAAGCAAATGCTTGTATTTCTGCCTTTATTTTGAGTTTAAGAGCTAACTTGAGATCTGTTTCCCATGCTTTATTTTTTTTCAAGAAATCTTCATTCAACAAATCTTTTGTACGTTTTTCGTCTTGTTTATTCATTTTTATCCTAACTTCTTGAGGAATTTTATATTTATCTAAATCTCTAGTTAAAACTCCCAGAAGTTTTATATTTGGAGTAGCAAGAAAGGGAGATTCATAACTCAATCTCTTAGATCCTCTTAAATATACTGAATGAATATAATGACCATAAGGATCACTATCAACTAAACTAAATACCGGAAGATTTAACTCTTTACTAAGTCTCTTCAAAAACATTCTTACTGCAACATTTCCAACTCCTTGAGCTGTTAATAAGATGCAAGGATATTTTCTCCAGAACCTAGCTTCTGCTAAACGCATCATCGCGGCATCCTTCTCTATGACGAGAATAAACTCCGCATCAGACTCTATTATTTCAATATTATCAAGCATCGGTGAGATTGTCCATCCACCACTCCCTAATCCCTCCAAATCAATAATATCATTTCTATCACGAATTCTCAACCGTCCTACACATGTACCTTTTGGAGCTGCTACAATATGTGTCGAATTTCTAGTAGTGTATAACATTGTGGCAACGTCTTCAATACTTTTATCACTATTTTTTTGTTCTTGGAATAAATTAACATCAGTATAGAATACTTCCCTTTTTGTTGCATGAATATCTTCATTGAGAAGTTCATAAACCACCTCTAAAACTCTCATTAATCGAGTGATATCACCAACACTAGTAAGGGAGTGAAATTGTTTTTCCATTATTTGTTTTCCGAGTAATAATAAATCATTTTCTTCATCCCAAATGATATTTGTACTGGATCTAGAAGGTAATTCAATGGAGGGTCTTCCTGTTGTATAAATTTTTTCAAGGACTTTATCAACTAATTTATATAATCGATCAAGTATTTCTTTTTTATTAAGATCATCAATTTTTACGGTATCTGGTGGAAGATCAATATCTTTTATCTCTTTTCCTCTTTCTAAATATTCTAGATATAAATCTCTTGCTGCTTTTAAATCATAAACATTATTAATCTGCTTTTTCGCCATTTTTTTTCCCTCATTTCAATTTCCAATGTTTTCTACCCATTTTAATCTCGACAAGTACTTGCCCCTTGCGTTCTAATTCTTTTAATTTTAATTGAAGGTATCGAGCATCCATCATGTCTTTAATCTTTAATTTAAATATTAGATGTTTTATAGTTTGCCATTCATTTGATAAAACAGAAGTTATCTTATCAGTAGTTATAACTGGTAATGTAGTTTGAGTAGATTTTGGTATTGAAGGGGTTAATTGAGTAGGCATCGAAACAGGTTTTTTTTTAGGAGGAGTTACTCTAGGTTTTGCTGTGATGATTTCTGAAACTACTGGTTCAATAATTTCTGGTTTCTCAATCTCTCTTTCAGTAGTAAACGATTTTAGTATCTTTTCAATAATCTCATTTTTCCTTTCTTTTGATTGTACTATAATATTATGATCTTTACAGTAATCTTTGAGGTCTTTCACTGTCCAGTTAAGTAAAGTTTTTTTGGAAATTACTTCTTTTATTGGTTTCGGTTTTTCGATAGAAATTTCTTTTTTAATAGGCTCTTTTTCTTTTAGAACTTCCATTTCCTTTGATTCTTCTTCTTTAATTTCTATTACTTTATCTTCAGGTTTTTCGATTCTAATATCTTGTGCAATAACAGGAACAGATTTTTTACCAATTGCTCCCTTCATTAATTCTTCTAGTTCTTTAATATCCAATTTTGCTTTAAATTTACTCTCTCCCTGATATGCGATATTATATACACTTTTAATGAATGTAGGGATATATTTCTCTATTAAACTAGCTCTCTTTTCACTCTTATGCATTTTTGCTCTTCTATTAAGATATACTCGTAATCTTCTTCCTATTGCTTCAAGACAAAATTTTATTTCTTTTATTAGCTCCTCATCGTCAGCTAGTGCATTTTTTGATTGTGATTTGAACATTAAATGTACAAATGGTCCAGAGACATTAACTAATAGTTTTATTGGTCCTCTGGGTAAGCCATTATCATAAGTTTCAAGATTATAGTTTTTCCAATTTACTGATTGAACTGCTTTAGTTATTGCACAATCAGCATTATCTCTTAATTTCGGTGTTCTATTTACAAACCGTGATAATACATCTCTAGATCGTTTAGGGATTTCAATATTCCTAGAATGGGCCATTACTGCTTCAACCACATATGCCAATCCTTTACCACTGGTGGGTGTTCTTGTTTCCGCTGCTACAAAATCATCATCTCTAGTAAAAGTTTCAAGAAAATAGTCGAAAACTTCATGATAGCTTTCTATAGAGTCGATATCTGAAAAACTAAGAAAATCCTCAAATATTGATCTCTTTTGTTGGTAATCTAAATTGTCATCAATAATTTCAATAGTTCCTAATATTTCAGAATTTAAGTTAATAAGCTCTTCTGTATCCATATCTCCATTAATTATTTCAATTTTCCTTAGCGTTTCAGTAGGTGTATCAAAATCATCAGTATTATCTGAAATTCGTAAACCAATTTCTTTAATTAAAGTATTCTCTAAGATCGATTCTCCTACTGGAATTGCCGTGTCAGTTGGAGGGGACATATACTTTATTGATTTGAACGAGAGAAATAAAGAATTAAATTGCTCCTTTGTTAAGTCAGCGGGTTTAATTTTAGATAGATGAACTTCATTTACTAATGCTTCAAAATCTGTTCTATTCTTAAATTTCTTTTGCTCAACCAATCCATCCTTAACATCTTTAAACAGATTATTTAAATTTCCCTTAGTTTTATCCTTTTTTTTTCTTATATTCTCAATATCTTTTAAAAATTTTTTGATCTCTCTTTCGATAGTAGTGATTTCCTTTTTTGTTCCAGTTTTTTCAATTCTTTTATTTAATTTCTTTATCTCTTTATTAATTTTTTCATATTCTTTATTAAAATTATTATAATTTGAAATGAATTCCCAGTATTTTTCTTTTAATTCTTCAGATTCAACTAGATATATTATTAATTTATCTCGTAGTTTAGTGGAACGCCCATATATCCGTTTTTCATTTCGCATAAAATAAATTTGATCCGTTTTCTTCTTAATTACATTTACAAACCCATCTTTCAATATCAGTAAATTTAATTTGTCTTGTAAATCTCTCTCGGCAATATCTACGATCTCTTTTGCTAGTTTTGAACTCATTCTAACAAAATTATCCTGTAAAAATGCCGATATTGATTTATTTTCTGATTTTGAAATTAAATCTTGTAGATCTCCTATATTAACAGATGAAGGATGAGGTTTGGCATATTTAGGTTCTGGTGGGAAAGAAGTAGCTAATCTTCGATAAATTTTTTCTTTTCCATCAGGGTCAATGTATATAATCGTAAAATGAGGATTCATAAACGCTGTTTCTTCAATATATTTCTCAACATAACCTTTAACATATTTTACATTTAAATAATTGAGTTTGATGTAAGTACCATGTAAAAAAGGACTATCAATTTCAGTAGGGTGGATTAAATATTTTTTTTCATTTTTAGAAGTAGTGAAAAATTCTGAGCAAATGGCATATACTTGGTCACTGGACTTTGAAACTGTAATAACTGGCTTACCAGTTGTATTCTGAGCATCACTAAAAGCACTGGGTGCACCAAATCCTTGACTTCCTCTAGTTTGTTTTAACTCCATAGATTTTGAGGAGGCAAGATATCGTCCAAATTTTCTTAAATCAATTTTAGACATTCCTGTACCATTATCAAAAATTTCAAAAATAAAGCTCATAATATTTTTCTGACTAATTTCAGATGTTAAAAATGAAGGAGCTTCATATTCTCTGAGGCGAACAATTACAATGGGTTCTACATCAATAATATATTCAACAGGTTTAATGATCTCTTGCATATCATCAATTATTCTTTTGACTTCCTCCTCAACTTCTAATTCTTCTTTATCAATTATTTCTCCAGATTCTTCTTCTCTAATTTCTGGTTCTTGAGAAATTATATTATCAGATTCAGCAGATCCAATTCCCAATTCTTGCATTAAAGTATGTTTTGCTTCATTATCTAAGTGTTGAGTTCTTTTTTCTTCCTTAGCAGCCTCAAGAATAGAGAATTTCTCCAGAAATAATTCCTGATCTAAAGAAAATTTGAATTTAGAATCTGGTTTTTTTAACTCTTTCCATTGAAAACTTTCAATAGCATCCAAAGCATTATCTATAAATTCAGCACAATACTGGACATGTTTCCAATAACCAAACTCAAAACCAACTAGTTGAGTCCTCTTACGCATATATTCTGCAATTGTTCCTTGCTTGATTTTTCCTTCTTCTTTCGACGTAATTTTAAACGCACTCAAATTGTAATTTCTTAATCAATCTTAATTAAAACTTATTATTAATATATATACATTTATTGCTAAATTAATTAATAGTTCAATACGATATTAGACAATATAACTAATTTCTAAATATTCAATATCTTCTCAAACTTTAATTCTTTCTTCACTTCTTACAGTAAATAATTTAATATTTAAATATTTTCATTAGATAATAAATTATAAAGTAGGTTGAATATTCTTTAAGGAAAGTTCTTAATATTGACTCTAAATTAAAAATCTAAGGTTTTCTTGTTTGATATGTTTGTAAAACTACATCAATTATTTTCGATGCTATATATCGTTTAGTATTTCTCTCTACATGAGTAATGTGTTTTTTGTTATCTATAATAAATACTTCATTATATTTACTACCAAATCCAATATCTTGTCTTCCTATATCATTTGCTACGATTAAATCAACTTCAGATTTAATGAGTCTATTATAAGCACGATCGATTAATTCACTTTTTGATACATTAGTTTCTGCTTTAAATGCTACGATAAATAGATTATAGTCTTTTTTTCTAGCTACATTAATTATTTTTGGAGTTAATTTCATATTTAATTGTAATTCTTCTACATTATCAGATGAAATTTTTCCCTCAATGCATTCAATTGGTTTGTAATCACTTACAGCTGCAGCTGAAATGAAAAAATCATAGTTATTTAGTGAGATTTCATCTTTAACGGCTTCTATAAATTCATCAGTTGATATAACGCGCTTAACTTTTAGATAATTAGGAAGTTTTGCCATACATTCACCAGCAATCAATGTTACATTAGCACCTCTAGCTGAAGCTTCCTTAGCTAATTCAATCCCCATTCTTCCAGAAGATTTATTGGAAACGAATCTAACTGAATCTATTGCTTCTCTAGTTGGACCTGCTGTTATAAGAATTTTCTTTCCATCTAAATCTTTCTTAGTGACTAATAAGTCTATAACCCTATCAATGATATCATCAATTCTAGCAATTTTTGCTTTACCTTCGGAAATTCTAGGGCCTAGAATCTCTACTCCACAATTACGTAACTTATGCTCATTTTTTTCTAAGATAGGATGTTTATACATACTTTCATGCATTGCAGGTACAACTACGATTGGTATGGAAGATCCAAATGCCGTTGATGCTACTGTTGTAACTGGAGTGTCATCAATTCCATTTGCTATTTTTGAAATTGTATTTGCGGTTGCTGGACATATTAAAATTAAATCAGCTTTACCTACAGTTCTAGGTCTATCCCCGGCGAGATAAACATGTTCAACAGCCCCAGTTAATTTTGTAATTACTTTATTTCCTGTTGCCCATTCCATTAATGCAGGATTAACCAATTCTGTAGCTGCTTTCGACATAATGCAGATTACTTCTGCTCCTAATCTCATAAGTTCACGGGCAACAATAGGAGATGAAATTACCGCTACTGAACCTGTTAAGCACATACAAATTGTTTTTCCTCTAAGAATCGTTCCTTTACTTTCAGCAATATCTTTTGAGGGGTGTTGAAAATTATTTTTTGACATATTCAATTTTTTTTTTTTCTAATTTTCAATTTAACTTTCAGTTTCTATGTAAATAAAATTTATGCATCAATAAAAAAAATAATGATATAATTATTAGAATTCTCCTAATATTTCGATCTCAGTTACACAATAATATGATGAATATGAATGATTTTGACTAAACCTTTTACTTTTTAATATTGCTATTTTTTATTTATGGTTTTAAATAAATCTATTGAAATAATGTTACAAAATCTGATTAAATTGACTAAAACTAATGAATAAAATCTGTGACTTACATATCCATAGTCGGTTCTCAGGAGGGGCAAGTAAAAATATTGACATTTTTAGAATTGCTTCTAATAGTAACATTAAAGGAATAGAATTAGTTGGAACAGGTGATTGTCTACATCCTTTATGGTTAAATGAATTAAAATGCGGCTTAATAGAATCATCAGATGGATTTTTTTATACTCCAAAAGTGCCATATGTTAATTTTATATTACAAACTGAAATTGAAATAATATGGAAAAACAATCTTAGGTTCAAGAAAGTACATTTCATTATACTTTTTCCAAATTTTGAAAAGTTAGAAGAATCTATTGAACTTTTATCTCAATTCGGTAACTTGGCTAAAGAAGGGAGACCTAAAATTTATAATTCTCCAGAAAAGATAATTTTTGGATTAAAATCAATAGATATGGATATTGAGATAATACCTGCTCATATTTTTACACCATATTTCGGAATATTCGGAAATAACTCGAACTTTAATACGATGGAAGATGCTTTAGGAGCTGGAAAAAATTATATAAATTGTGTTGAAACTGGATTAAGTGCTGATCCCTTAATGGTTAGAAGAATTTCAAATTTAAATAAAGTCTCTTTCATATCCAATTCTGATAGTCATTCTCCATATTTTCATAGATTAGGAAGAGAGGCGACGATATTTGATCTTAATAAGGTAGATTATCAAAATTTAGTCGAATCAATTAGAAAAAATAAAATTATTAAGACTTATGAGTTCAAACCATCACAAGGTAAATATTATTATAATGGTCATAGACCAGAACGACACTCTGAGAATCAAGATTATTTTTGTAGTCCAAAACTTAATATTGATAATTGTCCTTATTGTAGAAAAAAACTTACAAGAGGTGTATTAGCTCGAGTTCAAGAATTAAGTGATCAGAAGAATCCATTTAAATTAAATTTCCAGTATATTGTACCATTATTAGAATTAATTTCAATAGTTTTAGGAGGGTCTGAATATGATAGAAGGAATTTATCTATATATCAAAAGTTAGTTGCCCAAAATTGTAGCGAATATGCAATATGGGAAGGGAAAAGTAATTTTAATAATATTCCTGAAAATTTAAAGGAAGCAATTCAAAAAATAAGAAAAAGTAAGTTTTGGTTTATACCCGGTCATGATGCTGTTTATGGGAAATTACAATTTGAAAATTGATTTAAGAACTATTTATTTAAATCTTCAATTTTAATTTTTAAATTTAATTTTAGACTAATTTCATTGAACCTTTTGAATTGTTCTGGTTTTAAAATTGATTGATCCTTTATTTGAAGAAAATTTAAGAATTTTTTCCCATAAAATGTCTTTTTAATTTCAGATATATCATATAGCACCTTATTTTTTTCCGCTTTTCTGTGAATTTCTATTGATTCAAATTCATTTTTTCTGATACCAAGAATCTCATTGGAGTACTTAAAAAATGGTGTATGCTGTAATTTTTTCAAGTCAAACAATATTGTGTTTCCAAGTTCTCGTTTATTTAATATATTTTTTATGATAGAATGAATACCATTTAGAAATCTTGTTTTAAACTCTTTTATATTAATATTTGGAGAAAAACTATTCTTTAACAATTCTGTGTACTGTAGATCTAATCCGGCTAAATCATCATTCAAATTTAATAAAGATAAAATTTGGGTTGTATTTTGGTCAATATTAGCTTTTAATTCTTCAAAGATATAGTCTTTTTCTTTAAAAATAAAATCCAGTAAGAAATCGTTAAAGGCTTTGATAAATTTATTATAGTTTGGTATGAAAACTCTATTTTCATTATTGGCTACTATTTCATTTGCCTGAAATGGATCAATTTCTTTATTTAATACTGCTTCCACTAATGATAATGGATAATACCCTTCTATGAATTCCATTCCCTTAGAAATACTTTTAATAGCATCTTTAAAAGAACATTTTTTAATTACATTAACAGTTTTGATTATATTACTTTCAATTTTTACGGGAGTTTTTTTACAATAACTCAAATCAAATGGTTTTAAATCATGAAAAAGTGGATTATTATAATCGGGAATTATTATTTGAGAGCTATAGGCATTAACTATGCTTCCTTGAATCGGTTTATTTGCCAAATTCCATTCTATAACCATTACATCATCAGAATATTTGTGTTCAATATTATAATTATATTCGATATTTTTACTTGAAAAAGTAAATCCTTCTATTGGTTTAATTTCATAATGATCCAATTCACCCCAGAACTGCTGTCTATAATAAAATACATCTTGTAGACTACTTAAATCATCTGAAAACAATTCTCTCATTATGAAATAATTAATCCCGATTTCAGAAGACTTTATTGTCTGATCATTTAATCCAAAAAAGCCAACACGGGAAATTATATAATTATAAACAGGATTCTTTAAATTATTTTCATCGTGTTTTATAATATAAGTATTTCTTTTTTTTCTAAATTCTCCCTTTGCTTTCTTTAATTTGTATTTTTCAATTAACACTTTTAAATAAGCAAATTTTTTGAGATACACTTTTCTTTCCAGTTCTTGAATTTCTTTTTTATATTTCTTATATTCAATGTAAAATTTTTCTTTGGGAATGTCTATAACTTTAAATTGCTTTTTCAATAATCTTAATTTCTCAATTATACAGAAATTATCAATTTCAGAAAAAAAATATTTCAAAAGGTTTGTTTTTATAGCATTTAGTTGAGTATCGGAAATGATATCCTTAAAAGCTTGATTAATGTTAAACAATTTTTCACTATACCTTTTTATGAGATAAATTGAGAAATATTTTGTGTTTAAATTGGTACTATTTACCATCTCCTCTAAAATTTCAATATATGAAGCGATAAAAGAAATATCTTTAAACTCTGATATTTTTTCTATAGATTCAATAATTTTAAGTATATCGAAAAACGTATAATCAGGGATCGCCTTTAAAAATCTTTTAAACCCTTTTTCAATTTGATTATTAAATTTTAAAATGTAATTTACTAATTCATTTTCATGTGCTCTTTCTAAAAACTCAAAGAATTCAATAAATAAATTGTTATTAATCGCTGTTTCTAAGAAAGTTTCAATAATTTTTTCACTTTCGAATTGATTTATAATTGCTTTATTCAAATAACTTAACGCTTCCACGCAATTATCACTATCAAAACAGCTATTAGCTAATAATAAAAAGTTCTTACTTTTTTTTTGTGAACCTAAATCTTCTGAAGTTAAAGTATATTTATTAAAATTTTCTAGGATTTTTAGAGCAAGAGAATCTCTAATAACCAATAATAATTTTAACAAGTGAATACAAATTTTTTTTTCTCGTTCTGAATGAATAAGAAATGCAGGACAATCATGAAATATTTCATTATTCCATTCATCAATTATAAGATGGAATTCACGCTCGTTATCTAAAATAAGACTTCTAATAAATATTGGATCTTCTTTAAGTTCAATAAGGTTGACTTTATTTGAAAGAAACTTTAGTGATTTTTGATATAAATTTAAACCAAATCTATCAATTATAAGACTTGATATAGATTTTTTTACCATTTTTTTTAAAATCTTGATTTAATTATTTCTGAAATTAATTATGCTAGTTTTTTATTTTACTTTATATCTGTTTTACTTTATATATCAGTAGATATCATTATATAGAAATACATTTTCATCAAAAAATTTTAGTGTATTATTTTATATGTGGAAGCTTTTTATGAATCCATTTTGGATTTCAATTGTATTAATTTCTATTATAATGACTATTAAAACGTTAGATGGATTTGAAATATCTCAGTTAAGTTATGGTTACATTTATAAAATTACAAATTTAGTAAATAAGAAAGTTTATATAGGGCAGACACGACAAAATCCGAAGAAAAGATGGACTCAACACAAATCAGCAGCTAAAACTGGAGAAGATCATCCATTATATAATGCGATGAGATATCATGGAATAAATAAATTTGATTTCACTATTATTGAGAAATTCCCCATAGAATTATTAGATCAACAAGAAATCAAGTTAATTAAGATATATAAGTCAAATATTAGAGAATATGGTAATCAATATGGATACAATCTGACTGCTGGAGGATTAGGAATGACTTTAAAAATTATTGATAAAACATTATTGGAAGATCTTATAATCCAGGGACTTCAGGTTAAAGAAATATGTGATGAACTAAGAGTTGGTAAATATGCCTTGTATACGAGATTATATCAACTATGGCAAAAAAGTTTGAGAAAAGTAAGAAATACGCTTATGAAATCAAAAATAAAATCTTTAATAATAAGTGGTTATGATCTTACTGTAATAGCTGATGAACTTAATATGAGTAGAACATATGTTTATACCCGTATAGAAGAATTCTGGAATGTATCATCAATATATGAAGCAAGGCTTAAATTTAGAAGATCAATTATTAAAGACTTATTACAGAAGGGAGCTTTATTAGAAGAAATTGCTAATAAATTAGGTATAAGTCGATTTACAGTATCAAATTATATAGATGACTACTGGGGAAAGACTTATACTCAAGCAAAGCACTTCTTTATGAAACCTTATATAAAATCTTTAATAGAAAAAGGATTAAAAGAAGAAGAGATTGTTGAAGAATTGCTTATTAACAGATATGAGACAGTTCATAGATATATCAAAAAATACTGGGAAATAAATTATATTGAAGCGCGACAACAATTCTTTAATAAACCTTTACTAAAATTAATGATAAAAAATGGGTGTGAAAGAGAGGATATAGCTAAAGAATTTTCAGTAGAAGTAGATACAATAAATAATAATACTAAAAAATTCTGGAATATGACTTTTACAGAAACAAGGTTTGAATTTTATACAAAACCTATATTAATTGAATTATTAGAGCAAAAAAAAAGTATTAAGGAAATATCAAAAAAATTAAGTAAAGATCCGAAGACGGTTAGATCATATATTAAAAAATTGTATCATTAAAATCTTGAATTAATTATATCAGAAAATACTTTTGGAAAATCTTCCCAATTTTTAATTGAGAGTAGTTGTCCTCCTGCAACT
This sequence comes from Promethearchaeota archaeon, assembly GCA_019058425.1. Taxonomy (GTDB): domain Archaea; phylum Asgardarchaeota; class Lokiarchaeia; order Sigyniarchaeales; family SOKP01; genus Loki-b32. The sequence goes on from JAHPYZ010000085.1 coordinate 15,042, forward strand.
TTTACCATCCTCTTAGCCTCTTTTAAGTTATATGAAGCCTCAGGACACACCAATATGAAATCAACACCTAATGAACGCATTTTCCTAAATTCTACAATAGCTTCTTTGATATCAAAGACTTCAGCATCAGTAAATAATACATTTAATTTTTCACGTGAATTTGTATGATCCTTAAATTGCTTATTTGCCCATTCAAGAGCACTTTGTAAACGTGTTCCCCCTCGGGCTTTGATAGAAAGGAGTTCATCCGCAAGTTTATCTAAATTAATTTCTTCATCTACATTTTTCAAAACATGTGTATTTGATTCAAAAAAAGTGATTCCAAGCTCATCTTTTCTTAAAGCATAAATCAGCATTGTAGCTGAAATACTCATATAAGCAAGTTTATCCCCTGTCATACTACCTGAAATATCAAGTTCAAAACAAGCAGTTCGAAGTCCTTTAGCAGTCTCATAGACGAAAAAATCATCATATTTTATATGATCTAATTTTTTACCTTTTTCTAATATATTATTGAGTGTTTCTTCAAGATCAATGTTTTCAAAATCGTCTCCTATCGAATAAGGTCTTACTATATTAATTGGAATTGGCCCTGTAGTAGAGCTGCCTAAACGCGCTCGCGAGTAATAGATGCCTAATTCAATTAACATTTTTTTTGCTAATTCTTTAACTTTCTGTTTAGTTGGCTCTGGTAGTTTATTGCGATGAATAAACCATTGTTGTAGTAGATTTTCTCCATTACCAGCAGATAAACAGGAAATCATTTTATTTTCGCCTTCTTTACCTCCTATTTGTTGAGCACTTTTCAAGGCATCACTTAAATTAAAATTTCCAAGTGCTCCTAAGGCGTCTCTATTATTTGAAGCTAAAGCACTAGCGGTTAACTCCTTTATTCTCTCATAGGTTAATTGATCTTGAATTTGATTCAATAAATTGCTTAATCTTTGAAAGTCTGCCTTTTTATTTTCGACTAATTTTTTTAATAATTGATAATTGGGTTCAATTAATTCGAAAATTTCATCTTCAGGCATTTGAAGTTTACTTCCGATCTTTTCAATATCTTCTGACTTTGGATTTAAACCGATTTTCCTTAAAAATTCTGTTGCGTTTCTTAGTTGGGAGGGTGTTTCACAAGATTCTAAAGTTTGCGATGTGAGATTAGGAATATTTTGAGCCATTTTTTGACTACAATGCATATTTTGACAACTATTCATAAGTTGCTGCATTTGATGTGTAAGTGATTTAAAAGCCTCATACTGCTTATTTTGAGACATAGCATCATCAACTGCATTTTTTAATGCTTGATTAAATAGAGAATTCCAGGATTTGTTTGTAAATGCAGTTTTTGTTAATGTTTCAAGTGAAAGACTCATTTGGGAATTTAAATTTTGTTGATCATAAGTATTTAATAACGAATCTCTTAGATTGGTACCAAAAAATTGGTCAAGTGAATTTGCTAAATTGAAATTATGCTCAAATGAAGATTGCTTAAGACTATTACTTAATACTTTGTTAAGATCATAATTGGGAGTTTCTCCTAAGTGTTTGGCTGATTGAAATAGTTGATCCAAATTACTTATCTTATTTTGAAGTTTATTTTTTAAGTTTTCTAATTTTTCATCAGAAATGGCATTAGTATCTTTTAAAAATCTCATAGATTGAAGTAAATCTTCTAGGCTTCCTGAATTTAACAGGTTATTCAAATCATTCTCAATTTTTTGATTATTTAGAGCTTTACTTGTAATTTTTTCCCATTCTCTTAAAGATTGTTGTTGGACTAAATCATTTAACCCTAAATTAGTACCAGCTTTAAGATCTTTAGGATCTAACGAGTTAATTTTTTGAATCATTCGATTCTTTGCTTCTTCAAGTAATTTCTCAAATGAAGTTATTTCTTCTTTATATAACTCAGAATCATCATTGAAAAAATTAAGAGCGGACTTATAAGGTTCTTCATACCTTTTTTGATCTAGTTGTTCCATAAACTCTTCTAATTGCTGAATCATATTTGTGTCAAATGATTTTGAAAATTCAATCTCATCTATAAGATCTTGTAGTTGATCTAGTTCGGATTTAATTCCAGAAATTTCCAATTCATCCTCCAAATTATCAATATCGCTCTCTTGAAAGAATGACTTTATTAAGTCTTTCTTATAATTTGGAAAAAGAATCTCAAAAGCAATATCTTTAGCTAAATTTTGGTTATCTGGAAAAGAAGTAACAGTGCTAATTTCAATAAAATCATTTGGTGTTATTGCTCCTTTGCGATAATATCTTGATACAATTAAATTTGGGATTGATAGAACTTGACGGGGAGAGGGCATTTGAATTATATCGGGATGTTTTCTCATTCTTCTAATGAATTCTACAGCAAACTCACAAGGGTTTTCAGGAAAAACTCCCAATAAAATTACCCTCCTAAAGTCTTATGAATAATGTTTTCTATAATATTTTCGACTTTTACACCAGGTTTTGGTTTTAAACTACCCAATAAAACATGTCGGGCAATTTCTGAGAGATAAACATAAACAGATTCTTTTTCTTTCACGTTTTTTTCTTTCTCTAGTAATCTCCTTCTTGCTAATAGTTTAGCAATAGCAATTCCAGCTCTTATTGAAGCAGGAATTTCAATATCAATTTTGTTTTGTCTGGTTTCTTTAATAATTGAATATATTAATTCTAATTCAGATTCTTCAATAATAAAGTGTTCAGGCAGATTAATTCTGATGATATCCAATTCGGTAGATTTATCCGGATAAGTTAATTTGATCCAGACTTTTATTCTATCTTTTAATGCTTCAGATAAACGATGAGTTCCTGATAATTCTTCAGGGTTCATAGCACATATAAAGAAAAAGCTGTTATCTGCTTTTATTCTCCCTAAATGGGGAATCCCGATAGATGCTTCCTCTAGAGGTTCTAATAATGTATTTTGAGAATATTCTGTAGCCCTATTAATTTCATTAGCGAGGAAAGTACCCCCCTCTAACATGGCTTTTAATAAAGGACCAGGGCTAAAAGCTTCTAATACAAATCCTTTCTTTAATGTAATAGCGGGATCAAAAGAGCCAATAAAATGAGAAGGTTTTATACTTTCATCCATGGTTAGCCAATAAAAGCTCTTGTTTTTCTTCTCTTTTGCCCTTAAACTAGCAAAATAACGACATAATATAGTTTTACCAACTCCTGGAGGACCAACTAAAGCAGGAAACAATCCAGTTGATTCTGCATCTCGTAATAATTCTAAAGCTTTACCATATTGTCCTGAGAGAACAATGTCAATTTGTTCTTCAGAAATGTCTTTGATAACATGTTGGTTAAATAACTCTTCAAATCTTTGTTTATTTATCATTTTATTTATATTTTAATTAAGTTCTATGAGAATAATAAGAATTTATGATTTTTATTTTTAAATATGATATTTTAAAAAAATTAGCTTTTTTAAAAGAAAATTTCTAAGATTCGACCAAGTTAAGTATTATTTCTAAGTTTTATCAAGAAATTTCATAATTTAAAACAAAGTTGATTTTCCTTATAACCTTCTAATAATGACTATAATGTCATTATTTCACTAATATATTAAAATTTATATAAAAAAAAGGTCATTGATAGAGTCCTCTATTTCTATTGGAAAAGATAAGAAATTATATATATTCTTATTAATCTAAAGTATGCTTTCTAATTCAATATTTTTCATATATAATTTCTTTCGTCTATCATTTTGATCAGGTTTCATCCTTAATATATTGTTTTTACTCAAATTGCTTAAATAACAAGTTATTGTATTTTTAGCATATTTTAAATTTCTAAGTTCTACAAACTTTTCAATTTCCTCTTTTGTTATTTCTATCTTTTTCATAAAAATAGGCTTTAAAGCTCTCTCATAAAATTTTTTATAACAATCTTCTATTCCTATGGTTAAATCGGAATAATTTACTTTTTTCTTTAAGTAGGTAATTTCTTTTTCAAATTTTTGAGAGACTTTCTCCATTACTCTAATAATTTCAAATAAATTTTTTTTGTCGATAACCATATGACTTGAAAAATTATAATTATATATAATTTTTATTAACAATTTAATAATTATAAGAATTTAATAAATTGACGATAAAAATATATATAAGAAAAAGAAATATTATTTGATATAAAATAAGGAAATATTATTTTTCTATCTTTATATATATTTATTGTTTTCTTTAAAAGTAGTAAGTAGATTATTTTACTAAATTTGAAGCAAAATTAGTTGATTTTAATTGGTTGAAAAGGAAAAAGTAGTATTTAAAAACCTAACTAATTGGATGATTAAAGAAGATCAAAAACCATTAGGTCTTTCTAAATTAAGTAAAACTAGTAAAAAGAAAAAAAATACAGTTCCACATCCATTCCTAAAGTGGGCTGGAGGTAAAAGACAATTATTATCTCAAATGAAAGTGTTCTTCCCGAAAGTATTTAACAAATATATTGAACCATTTGTTGGAGGAGGAGCAGTCTTTTTTTATTTATCACGTAAAAATTTACTGAAAAATAAGACCATACTTATTGATATTAATCCTGATTTGATTAATTGTTATAACGTAATAAAAACTGATGTCGAAGATCTAATAAAATCTCTCATAAAACATAAGAATGAAAAGGAGTATTATTATACAATCCGAGAAGTTGACCGAAAGGAAGAATACGAAAATTGGAATAGTATTGAGAAAGCCTCAAGAATTATCTATATGAATAGATGTTGTTATAACGGATTATATCGAGTTAATAGTAAAGGATATTTTAATGTTCCATTTGGAAAATATAAAAATCCACAATTTTGTAATAAGTTAAATTTAAGAGCTGTTCATTCGGCTCTAAAAAATGTCAAAATTATAAATGATTCTTTTAAAGTGGTCCTAAATTTCGCTCAAAAAGGAGATTTTATTTATTTTGATCCCCCATATGTCCCAATATCTAATTCAGCAAATTTTACAAGTTATACAAAAGATAGTTTTGATAAAGAAAATCAAATTCAACTTTTTAATGTGTTTAAGACATTAGATAATAGAGGATGTAAAATAGTGTTAAGTAATTCCTACTGTGATTTTATTTTGGATTTATACAAAGATTATAAAATAAACACCCTTTTAGCTAAAAGAGCAATAAATAGCGATGCTTCAAAAAGAGGGAAAATTGAAGAAGTTTTAATAACAAATGGATTTTAAAGCATGTCTTATCACACTATACATACAACAGCTTCTGGTGTCGAGATTTTAGTCTACAATGGTAATAAATCTGATTTTGATTTTATTGTAAAATATCGTGAGCCAGGAAAAAGAATTAGAACACCAAAACACATTCATTTAATTATAGATTTATATCTTAAGAAATGTCAGAATGAAACATTAACAATGAGATTGGTGGATCATTTCATTAACATAATTAATAGTGTTAATCCTTCTCAAGAATACCCCCCAAGATTACAAATTTTTTCAGTAAGTGAGATTGAGGAATTCATTGGTTTAAATGATTATGGGGAATATGAAATTGAATTTATCTTAATAACATTTGAATTAATTATGATTCAAGAAAAAACCAATTATCCAAATGGAACTATGAATCTTAAGTTATTTCAAAAATTCAGAAATAACGAGGATATCTTTTCAATCGTTAATGCTGCAACTTTTAGGTAATATATTAATATTCATGAAACGTATTAAAGAATTTCGAAAATTATCTCTTATAATGATTAATTTTTTATGTGAAATATGGATTATTT
>JAHPYZ010000086.1 GCA_019058425.1 Promethearchaeota archaeon
GAAGAATTATCGCAAAAAGGGATAACAAAATTTATTAATTCCTTTTCAGCAAAGCTTCATGAGAGAGAAGATAATCAAAAATTATTTGAAATTCAAATACTGCAAATTTATTTAAGAAAATCAGTTGCACCTTCAGAATATTTTAATTTAAGTATGGAAAATTTAGGCAAAACTCTTTTTAACATAGAGCCAAGTAAGCGAGCATTGTTTCTCTATATTCTACTAGAAAGTGTTTGTTTAAAATATAAATTAATGGAAGATTCTTCTGAGTTCGTAAAACTTATAAACAAGATATTAGTTAATCGACTTCCAGGTTATTTAAAAAATGAATTTAGCAACATAGGTAGAATTGCCATTAATGAAAGAAGTTTTAGCACAATTTTGATTGATCTTGAAGAGTTAATTTATTACTTAAATGATATTGGTGAGTATCCGTGGATTATTATTTTTATTCGCGGTATTTTCTCAAAAATCCAAGAATATCAATCATATGGTGATGCTGTCACATATATACGAAAATTTATTGATTTTTCAATTAACAGAAATCGTTTTGAAATGGCTTTTGATATATATGATTTTCTTGAAGATTTGTTTATGTATAGATCAGATTTATCTTATGATAATATTTTAATAGAATTATGGGTAGAAGCATGTAGGAAATTTGTAGATATGAAGGAAAAAAGGTATCTACTTCAATCTTTAGAAAAATTAAACAACCACCTAAAATTACCAAAGTCTAATGCTCACATTTTTCATTATTTTTATACCTGTAATGTATTATGGCAATTCAAATCTATGTTTTTTTCTTTAGAACAGCGAGATTTTTGGAGAATGATGTTTTATCGGGCTTTATTTGAAGAAAAAAACTTCCATCTTGCAGAAAAAATAATTCCTTATTTAGATAAAGACTTTAATAAAGTATTAGCAGATCTTGTGGCATTATATAATGAAGCTGAACCTTTAAAGAAAGAAATCTATTCATTTGGGAAGCCGAATAATAAATTACTTTCTTCTCATGAAGATTTTACAATTAAACAAATAATTTTAAGAATCAATGCTATAGGAATAATTTCATATAGGATGATATCTATTGAGGAGAAAATAATTGAAGGATATATTTCTAATGAATCATGGAATGATACTCAACTAATTGAAATATACAATGAACTTTTTTATGAATCAGAGAATCGAAAGTTCCTTTTCAATCTAAAAGAATTTGGTGAATTACTCTACATATTTCTTCCAAAATTAATTCGAGATATATTTAAATCGTTTAGGATCGAGAGTTTGAATCTAATACCTCAAATTTACTTCATCTTAAATAATATGACCATTCCTTTTGATCTCATATATGATAATAATTATTTCTTATTAAAGTACTCAAGTGGATATAAGATAGGTGAGACTCCACTTGGTGGTGTTGCTTTTGAAGAAAGTATATCTGGAGATTCTTCAGAAGAACCATCTGAAAAGAAGTACAAAGTTCTTATAATTGAGTCAATTAATTCTCAAAATCCTTTAAAATGGAATGAAAAAACAAAACAAAAAGAGTTAATTTTTCCTTTCCAAGCAGGAGCGGATGAATTAAATTACCTCGTCAATTTCTGTAACGGTCGAGAAGAGATTGATCAAATTGCCACACTAATAGGAGCTAATTCTACACGAGAAAATATTTTATCTAATTTATCAAATAGTATGTACCATATTATTATATTCCTGGGAAATATTTTTTACTCCAAATGGAGCCCTAAAAATAGTTTTTTTCTTACAAATGATAACAGAATCATAACTTTTAATGAAATTAATAAGATTTTAAGTAAAAGTGGATTAAATATCCAACCATTTATATTTTTCGATTCCCAAGTTTATGATATAGAAGGAAATAAGCTGAGAAATACACTCAAAACCTTTGGTGAGATTGTGACTCAATTTGATTATAACAAAATTACTGGAATTGTCTCAAAAAATTATCCAATTTTTAATGATGAGACAAAACAAATAATTTCAAATTTCTTTATAAATCTTTTTAATAAAAATAGTCAGGGAGTTTCACTCTTGAAGGCACGTCAGCAATCTATAGCAAGTAAGATGGAAAAACTTATTGAAGAACAAGTAAAAGATTCAACTGTGGAAATGGGAACAACACATATAGATTTACGAAGTAGTTTGGCAATTTCATCATATCTTCTATTCGGCAAACCTTGGAAACGAATATAAGTAAGCAGGTTCTAAAGAACAAACCAATATATATAAAATATTAATATAAAGTTAATTTAAATTATTCATTAAAGATACTTAAAAAGAGTTGATCCCAAATTTCATCAGACCGTCTTATTGAACTACGAATTGAGAATAAACGCTTGAAAGAACAAATAGTAAACTTGGAAAATAAGATTTTGACATTAGTAGGAATGGTTGATATAGAATCTAGTGGGGGAGAAAAGAAAAATGTACTTAATGATCTTTTATTAAATTTAATTAATTCAACTAAAGATCAATTGAATGTGGTTACACCTCACATTGATAACTTTTATGCTAAAGAATTGAAAAGAACAGTTGAACGAGGAATCCCTGTTCTTCTAATTACTAATGACAGAAGTACTATCCCAAAAGAATTTACACATATTTATGATGAATTAAAAAACATACAAGGGATTAGTATTATAAATAATCCAAATGTTAGATTTCTTTTAGTTTTTAATACTGAACAAGCAATTTATTCAGGAGGATCTTTAGATAGAGAGGAGTTATCCAAATTAGTGTTAATTGTTACTAAAATTCAGGAAAAATCAAAATTAAGATTGATAGCAGAAATTTTTTCGTTAATGCTACCAACATTTATGAGAAAATAAATTTTTATCATATTCCACTTTTATTTATATATCTTTTATTTGATGCTATAACATCCAATTGGAGAAGTCGATAAAAATTCATTTTTAAGTTAAAAAATGGCAAAAAATAAAAAAGTAATAACATCTCACTATATTTCCGAAACTTTAGGTAATCATTCTGAAATTTTTTCGGAAGCTATAGAGTTCCTCAAAAAGCAATCAGAGGACCAAAAATCTTATAAAAGGAGTTACCTGCAATGGAAAGAAAAATTTGCAAACATTTATGGATCTGGTATTAAATCAGACCTTTTCTTGAAACATACTTATTTCACACTAATATTAAAAATTATTCTTATATCTAAATTAATTTCTAGTGAAAATCTTAAAATAGATGAAGTTTATTCAATATATCTCACAGAGGATCTAAAGAAATTAAATATTTTCAAATACAGTTATTTTTTTTGGACAAATTTTAATAAAGAAATATTTGAAAAAGTATATCATGCAATTCATCCATCATATTATGAAAAAGAGGATATATTTAGTGAGATTTATCAAGAAATGTTTTTGTCAGAAATTAGACATAAAATAGGGGAATTCTATACTCCTTCGATACTTATTCAGAAAATGATTGAAGAAGTATATAAAATTGGTTTAAAAACCTTAGATCCATCATGTGGTTCTGGAAATTTTATAATTAATGTTTTACTTAAAATTCTTAATTCATCAGATAATTTAGTTTCAAAATTTAAAGCTCTTTCGAGAGTATATGGTTTTGATATTAATCCTTTAGCTATAATGACTACAAAAATGAATATGTTATTAATGATCTCTAATTATTTTAATATAAGGGATGATAAAACTCCAAAACTCAATATATATCTGCTTGATTCATTGTTCCCTGAGTTGATTGAAGAAGGAAATATATATGAGATCAAAAATATGAGAAATTCATTTGATTTAATTATTGGAAATCCCCCCTGGCTAACATATAAGGATCTAAACGTAAAGGAATACCAAATTAAAATTCGAGAGTTATCAGAAAATCTTGGAATAAAGCCACCTAGTCAATATATTACTCATATAGAATTAGCTGCTATCTTCTTTTATGCAATCCCTTTAAAATTTTTGAAAAAAGAAGCGACAGTATTTTTTGTCATGCCAAGAAGCGTAATAAACGGAGATCATTGCCATAAATTTAGAGCTTTTTCTATTTTTAACAAAAATTTAGAAATTTGGGATTTTCCAAACCACTACTTTTTCAATGTAAATCATATTTGCTTAAAAGCGGAGTTTATTGGACAAAACAATGATATTCTAATTGACGATAGATATCCAATAAAAACAAAATTATTTAATGATAACTTAGAATTAAGAGAAGAAAAATTTTATTCGAGTTTGAAAATCGAAAAAAATGGTGCTAAACTATTATTGCCTATTGAAAAGTTAAAATCCATTAATAATCTGGAAAATAGTCCATATAAAGATAAATTCTTTCAAGGTGCTACATTAGTACCTAGAACTTTAATATTTTTTGAAAAAAATCAAAAAAAAAATGACTATTTAATAGTTTCCTCTGACTCAGATGTTTTATCACGAGCAAAAGCACAATGGAAATTTAACTTTAAAGAAAAAGAAATTGAACAAAGATTTCAATTTAAAACATTTTTAAATTTGGATCTCATTCCTTTTTTCATAAAACGCAAGAGAAATGTCTTTCTTCCCATTAATGAACAATTTGATTTTAATTTAGATTTTCTGCAAAATTACCCTAAAGCCTTTAAATTTTATGAAGAAATGAACAATTTTTATGAGAAAAATAAGAAAAAAACCAGTAGAATTAACACGCTGTTTGCAAATTTAAATTATTGGAATAAACTTAAAAAGCAGATAAAAAACAAATCATATATAGTTGTTTATAATGCTAGTGGTTCTAATTTAAAAGCTGCTGTTATAAATAATGATAAAAAAAGAATTGTTATTGGATCTGAAAATTATTATTTCTCTACCAATACTGAAAATGAAGCTTATTACTTGTCAGCAATATTAAATGACCCTAATTTATCAAAGAATATTAAATTAATAAAAAGCTCAAGGCATATTCATAAGAGACCCTTTATGTTTCCAATTCCCCCATATGATGAAAATAATATTTTACATGAGAAGTTAGCAAGAACAGGCAAGAAATGTGAGTTATTAGTATATGATTTAGTCATGAACAATCCAAAAATAACTTCGGAGAAAGTAAAGCTAATCTTAAATCAAAAATTAATGAAAATTCAGAAATTGACTGAACAAGTTTTTCTTAAATAAAATTGATGTTTTTTTTTACATAACTTTATCTTTCTTAATTAATTTGTCTAATATGATAATGTGTGAAAAAGTTAAAGTAATAGTGAAAAACAAAATTGAGTTTTATAGATTTAGGTATTAGTGAAAAAAATAATAGTGCTTTAAAAAAATTAAAGATTTTTAAACCTACAGCAGTACAGAAAAAAGCAATTCCACTTGTTTTAAACGGTAACCATTTAATGGCACAGGCTCGAACTGGAAGTGGTAAAACACTCGCCTTTATTCTTCCCATTGTTGAGCAGTTAAAATACATTAATAATGAAGCATTAATTTTAGTTCCAACGAGAGAACTTGCAAAACAGATTAATAATGTTATAAAGGATTTAGGGAATTCTAGAGTTCGATCGATGACTATTTATGGTGGCGTCTCTATAAACAATCAGATTCAGAAATTAAAGAAAGGTGTTAATATAATTGTTGGTACGCCAGGTAGAATCATTGATCTTTTTAAAAGAAGGGAACTCTCCTTCCAAAACATTCGATTTGTGATCTTGGATGAAGGTGATCGTTTATGGGATATGGGATTTGCTCCCGATGTGAAATATATACTAAGCAAAATTCATTCAGAGTACCAGTTTATGCTTTTTTCAGCAACTTTAGATTCTGATATGAGGAAGTTAGTTCAAAGCCATACGGCAAATAAATTTGAATTTTTAAATTTGAGTCGAGACAGTTTAACTGTTGGAAATACAACTCAAGTTTATTATCTAATTGAGAGGTTTGAAGACAAATTTAAAACATTTATTCAAGTTTTAAAGATTGAGAAACCAAGCCATGCCTTAGTGTTTGTAAATACAAAGAAAACTGCCGCGTGGCTAGAAAAGAGATTAAAATCATATCGAGGAATTAAATCGAGAGTAGGTGTAATTTCAGGAGATTTATCTCAATTTCAGAGAGAAAAAATACTACATGAGTTTAGAACAAAAAAAATTAATTTACTTATTGCTACCGATGTAGCAGCAAGGGGTCTCGATATAGAAAACATTTCGCATGTCTTCAATTACGACGTACCGAAGTTTCCTGATAATTATGTTCATCGAATAGGGCGTACTTCACGAATGAGTAAAAAAGGAGTTGCTATAACTCTATGCTTAAAAGATGAATATGAATATTTATGTCATATCGAGGGTTTAATTGATAAAGAAATCCAATTAAGAACTCTATATAAAAGAGAGAAAGTAAAATATCATAATCCGTTTTATTGAGATGATTAATTTACTCAAATTTTCCTTTCCAATTTTCTATTTCAGCTAAGAATTCATCTTTAATATCTTCTTCTAAAGGTTCTTTTATCGATCTTAATTTGCTTATCCACTGTCTAATGACATTAACTGCTACTGCTCCATGAGATTGTAACAAAATATCAGCAATATTCTGTAATTCAGTAGATAATTCATCTCCTTTGAGAGATTGAGCATTATTTATCAGACCGTTAAATTTCTCATTTAATGACCTTCCATTTTCATGTCCACTTTCGTCACTTGATTCTTCTATCGTCTCAAAAGATGGGCTAAAGTTTAATCCTGTTTCCTCATCCTCAACAGTATATTTTTCTTTCCATTTTACAAATTCTAATTCAAAATCTTCTTTCATTTCGGTTTCAAGCGGGTTTCTAATCATTCGAAGTTTACTTATCCAATCTTTTAGTCCCTTCAAGGCCATTGAATAACCCTCCGTTTCTAATATAATATCTACAATATTTTGTAATATTTTACTAATCTCGATTCCTGTTAACTCTCCTAGTTTTGTATGAATTTTATTAAAAAGTACTTTCATCTCTTCTTCAGTATCAGTTAGTACTTCACTATCACTTGATAACGTTTCTTCTTCATCGCCAAATTGTGATTGCGCTAAGCCAGGACTAACATATTCCTCTTCAAAAATTGAAGCAGGACTATCTGGAGTTGACGTTATTTGTTGTGAACCATCTTTTATCTGGGGAATATCTTCGCTTAATTGTTTAGGGGTTGCTTGAGCTTGCTTTAGAATTCCGATTTTCCAACTTAAGAGATCATTTTTAATTTTTTCTTTAAATGGTTCCTCTAACGTATCTTCAACCGTACACAGAGTATTTTTCCATTCAAGAATGTTTGAATATCCTTGTAATTCCAAGACCAATTCAATTACTTTATCAATTTGATCTCCAATTTCCACACCTTTAAGATCATCAATTTTTTCAAGGAGTAATTCAAACAAATTATTTAATTTATCTGGATCCAAAGGTTCAATCTCAGGTGGGATGAAATCCCCTTTAGAATCAACTTTAACTTCTTCAGAAATGGGTGATCTAAATTCAGGGGGATAAATCAAATCTAATGTAGAGAATTTTTTATTCAATTTATTAAGTTCACTAATTAAATATTCTTTCAGTTGATCATCTAATGGTTGATATACCTTTTCCAGCTTCCCGATAAGTAATTTGAGTTCTAAAATATCAAGAGAGATTCCATCTTCTTTAAAAGCAACATCTAATAACCTTTTCAACCTCTTGCTTATTTTCTTTCCTGTGTAATCATTAATATTTTCGATAATATCATTAAATCCTTTATTAATTTCTATTTCCTTTGGGTGTGATGCTTTACTTATTATTTCTAAAATTAGTGGATTAATTATTTCGATTAGAGGTTTATATGTAGTAAACAAGCCACTAATTTCAAATTTAGATTCTTTACTAGTTTTATGATAGACTCCGAAAATTAAGTAAGAGTTATCTCCAATAATAGCAAAAATTTTATTCTTTTTTAATTCTAAATATTCTGTATTTGCTAGGTTACTGATAGCTATTGCATGTTTATTACTATGAGGTTCTGATGAGATAATTTGCACTTTTAGTTTAATACGAGAAGTGTGGTCTTCTTCAGAGATTTTCTCTTGTAATTCTTCAAGCATTTCGTCTTCAGGTTCTTCTTCTTTTATTCTCACCTTTATATAATCCTTTTTCCACTTTTCGATATTTTCCAAAAGTAGATATTGTGTGTTTGAATCGAGATGTTTTCTAATAACCAATAGTCTATTTAACCAACCTTGTATACTCTCGATAGCAAAAGATTCTGGGTTCACATCAGAAATTACTGCTAAAATTTCAGCTATATCATGACTAAGTTCAAATCCCTTTAATTCTGCAACTTTTTTAGCGATTAAACTAAGTTTATCTTCGATCTCTTTCTTTTGTTTTTTTGTAATGGATGGTCCTTTTTGCACCTTTTTATCGGACATACCTTTTTTCTTTTTGGAAATTTGTTCTAAACTTAAATTTTTAGAAAAATCCAAATCAAATTTATCAAGGGGAATAAATTCTTCGAGATTAGGAACTATAACTGTTAAATTTTTTGAACATTTGTCTAATAATATTGATATAATCTGTCTTATCTTCACATAATTATTTATACTCCAGATTTTTTCTATTGATATCTTATTAGTGCTAATATATTCCGCTAAAAAATCATATAATGATTGTTCAATAACATTAATTTTTTCTAATGAAGAATTACCTACACTTAAAGATATTTCTTGAACTCTTTTATCAATAGATTCTCCTAATTGTCGTATAAATGTTTTAAATGCCTCTATTTGATCTGGCATATCAGGAGCACCTATATTTTTAACGATATCTCTAAATTGAGAAAACATATTAGTGGCAATTTCCTCTGATTCTGTAATTTTATTCTTAACTGAATTGATAAGTTTACTTAAATCACGACCATCAACAGCAGATTGCATTTTAAGCGGTGTGATCAGTCCAATAACATCAGTTAAGATAACACGAGCAAACTTTTTTACATTTTCTTCTACTTCAGACAAAATATTAATTGTTTGAGAAGACATTTCTTGAGAACTTATTTTATCAACTAATTCTCCACTTATATTTTCAATGTCTTTGTAAAGAACCTCCTGAAATTGCTCTAATCCATAAGCTTCTTGTGTTTTTGTTACATCTTGAGCTTCAGAGCCCTTGCATATCTCATTTATACTATTCAATATTGCAGAGAATGGCGGAATAAATACATAATGGGAAACTGATTCTGAAAATTTTGGATTAATAAGTAAAATCAATTTCTTTTCGATTAATTCTTCTAATATTTCTTTAACTTCTTCATTTGAGAGAGCGGGGATAATAGTTTGAATTTCATTTAAAGTATAAGGAAGTTTTCCTAATCCTGTAAGATATATTCTAATAGCGTTCTCAGAAAGGTTAAAGGATTTTAAAATTGCTTTCAAATTACTGACCTTAATCTTATATTTGGTGATTTGAATATATTTTTCTTATTATATCATGAAAGAACTTACTTTTTAATATTCTCATAAGGATAAAAGTAGAGTTATTTTTGGTGTAAACAACTGATTTAACCATCTTTTTTTCGAAATCATAAATTATTTTATGCTCTTCGTACATACAATGTTCGAAAAACAAAAGTATAAAAAATCCTGATTTACTCCTTAATAGGAAGTTGTATTTATTCAATAGCTAACTTCCCTTTTTTAATTTTTATTGATAAAGTTATAAAATGAGAGATTTAGGAAATAATTAGAATTCAGGGTTTATTGGAATGATTAAATCGGGAGAAATTAATGATCTAATTGTAGAAAATTTAACTGATTTAGTTGCAGTTATAAATGAAAACTACACCTTTGAATATATTAATGAAAGGGTTCATAAAGAAATAACAGGATATTCTAAGTATGATCTAATTGGCAAAAAAGTATTAACTTTTGTATATCTTGAAGATCATAAAATAATTTTGAATGAATTAGATAATTCATTAGATACAGGAATTGCTGTCGCTGATTTAAGATTTAAACATAAAGATGGGCATTATATTTGGATTGAGTCAAATGGTAATCTCTTTTTGGATAATGATGGGAAAAAAAAATTTTTAATAATCTCCAGAGATATTACAGAACGAAAGCTCGGAGAAGAAAAATTAAAGGCATCTGAAGAAAAATATAGAGATCTGGTTAATAGGCTTCCTGATCTATTATTAGAAGTAGATTTAAAAGGTAAATTCACATATGCAAGTCCGCAACTTTATGATATATTTGGTTTTACTCCTTCTGAAATTGAAAAGAAAAGACTTCACAAATTCATTCACCCCGATGATATGACAACAGTAGTAGGAGCAATGAAAAAAGGTTTTGATTTGGGAGAAAGTGTAACCGTTGAATATCGAACTAGACATAAAGATGGACACTATGTTCATGCTTCAGCGAAAGGGAGTCTTTTAGAAAATGGCAGATTTTATGGTGTAGTGCGCGATATATCAGAAAGAAAAAAAATGGAACAAAAACTCAAAGAATCTGAAGAGAGATACAGATTAATCTCTGAAAGTGCAAACGATTTAATTAGAGTGTTAAATGAAAGATTCGAATTTGAATATATAAATGAAAGCGTTCATAAACGTTTACTAGGTTATGAAAAAGAAGATTTAATAGGGAAATCTAATATACCACTTTTTCATCCCGATGATTTGAAACACGCAACTCGTTCAACATATAGAAATTTAAAAAATGGTCATGGTTCATATGCCACTAGATACAAGATAAAAGATGGAAAGTATAGATGGTTTGAGTTCTCAGGGAAATACTTTTTTGATAGTAAAGGAAAGAGGAAGATTTTATCTATTGGTAGAGATATAACAGAAAGAAAATCAATGGAACAGAAGCTAAGAGAATCTGAAGAAAATTATCGATTAATCTCAGAAAGTGCAAATGATTTAATTAGAGTCTTAGATGATAGATTTGAATTTGAGTATATAAATGAAAATGTTCATAAACGCTTATTAGGATATGATAAAGAAGATTTGATAGGGAAAACTCATTACCCATTTTTCCATCCCGAAGATAGGAAGGATGCAATTCGTACATCCTTCAGAAATCTTAGGAGAGGAAAAGGCTCGTATCAAGCTAGGTTTAAAGGAAAAAATGGAGAATATAGATGGTTTGAATTTTCAGCGAAATATTTTTATGATAGTATGGGAAAGAAAAAGATCTTATCAATTGCAAGAGATATCCATGAACGCAAAATTACAGAATTGAAATTAAAAGAATCTGAAGAGAGATATAGATTAATCTCAGAAAGTGCAAATGATTTAATTAGAGTCTTAGATGATAGATTTGAATTTGAGTATATAAATGAAAATGTTCATAAACGCTTATTAGGATATGATAAAGAAGATTTGATAGGGAAAACTCATTTACCATTTCTTCATCCTGATGATAAGAGAAATGCAATTCGTTCTACTGTTAGAAATTTGAAAAGAGGTAAGGGTTCATATCAAGCCAGATTTAAGAAGAAAGATGGAACATACAAATGGCTTGAAATATCAGGTAAATACTTTTCTGATAGTAAAGGAGAGAAAAAAATTTTGTCAATCGCAAGAGATATCACTAAACGTAAAAATACCGAAGAAAAATTGAGACAATCAGAGGAAAGATTTCGTTTAATATCCCAAAATTCTGATGAAAATCTTTTTATCCTTGATATGAATCTTAATATGATCTATAATGATCCTGAGGTTCCTAATATACTCGGTTATTCTCATGAAGAGGTATATAAGTTGAAATTGACAGATTATAATGTAGATTCCTCACTGAAACTTCTATTAAACGCTTATAAAGAAGAATTAAGAAACGAGAGAAAGAAACTTAAAGATCCTAAACGTATTCGTACATTTGAAGTTGAACAAATTCATAAAAACGGTTCTATTGTAAATGTTGAGATAAGATATACCTTCTTACGTGATGAAAATGGAAAGGCTATTGGAATTCTAGGTTTGTCAAGAAATATTAATAAGCGAAAACAAGCTGAACAGAGATTAAGAGAATCTGAAGAGAAATATAGATTTATTTCTGAGACAGCTTCCGACTTAATAGGAGTGTTAAATAAGAGATTTAAATATGAATATATAAATGAGCAAGCTTACCTACAATTATTAGGTTATTCAGCTGAAGATATTCTTGGAAAATCAGCTTTGAAATTTATCCACCCAGATGATGTATCAAGAATAGCTACCACGTTATTTGAGGGATTCAAACAAGGGAGAGGTGAAGGTGAATTACGATTTAAACATAAAGATTGTAATTGGATTTGGATTGATGCAAAAGGTCAAACCTTTTCTGATAGTAATGGAGAAATGAAAGCGATTATAATTTCAAGGGATATTACAGAACGTAAATTAGCTGAAGAAAAATTAAAAGAATCTGAGAGGAAATATCGGAAAGCTTACAATCGTGCGAAGTTCTATAAGGATCTTTTTACTCATGATATGAATAATATTTTAGCAATCATTACTTCCTCAACAGAATTAATTCCTTATTATCTCACGGAATCTAAAAAATCAAGGGATATTAAGAGTTTAACAACTGTTGTCCAAAACCAAGTGGATAGGGGAGCAAAACTAATTTCAAATGTAAATATCCTATCTGAACTTGAAGAAGAGGAAATACATACAGAACCGATTGAAGTTTGTGAATTAATGAGGAGTTCAATGGATTTAATTGAAAAAGCACAAAATAATGAAGCTGTTAATATCAATGTTAGTTGTCCTGAAAATCATGTTGTTGTCAATGCTAATGAGCTCTTACAAGACGTTTTTGATAACATTTTAATTAATGCTATCAAATATAATGAAAATAACATTGTAGATATCTCTATTAATGTTTCAAAAACACACTTAGACGGGAGAAAATACGCTAAATTTGAATTTATTGATAATGGAATTGGTGTCTCTGACGATAGAAAAGAGATTATTTTCAAACGTGGAAATAGGGAGTTAAAGGGGTCAAAAGGTATGGGTATTGGGCTTTCTTTAGTTAAGAAGATTATTAAAAGTTTTGAAGGTAATATTTGGGTAGAGGATAAAGTGAAAGGTGATTATTCAAAGGGTAGTAATTTTGTTCTCTTAATTCCAGAAACAAATTTTTAAATATTAATTTGTCTAATTTCTCTTTATAAAGAAAGGAGTAATTAGAATAATGAGTGGATTTTATACTTTTTATGCCACATATCAAATCGAGGCATTTTATTACTAGTTCTCGCATTTATAGTACCACTCGTGTTTATATTTATTCTCGCTGAGCTTTTATGGCCATTTAGTCGATCCGATTTGGGAAAAATTGTAATAATTTTAGGGTTCACTTTTATAATCGTAGCATTATTCGAATTTTTCCTAATAGGAAAGTTATATGGTCAGTTAATGTTTGTAGCTTATATTTTTTATAGCAATCTATTAGGGACTATTTTTTTAATTACTGGATTACTTTTGATAGGTATTAGAATTTATTGGTACTTATATGAAATTAAAAAAGGTCAACCAAAAGGCGACTATAAGGATAAAAATTGGTTAAAATACCAAATTTATAACTTAGGGAAAAGCATTCAAGATATTGCTGATAACCAGAATGCTAGCACGATAAAAATCGCGGATGCAGTGGAAAAACTCAAAAATGATTGAAAGAGTAATATTTTATCAATTTTACTTTCTATACATAATATTCAGATATTAGAATTAAATACATATAAAAACAATACCTTCAATACTTAAAAATAGCAAAACTTTTCTTTTGCAAATTTTTATATTACAAGAGTGTTATAGATTTAATAAGATTTAATTAATAAATTTTGATTATTTAAAAGCGAGGATTGATATATTTGCCAAGTCGTCGGGGAGATGGGACTCTTGTGTTTAAAATTTGTTTTTACGGTCCTTCACTTGGAGGAAAAACAACAGCTCTTGACTGGGTTTACAAAAAGGAAGGTCTAGCAACAGGAGACATGCAACAGATACAAGATCCAACAGGTCGAACATTATTTTTTGATAGAGTTGTAGCAAGGGTATCAAATGTAGTATTTCAAGTCTATACTGTAGCGGGCCAACGTCGTCATAAATTTCAACGTCAAACAGTCCTTAAAGGTACTGATGCTGTAATTTTTACATTTGATAGCTTGATCGATCAATGGAGCGAAAACGTATGGTCTCTTAAAGAATTACTCCGATTTTATGGTGATAAACTAATACCACCGCAAGCATTTGACCCACCTGAAGTACCTACTGTAGTTTTAGCGAATAAACGTGACTTAGAGGATATTGTAGAAATTTCTAAAATTCGTCAGTTACTCGACACTGCAAAATTGAACCATGTACTTGTTTATGAGACAATAGCAATTACTGGTATAAACGTAAAAAGAGCTTTTGTATACGCAGCTCGCCAAGCAGTCCTAAACCATTACAAGAAGCTTTCGGGAAAGTCGATGGACGCTGTTTAATCCTTTATTTTTAATCTTTTTTGGAAATTTTCTTTGTAGCTCCTTTTTTAGTTAATTCTTTATATAGATCGCAGTATCATTTATTCTGTAGTATAAATAATGCTTTTCATAACCAACAATAGGTTAGAAGGCATGTTATGAATAGATTTATAAATTATATAGAATTAATGAATCAACTTATTACATTTGTAGAAAATTAATGATAAAATTATAATTTCTAGTCCTACCATAATTATAAGCTAATTGGGTTTAATAAATTAGTGAGGTTAAAAACGAATTATTACAGAAAATCAAATATCTCAGGTTTTAATATTATAGCGTTTATTATCGCAATAGCATTCTTTCTTTGGAGTATGTTTGCGTTTGCAAATATGCTTTGGAATTTTGCTACTGATTGGGTGGGTTTTATTTGGCTCGGAATGAGTATAGTTACTTTTCTTGGACAAATAGGATTTATAATCACCAGAAAGAAATCAAAAATGGTTTTCCGTGAGATTACGCTCAATCCTAATGCTTCAATTGAGGATATAGCTTATAACACAGGAGTTCCTTTAGGTCTTGTAAAAAAGGTTATTGTGGATTTAAAAGTGAGAGGAATATTAAAGAGTTTTTTTAACACCCAAACAGGTCATATGGAAAATGTTCAATTGGTATCAAATATAACTTCGACATCACCAAGACCTGTAGCAGCTACAATGCTTTCAAACCCATCAATACATAGTTACACTACACATGAGGAACTAGTATTTCCCGAGGAGAAACCGAGATACTGCTCATACTGTGGTACCCCATTAAATCCAGGTGTATCAAAATATTGTGAATTCTGTGGTCAGTCGATTTAAATGAAAGAAAATTGTTTTTATTAAAATCTCTTATAATTATTTTGTACTCTTTCTAAAGCTAGTTTTTTATTCAGATCGTCACACCGCTTATACCATAGACTTTTATAATCTTTTTGTTTCACAACTCGAGTATTAAGATCTGCTATTGTATATATACCTGCACCCCTACACCACTTGATACAGATTTCATACATTTCCCAATCTAATTCCTCATTTTCCCAAATCACAGGAATCTTTTCATAACCAGCCTGATAAGCAGCAAATGCTCTTGTATGTCCATCTGTGTAGAAAATTGTATTTCTTAATTTTTTTATAGGAATAGTATCTAATGTCGAAATGTCTTTGGGATCAAATTTTTCCTTAACTTTAGCGAGTTTTTGATTACTAATATATAATTGACTAGGTTGAATATTACCGAGGTCCATTTCAAAATATCTCTTATTTGAATTCATATTTCAAAAGAAATTATAACTATTCAAATTTTTTTTATTATCCTAGCAAATAATTATTGGTTTTATTTATTTTAAATTGATAAAATTTCTACTTTCGAAATTTCTTTTTGAAATTTTATCTCAAAAAGAATAAAAATGTGTTGGTTATACTCATTATTTTTAAAGTGGCTGAGCACATTGATCGCAAAACTTAGCGTCCTCATCATTTAGAGCCCCACATAATTGGCATCTTATTTTAACTACTTGGCTACCATTTGAACTCTCATAAGAAGTCATTTCCTGTTGTCTACTTGTCCCAGTAGTACGTGGTTTTGAACCTTCCTTTATCATTTTCTCATAACGTTCAAACTCTTCAGTATGACCTAATGTTTTGACTCCACCTGCAGATATAGTTTTAGACATATATTGGTATTGACGCGCTGCAACTAATACAAAAATTGAAGGGAAAATCATAAAAAATCCCCCTGCTAATAATCCATTGCCAGTTGAAACCGTTTCCCACCAGGGTGCTTCTGGATCTCCAAACATGCTGTCTGCTCTAACTAGAAAGGTAATACCACTGATTAGCAAAATAATTCCGATTATCAGGGTCAAACTTCCAATAATTTTTAAAATTAAACGCTTTATAGAAGCTGGTTTTTCTTTCTCTTCACTATTCATAAAATTACACCTAAATAATATTTAATCAGGTTAATTTATTAAATCTTAAAATTACCTCAAAAAAATCATTTTTTATGGATTATTATATTTATAGAATGATCTCATTTATATTTTATACGCTTCTGTCATATAAATAATGGTTCAATAGTTAATAAAAGGAAATTAAGGAGCTATAATAACCCTATACCTATTTGTCACAACTTTTTTATAGAAAAACACCTAATAATGAATTATGTCGAAATTAATCCAAAAAATGGCTGCAAAATATAAAGAACTGTTTGATTTTGACGGTGTTGCTATTCCAGTATGTCCTTATTGCGAAAAAGAGGTTAATCCTGCATCTTTTTCACGAGAAGGAGGAGCTATGTATCAAAAATTAGAATTCGAATTTTTTACAAAGATGAGAGCAATAACCCTATTCACGAATATATTTTTTTGCCCTCATTGCAAAAAGATTCTCGGTATAAGTAGGACTCCGATACCACCTAGTACCTAAAAGAAAACTAACTGATAACTCCTTGTTTGATTTTGTAATCATTCAGGGTAAAAGAATTTTATGTGTTAAGAGTATTTAGAATAAACTTCCTTAATTCTCTTTTTATTTAGTTATAGATAAATTATATTTGGCTCGATTTTCTCCCGGGATATTTTGAGATATCCATAAGAATTAATATCAGTAAATCTTTTATCGGTTGGTGTACCAGGACTGATGTACAATTTTCCATCATTCCTTTTTTCATTAAAAGGATGATGAGCATGACCAAAAATGATGGTATCATAATCAGATAAATCAAATCTTTTATTCAAACGTTCAATAATATTGTTTGGACCACCCTCGCCATGAGTTATAAGAATTTTGTGTCCAAGCAAATTTATTTCTATTCTTTTTGGTAATTCTTTTGATATTTTTGAATCATCCATATTCCCTCCAATAGCAATAACCTTTTCTTGACCAAATATATCAACAAGCTTTTCATATACATTATACTTTGTAAAATCTCCCGTATGAAACAAATAATCTATTTTTTTCTCTTTAAAATCCTCTATTATATTTTGCAAAATTTCTCCTTCAAGAGAGCGTATATGAGTATCACCAATAAGTCCAATTAATAATTCTTCTTTATTGCTCTTGATCATCTTCCTCGGCGTCTTTCAATCTAAGTTTTGTCACTTTTAATGCAAAATTAATTATTTCATCCATAGTATTCCATTTTTCTTTATTCAGCATTTCTTTAATCCAAAAAAATAGATCTTGATCGATAGCCACTGTTGTAAATACGGGCTTTAATAGACGTTCCTCTTCTGATCCCACCTTATTTAATAACCATGAGATTAAGTTTGTAACAAGCTTAAAATTATCAGCTGATCTTATCCCATATGATTTGCTTAAACTTGAGAATATAGAGAGGTTTCCAATCGCAATCACTTTCCCTTGATAAAAGTGTGTTGCACCAATAACTGGAAGGTGTTGTTCTGATTTATCCTGCCAATCATCCCCAGTAAAATAGCTATGCCATGAAGTATTTTCGGAGGAAAATGCTATACTATTAACATCTATTTCATCATTTTCAATAGATTTATCAATTGTTAAGCTGCAACCATTTGAATGGATTATTTGAGAAACTTCTCTTGTAATAAAGTGTTTTTTAAAATCTTGTATAATTGGGTGCGAATTTTCTTTTATAAAATTTTTATTATCATATAGTCGATCAGAATTAAATCTTATACCAAAATTTTGAGTCAAATCAGAAAGATTATTTTTATTTTCATAATCACCACCACCATCATTAATCACGAGAAGACTTCCACCTTCCTTGGCATACTTCACTAGATCATTTATTTCATAAACATCTAAATCTGGACCTAAAGTAGGCACACCCATTATGAAGAGATCATATTTATTTAATTTTTCAGAAGTAATTCCCGCTTCTATTTTTCCCAATTTGAAATCAGAATCAAATAAATATTGAATAAAATCTGTAAAAGTAGTGTTTTCAATAGTTAATTTATTATTATGAGAGTGATCAAATCCGATTGCTGTCATGATTAATATACCTAGTGATTCAGTATTTAATTTATATTTATATTTATTATTACACTTAATTTTCTTTTAAGTTTTTTAAAGTGATAAATGCACTTCCGATTTGAACTCGGACCAGTTTTTGAATGGGTATAACTTCATATTTGATACCGCTCAATAGTTTATTAACTTCCTTTTCTATCCAATTATCTAAATTATTTTTTAATTCAACAATCTCATCATAGTTATCTGGGTGATTTAATTTAGCTTCTTCATATAATCTAGCAACCATAGATATATCAGTTAAAAAGTAAAATCTATTTGCAATATTTGAATCGAAAGCTTGCGCAACTGTTGCTTTCCCATCATATATTGATGAACTTTTAGCTTTATTAGTTGCAAAATTAAGAGAAGTTCTAGTCCTCCTAAAAAAATCTTCCACTGCTCTGTATATTAGAGTAGATTTATCACAATATTTCTTTATATATCCGAAAAATTTCTTAGAATGTTTAAAAATCTTCTTATTGTATTCCAATGATTTTAGACGGAGATCTCTTCTTTCAAATTCAGTTAAAGATGTATTTTCAATAGAATTACTGTAGAAATAGGGCATTTCACAAACTAGTGTAAAGCTCTCTTCACCTTCATTATTTCTAAGATAATCCCATGAGGAAGTGCCAGTATCAATTACTTTTTGAGGATCTTCTATACCACTAACTTCGAGGAAATCATATTGTTGTTGGATACCACCATTTTGAAATATAGCTTTATGGAGAACGATTCTAAAAGCTATTTCAGGTTCTCCTAGATGTAATGGCAAATCTTCTTTTTTAATAAATTCAATGAGTTCATAAAACATATCTCCCACCTCGCGAGTTACGTAGAAGTAAACTCCTCCAAAACCTAATGAATTATGGAGACTATACATGAATTTAGGTTTTAATTCATTTATTAAACGCATTAAAACTTGAGTTTCTGGTAGTGGGGTCTCCCATTTAAGTTTTTTATACTTGATTGGAAATGACCATTCAATTTGGTCAAATGGTGCCATTCTAAAATAATTCTTAGCATATTTAATAGGGTCTAACTTTCCTTTAAACCATCCTTCATTGAGTACTGCTCCATCAATATCAATTGCTTTAATTAAATACCAAGTAAATCCGGTTTCTTTCGTAAATTCAGGATTTTCAGCTAAATAACGTGATAGAAATTCTACAGTCATACTTCCTATAGGTTCATTGGGATGTGGAAATCCAAATAAAAGCACATTTTCTTTTCCTTCACCAATTTTTAAGCAATATATTGTTCGTCCTTCCCGCGATTTTCCAATTTCTTTCAAATCGACTTTTTCAAATTCATTAGCCAACTTTTTACTTGAAGCATCCAATTCGGCAATTGTCATGAATTCTTTATAATTAGGAATTTGGTTTAATATCTTAGTAAGCTCCATTTTATTCGTCCAGATTAGTGCTTTTCTAAATATTGGTCTAATTAATATTAATATATTTGATCAATTTTGTCAGTATTATAAAATTATCTTTAAATTGATTTATTATGATAAGTGAAAATAAAAACATAATAAATGAAAAACTGAAACTAAACATAAACTATGCAAATAATAAGAAAAATCTTATCATTTTCTTTATTCTCAGTTTTGTCTTGATAATAATAACTGTAATTATCCAAATTGGAGTTAGAAATCTTACAGATAATTATTTTGTAGACATGTTTTTTGCTATCTTAGCTATAACTACACCAACTATTTCAGCTGTTATTATATCGGGTTTAAATGATGGGTGGCAGGGGATTAAAAATCTTTTTGCCGGATTTCGAATATGGAAAGTAAATTTTCTTTGGTATTTCGCAGGATTATTATTTATTATTGCCCCTTTGATTTTTGCTCTTATTTATCTTTTTTTTGGAGGTCAAGCACCAGGACCGGCACCAACTTATACGATACCCATATTTCTTCTAGATTTGTTTATATCATTAATAACTGGGCCTTTAAATGAAGAAGCTGGTTGGCGTGGATATGCATTACCTAGATTACAATCCAGATTTCCTGCTTTGACTTCAAGTGTTATTTTAGGAATAATATGGGGTTTTTGGCATTTACCATTATATATTGTTTATGCTAGAATGCCATTTTACATCTTCATATTCTTAAATATAATTTTATCAATTTTTATAACTTGGGGATATAATAATACCAAAGGAAGTCTTATTATTGCGGTATTGTTCCATTATTGTTGGAATATCATGGGAACATATATACCGGGAACG
>JAHPYZ010000009.1:0-27376 GCA_019058425.1 Promethearchaeota archaeon
CCACTTATCACCCTAACTATCGGTGCAATATTACTTCTGAATGTGTATACTATTAGAAAAACACTTCCATCTCTTAAATCACATGAATAAATTAAACCAATTCATATAAAATTATATTTATAATATAAGCGGGAAATTCAATGGATGTAATTTATGAACTTGTGCGGTATCTCATCATTTTAATAATAGGTATATTACTAATTAAATGGTATGACATAAAAAAGGGGTGGGAAAAACCTCTAAGGATTTCAATACTATACATTTTTAGTTGGAAAACTTCAATGCTATTTATTTTTCTCGGAATGAATTTTTTAATTAATCTTTTTTTGTCATTGCTAGAAATTTATTCTACTTTTTATGACTTATATATTCTTTATCCAATTATGTTAGTATTACAATCTTTTTTTATCAATCTCATTCTAGGTATCGCTTTTTCTAAACTTATTTATAAACAAACAATCCAGGAGTCCGTTGTTATAATTCTAATAATAATTATCATAGAAATTATAATTGAAAGTTTTATATTGTATCTAATAATAATTCCTTTAACTCTAGTTTCATAAATAATAAAAATCTAGAAAAAAGTAATTTGTATAAGCACTTTGGATACCAATTATAAAATTGATAACTAGATATTTTTAGAAAATAGAAATAACTTAAAGGTCTTTATTTTCATTAGAGTTCTTCAAACTACTCTTTGTTATTGTATTTAACTCCATGAACAATAATCCATGGTAATACGATATAGAATCAAAATAAACTTCACCTAAATCGGATTTTCCTGCATTGATTAATGTCATTTGAGCATTAAGAGCGGCTCTCATTAATAATTCAATGCCTTTATAAATTAAATTTGGACTCCAAGTCCCATTTTGAGGATTGGACCACCAAACTGGACATGAATAGATTCCCTTATCATAATACCATCTTGCAGTATTATAATAATTTTCAACCTCCCAATCGGTTGTCAGGTCCAAATTATCTGCTAAATTCATCAAATTATTAAGGCTATTCATTAGTTTCCAGTAATATCTATGAATATTGTTATCAGGATGTTTCCATAATGGATAAGCGATTCCATCTTGAATGTTTTCATAAGTTGTACTCCAGCTTGATTCACGTGGTATGATTTTTTTGGTACTTATTGGAAAATATTGGTCTAATTCTGAAATTGATATAATCTTTATTGTTTCTTTCTCATAAATGAGATCTAATACCTTCTTTAGAAATGTTTTTTCATAATTTTTAATATGATGCCCAAAAGTTTCTCCATCCATAGCTGTGATGATATATCTGTCAATATCTTTTATTGGTTTTGTCCTTAGCTTATCTTTTGGTTGAAAAATTACCTCTATTGCTTTTACAAATTCTTTGGCAGACATATCCTTAAACGAGATCTTATTACTAAGAATGTCATCTCTAAAGAATAGCTGAAGACCATTTGGAGAGCAATAAATCTGATCATAAGGCCAATCAACTGGGCAAGCAATTCCACTCATGATTACCCATTTATATCCTAACTGGCGAATGTATTTAGCAACGGCTCCAGAAATAGCCATCTCTGGTGGAAAAAATCCAATTCTTTTCCAACGACCAAATTCGCTTTTGTTTAATTCTTCGTTTAATTGGATTTGATGTTTAGCCTCTTTCTTTGGAATTAAGGGTAGAATCGGATGATATTTTGCTGTTCCTATAATTTCAACTTTGCTCTCAGAGACGAGACTTTTCAATTGATCCATAGTATCTGATAAATCATACTGGTATAACAATTCAATAAGAACTCCGTTGATATTTAAACAAATCTTTATATTTTCATAATTCTCTAATAATGAGAATAATGGTTTATAGCACTCTTTGTCTATTTTTTTCAAAACATTTAGATCTTGAGTGGGGGGTTGATAAATATGAAATAATGGTGCCCAATAAGTAGTCAAGTCAATCACTTCTCATTTTTACTAATCTAAAATTAAGATTTTAATTTAATTAATTAAAAAAATACAATTAAAAGGTTTACATAATTTCTTTGCTATCATAAGTATTTGATATTTATAATGAAGCCTATAGTCTATATAACTTCTACTAAAAACAACACTAAGACAGATTTGATGAATGCCGGAAAGGCGTGTTTTGATCAATTTGGAGGAGTTGAAAAAATTGCAAAAGGAAACATATTTATTAAAGTAAATGCTACGGCTGTTAATGTAGATGCTATAACTTCTCCTGAAGTTGTAATAGCTATCATTGAAGTTATTCAACGAGCAAATATCAATTATAATAACATTTATGTTTTTGATAATTCTGCTTTTGGGATGCCAACACGCTTAGTTTTTAAAATTCAAAAATTAGCTAAAAGGATTAGAAGATTGGGAGCGATTCCGTTGTATCTAGATGAACAAGAACCTATCTTCATGGATTTTAATGGGAAGGTATTAGATAAATCGGTTCCAATTCCAAAAATATTATATGAAAATCTGATTGAACATAAGACTGAAAATACATACATTAATGTGCCAAAATTAAAAACTCATTTACAAACAGGTATTACAGTTTGTCTTAAGAATCAGCATGGTCTTCTTTACGATAGTGAAAAATTGTATAAACACCACCAGATTGATGAAAAAATAGTAGAATTGTATGAGAAATTTCAACCAGATTTAAATATCGTTGATGCTACTACTGTTCTAAATAATGGAGCTGTATCTTTTGCTAAGGAATGGATACTTCCAATGAATCTCTTATTAGCTGGACGAGATGCAGTTGCTGTTGATAGAATAGGGGCAGAATTACTTGGTATTCCTAAAAATCGAATTAAATTTCTCAAGATTGCAAGTGAAAGGAATTTAGGCTCTAGTAAAATCGAAGAAATTGAAATTTTACCAAATCGGGATATAGTTTGTGAAAACAAAATTAAATTAAATGATAATTTTGAAGATATTGAACTGGATATGCCCGAAAATTTTCAAATAATAAGCGGTAAAGAACATAAAGGATGCCCCGCAGGATGTAGAGGCGTTTTAGAATACTTCAAACTAATTGCAGCAGGAGGAAAAATACAACCACTTGTATCTATTTGTGGTAGAGGTCATGATCTTTCTGAATTAGATAATATAAGTGGCTCGATATTAGTAATCGGAGACTGTGCCATTAAAGAATTAAAAAAATATTTTGAAAAAAGAAATGATCAAGATAAAATTAATCTTTATTATATTGACGGACATTTTGCTATGACAGGGTTTTTGAAACCTTTCCGTAAAGTATCAAAAATTTCTTTAAAACAACTTTCTACTATGTTACAGCTGAGTCTACTAAAAATTATAACTGGTATGATTGGTGCAAAAAGACATAAAGCAAATTTTAAAAGTATGTTAGAATTTTAGTTCTATTATATTCACTCCTTAGAATTATTTCCTTTATCAGTTTTTTCATATTCAATTCCTTTAATATAAGGTTTTGAGGGCTTAGTTTTATCAAATGGAGTATTACACACCCAACATGCATTTTCTAAATTAGTTAAGCTTCTAGCACAATTTTCACAATATAAAGCATCACATTCAGAACAAATATAATTAAAACCTTTAACTTCACCCTTACAAACTAAACAAATTTTTTGTTCCCTAAAAAATGTTACTTCTTCTTCACTTATTTCACCAGGTTTTATTTCAGATAATAAAAATAGTGAGTCTTCAATTTTTACTTCCTTTTTAGGATGTGTTTTCGTAGGTTTAATGATTTCCTCTTTTAAAGCTAAATACCATATGAGAAAGCAGACAAAAATACAACCTCTAATTATTATTAAAAAGACTCCTGGATAAGAAAAAGCATCAAAACTAGTTATTAGTTGATACGTAATAAAACCTAAGGCAAGCATAAGATACTTTTTTCGAATTATTCCTTCTGATTTAATACCTCGTAAAAATAAACTTAAATCTACTAGAATGATAATTGAGATCATAAAAAATCCCATAATAAAAAACAAGGGAGTTCCAAAAATGATATTAGTATGAATTAAGGATTCACCAGAAACTATATTGGTTATAGAAATTAGAGAGCCGAATGGATCTATAAAAATGATTATCTCATAAATTAAGCCTAAAATACCGTAAATTAACAAGAAAGGAATTTTGTTTTTCTTAATTACAATTTCGGCTCCGATATATATTGCTAAAAAAACAATTGGAGGTGTCCAAAAATAAGTAATTAATGCTTGAAATCCATTAGAGTTATCAATATTATTCCCTGTCAAAAGAATACTAAAAAAATCTAAAGTAACTCCTATATATGTTAAACTGCATGTAAAAATTAAGAAACCCATATGTAAAAGAAGTCTAGCTTTTGTTTTTCTCGATTTATAAACAAAAAATAATCCGGAACATATCCCAACGACTAAAATTCCTACCGTGAAAATCCCTTCAAACCAGCCTTCAGTAGAAAGCATTAACATTGTTGATGTTCGCCTATTAATTTGACTTTTTTAAATTAAAGTCATTATAATGATGTTAGCCTTATTATGTTATTCCATTCTAACTCTTTAAATCTTATTATTTTTCTATTAAAGTTTCTTTTATAATAGAACCAAAATGGGTTGCTCCTGGTCCAATATGTACCAAAACCTCATCTCCTATGATTATATCAACTACAGATTTTGCTTTCCCATTTATATCGACTAATCGAATTGTTTCAGCATTTTGACATATGCAACTAATATTAATATGATCATTGTCTAATAATACTTCCAATTCAAATCTTAACATTGGACGTGTTTCAATTTTCACTCTTCCAACGGATACTATTCTCGAATCGCCCTTATTTGTAACTGCTAAGACTCGATCTCCACCTCTCAATTCACTAAGATACTTTGTACGATAAATTCGTTCAGGATCATCATCGGGTACTAAAATATAAGACGAGACATCACCAGCATTTACTCGAAATGGTCTTGAAGAAACAAATTCTGTATCAAACGTTTCAGAATGAATCAAACAGAATCCTTTAGCAGTGGACCCTACCAAAAATCCCTCTCCAATGTTAAGGAGGGAGGTTGAATCTACACATACTCTTTCAGCTTCAGGAATCGGTTCAATTTTAGTAATTTTAGCCTTAATTAAGTCAATATGAATTTCTGTTTGTAGTATTTTCTTCAGTTTGATGATATCATTTATATCTTTGGGCTTAAAAAGAATACCATCTACTCCAACTTCTAAAATATTTGAAAATAATTCCGCGTCCTTAATTAAATCAACTAATGCGATTAAATCTGTATCGTTTGAATGCATTTCGGCTATAAGATTTTCAAAAGGAATTATTTTCCAATCCTTAGCAGAAACTATAATGAAATCGAAATACCCAGTTTTCGATAATCTAATTATTTCGCTTTCATCTTCCTTATTTTTTAATTCAATAAAAAATCCAGAATTTTTATGCTTTAATTTCTCATCAGTTAGATTTTCTTCAAATCTTTTTTTTTCCTCATAAATTAAATATTTAGTTTGGATATTCGGATTTCTAGAATAGAGAACTGATCTTTCAATTTTTTCAAATTCTTTAATTGTCTCTTGAGAAACTAAAAAATCTAAATAATTTTTATTGAATGCTTCTTGAACCAATTCTTTGAAATTTTCACGCTTGGATTCAAAATCTAAGATTATTTTTTTCATTATGCTCAAATATTGGTCTAGCCTAAACTTTTTTGATGAGAATTATTTAAATAATTATAGCAAATAATATTAAATTTTTAAGTTAGAAAAATCATATAATTCATAAATTAGATATTAAATAAAATAATATTGGAGTTGAAACGCTTATCGGGTTAAAGAAAAAGCTTTTTCCACGAAAAGGAAAAGAAAAGGATGATCTTGTGGCGAAGGCTAAAGGTCATATTCACAAATTAAATATGATGAACAAAAATTACAACAAACGCGCAGAGATAAGCCGTAAAAATGCTAAAATTGCATTGAAACGCGGAGAAAAAGATCGTGCAAAGAGTTATCTCGTACAATATAAAGCCTATCAAGCTAAGGTTGATCGATCTAATAATATTAGGTTAAAGATTGAAAGACAGATTCAAGCCATAGAAGAAGGAATGATGATCTCTCAAACTGGGGATGTCATGGGTGGAATTCGAGATGAACTTGAATATATTGCCACTAAAGCATCTCCTACGAAAGTAGCTGAAATAGCAGAGGACTCTGATGCATATGTTTCTGAAATTGAAGAAGCAGCAGATATATTAGCTGGTGATCCAGAAATTGATCTGGCAATTGATGTCACAGATGAATTAAACCAACTTGAAACAGAAATGTTATTAGATCAAGGAGGAGCAATGCCTGAAATTCCTTCAGATGATCTTCAATATATTCCAGAGTATGACGAGTTAGAAGAAGAAGCTGAAGTTAAATCAAAAGATCAACTGAAAGATGAAATTGATAAACTTCGCAAAGAACTACAAAGTTAAAATTTTTTAATAAAACTTTTTACCATTCTTCTTTATTCATTTTACTTATAATAGTATCACTTTATCTCATTTAGAGCAAGAACCATATTTTTCACTTTTTTGATGGCTATTTCGTAACCATCTTTTTCTCCAAAGACTTTTAAGGGGTAAAATCCACAATCTGGTTTAATAATAAGATTTTCTCTTCCATACTGTTCTATTCCTTTTTTTATATATCCTTTAAGAAAATTAACACTTTCTACATAATCCTCGACTTTTTTAGTGTCCATTGGTGCAAATTTAGATTCAACCGTTCCTAATGCTAAGAATTTATCAGTCTCTTGGAAATGTTTTTTTTCAAAAATCTTAAAATTCTGCTCATTTGTACTGAATTCATGATCGAGAATCTTCACATTTGTTTTTAAAAGAAGATCACGTAAATTAGGACTAATCCTTCCGCATACATGGACAGATGATAAACCTTTTATTCCGGATATTGCTTTATTTATAGTATTGATAATAAAATCTTCTGAATGAAATAACGTTTTCCTTCCTACTAACAATCCTAGAATTGGTTCATCGCAAGAAATAATATCTATTCCCATATCACTATAGGCAGCAGCTATTTGCTTTATAATATTAGCAAACTTATCCACAACCCAATCAAGCATAACTGCTCGTGGCTCTTCGAAAATAATTGGTTTTAAACCTTCTGCAATTTTATTTTTTAGTATTACCTCAAATGTTAAAGTGAAAGGTCCAGTTAAACAAGCCTTTGTGCCTTTAATTGATGCTTTTAGAGCAGGATGTTCATTTAAAAAATTAACAATAAATTCTCCATATTCAAGGGCACATGTTTGTTTGGGAACTTCAAAATCATCATACAAATAAAACTTTTCATTAATTTCTTCTAGTTGAGGAATTTCTTTAGATAAAGGAGATAAGAATTGATGTGTCATAGATAAGAGTTGAGGATAGCATGGATAATCGATACCTAATTGAATTAAATCTGTGAAAACTCTTAACATATTTTCATGATTATTACTTAAAGGCCAACTTCCGACGACTGTTGTAAACAGTCCATCCTCTTTATCCATGAGATGTAGAATAGTAATAAAAATATAAATATGTGATAAATAAAATATGCAGATTCAGCATAAAATCTAAAAGTCTTTCATGTATAAAATCGTTTATTGTCAAAACTTCTGCTACTTCTCTTGAGTTCTTCAACCTCTTCTATATTTTCTTGAAGGTTTTGTATTTTTTTCTCGATTAGATAAATCTCTTTCTGCAAATTTTTAAATGTTTTAAAGTAGTCAACCTCAGAGATAATTCCTTGATCGAATTTAGCATCTAATTTTTTCAAAGTTTCTTTCAGACTATATCTTTCTTTACTCAGTTCAGTCATCTTTTCATGTTTTTCCTTATCTAATTTGAATAGCTTTCGCTTATATCTATAAGAATTATTTGGATGATTATAATCTGAATCAAACATATCCGATAGATGATTTCTATTATAATCTTGGTACATACTATCTTTGTTTAGAAAAAAATCCTCTTCATTATAAGGATTATTAATATTTCTTCCTTGGTTGGGATTATAAGGGTTTAAGTTGTTAATCAATTCATTATCAGAATTTAATCTTTGTGGATTATAATTCTGGACCCTATTTTGCTCATAAGCATTTTGTATAAAGAATTTTTGTTTGTCATAGTCAGGTGACTGATAGTTTGGCATAAATTGAGGTGTTTGAAATAAGGAAGGATGAATATTTTGGGGATTTCCCATAAAATTACGGTTTTCTGGATATATTCTATATTGCTCCTTAAGCCAAGTTTGAGGCATATTTTGAGGAAGATTAAATCGGGGTGGAGCCTGAGCGCCAATATAATTCATTTGGTTGGGGTAGATATTAAAAGGATTAGAAAGATCTTTATTACTAACGTGTAAACTCTCGTAGCTTTTATTATATTGGCACTTTATACTAAAGAATGAGTTAATACTCTCCTCAATAAAGTTAGTTAAATCGTTTAAATCTATATTAATTTGTTGTAATTTCTTTGCAGTTTTTTCATCGTAGATAGTAGTTTCATCAAATGATCTTGCTAAAAGAATATATTCAATCACTCTTGACACTGCTTTGGGAGGTAAAGTGAACTCATATTTTCCATATTCAAATTCGATATATAGTTTCTTGAAGACTTTACCTTTTTCTTTAATTCTTGTTAAATCTTCAACGGGAGCCTTAAATACTAATTCTTGTTTCTTTTTAACAACACCATGTTCATGAATAAATGAAAGATCATAATTAGTTATAAATAAAATTCCTTTATCTTTCTTGAATTTCTCTTGAGTATTTAACCCGTTGGTTAGTTTAGCAAAAATAGCATATACAGGTTTTTCGCCTTCTGCAAGCCTTATTAATTTTTTGTAAGTGTTAAAATAATAGCTTATCTTTGCAATAAACTGTAGATTTTTTTCGAAAGTTTCAAAACTATCATTAAATGTTTGAATATTAGTAGTAATAAACTCATCAATTGAATTAAAACTCCTTAGTAAATTTTCAAATATTCCTTCAATAATAGTGATGTTTGAATTAGGTTGAGCATAAATATCAAAAAAATATTCTTTATTTTGATTTAATTGATGAAAATGAATATTAATTTTCTCTAGTAAAGTGTTCTGTATATATAGATATAGTTTGAAAAGAGCTAATAAATCAGACTCCATTTTAGGGAAGTGATAACATTTATTTGGAGGATCTCTTACTTCTCTTATTTTCGATTGAAATTGATATAAGCTTTCTATAATTTCTTTTAATGGATTAATAAATGAGCGTGTATTTTTTATCAAATCTAAAAAGTTCTTTTCCAATTCTTCCTTTTTCTCATAGATATTTATTATTTGATGTGAATTGCATTTAGGGCATGACCTAACGTGTTGATTTGATTTGATAATATTTGTTGCACCGCAATCTTGGCATATTTTCTTATTATCTGAGTCAATAATTCGGATATTTTTAGATTTACAATCTTGACAAATATAAAAACTAACTTTTTTTTCATGAAGGCAATCAGAACAACAACTGGAGCCACACTCTTCACAATAATAAGCCAATTTAACATGTACACTATGGCAAAAACGACAAACTTGTTCTGATGACATTTTTAATACTTAAACCCAACCTAATAAAATAACAAAATTTCGTTAAAAATCGCTTTATCAGAAGAATAAGAAATTCAGAGACATAAAAAAATCTTATAATATGGGTGTATCATGTAATATGGGTATATCATAGAAGTAAAATCAATAGAGATCTAAAAAATCTATTTAATGATTTTTATTTTTTTACCAAGTGCTTGACCTGGAACCCCTGCTTTCTTAAAATGAGCTCTTACTGCTCCATTATTACCATGAGCACGGGATATAACTCCTTTAAGTTCTTTACCAGTAGGAGTAATCCAAACTACCGTTCTCCCAATTAACTTATTTGCATCTTTTCTTGTTTTTATATTAGGGAAAACTAAGATACAGTGTTTTTGATGTATAGTATGACGACCTCGTCTATAATTTGAGATAACTCCTTCCATTCCAAGAACGTCTAACTTATTTAATGACATTTTCTATAACCAATTTAATGCTTACATCAATCTATTATTTGAGAAATATATCAAAACTATTAAGTTTTTTTAATTAAATTAATTATTTTGGCAATGTTTGTTTATTCAATTCTTTTTATCTTAATTAAAGGTAATAAAATATGAAGAAAAATAACCAAGAAATTAAATTTCCAGAAGGATTTATTTGGGGTGCAGCAACATCTAGCTATCAAATTGAAGGTGCATGGAACGAAGATGGAAAGGGAGAAAGCGTATGGGATGCAATATGTCATACAAAAAAGGTAATACATAATGGTGATACTGGAGATATTGCGTGTGATCATTACCATCTATATAAGCAAGATGTACAATTGATGAAAAAAATGAAGCTTCATGCTTATCGATTTTCGGTGTCGTGGCCTCGAATTTTTCCAACAGGTAAAAGAAAGATAAATTCTAAAGGGGTCGAATTTTACGATAATTTAGTTAATGAATTAATCGCTAATGATATAGAACCATTCATCACGCTTTATCATTGGGATTTACCACTTGAATTCAATAAAATAGGTGCATGGGAAAGTCGTGAAGTAGTAAACGCTTTTGTTGATTATGCTAGGTTTATGTTTGATAAATTCGGAGATCGTGTTAAGAAATGGATTACTTTTAATGAACCTTTGGTGTTTGCTGTGTGGTTTCAGTTCCTTGGTCTTTATGGTAAAAAGGATATTGCAGCAGGAATGCGCATGACACACCTAGTTAATGTAGCACACGCAAAAGCTATAGAAGCATATCGTGATTCTGATAATTCTGATGGTTTAATTGGTATAACCCTTAATTTGGATCCGGTATATCCAAAAACAGAATCATCTAGGGATAAAGAGGCTGCTACTATCGTTGATGGTATTATTAATCGTTGGTATTTGGATCCTGTCCTCAAGGGAATATATCCAAGTGATACATTAGCTCTTCTTGAAAAATATTTTAATTTTCCTTCAATACCAGATGAGGATTTAGAATTACTAAAAGATAATCCATTAGATTTTTTGGGAATTAATAATTACAGTTGTACACGAGTAAACTTAGAGAAACCAATAGAAAGCCCCATAGATTTTTACAAAATTCTTTTACCAATTAAGCCAGAAGAGAATGTTGAAGTTTCAGATGTAGGCTGGGAAGTATATCCTAATGGACTATATGATCTACTAAAGCGAGTGGATAAAGATTATAATCATCCTCTTATTTACATAACGGAAAATGGCATGGCATGCAAGGATGAAAATATCGTTGATAATGTTGTACAAGACGATGATCGTTTAAGTTATCTTCAGCGTTATTTAGAAGCGGCTAGTAGAGCCATAAATGAGGATGTAAATTTGAAAGGTTATTTTGTTTGGTCGTTTTTGGACAATTTTGAATGGATAGAAGGGTATTCAAAGCGTTTTGGGATAATTCGAGTTGATTATGAAACGCAAGAAAGAATGTGGAAGAAAAGCTCTCTTTGGTATCGGGATGTAATAGCGAATAATGGTTTCAATTTTAGCTAAAAATTTTATTAAAAAAAGATTTTTGTTTTAATTTACTTTTAATATAAAACAATGAAAGTTTCTTTCAGTAAAACTAAAATTTCACCTAGAAATTTTATTGGCACACCAATGGCAGGTTATACCAGAAAAAATCCTTGCTTGGGTAAGTTAGATGATTTATATGCGTATGGAGTGCTGATTGAAGGAAAAAGTGAAGAAATAGGCAAAAATGATTTACTACTCATTTCTTTGGATTTATTAAAGATCCCAATTGCACTCTGCGATTATATTAAGAATAAGATTAAAGAAAAGTATCCATCTCTAGATGCTGAGCATATACTAGTTCATTGTACGCATACTCATTCTGCACCTGATTTAACTGGTGAATTTCATTGGCCAGGTGGTCTTTTCAATGTAATAAAAGGGATAATGTTTGGTTCTGATCGCAATGATGATTATATTGTCTGGTTTGTAAATCAAATAGTTAAAATGGTCGAAGATTTAACAAACAATTTAATACCATGTAAAATGGCGTGGACAAAAAAAAAATTTAATCCCGATATTGTTATTAATAGACGCCATCCAACTCGTAAGACAACTCCAGAATTAGGTGTAATTAGTTTCATTAATGTTAAAAATAATAATTTAATTGGATTTATTATCAATTATTCTTGCCATCCAACAACACTGTCATATCAAAATAATAAACTATCGGCAGATTATCCAGGAAAAGTTATAGAAAGAGTATCTCAATCAACAAATAATAGTGTTGGGGTAATTTATTTTAACGGAACTTCAGGGGACTTAAATCCTATTACAACTTGTGGAACAGAATACAAAAAATTAGATCTTGATAAATCATTGATTTATGATCAGTTAGGTACCTATAATCATACAAAAAAAATTGGAAATATAATTGCTGATGAAGCATTAAACTTGGTAAAATCATTACCTAAAGAGGATTACAATATTAATATAGAATTTCAATTCTATTTGAAAAACTTCTGGATCCCTATGAAGGATTTTAAATATTTTTCAAAAACTTGGTTTAAGAATAAATTTAATTATGCACTAAAAAAATATCTTTTACTAAAGGTTGCTAAAATAGTTTTAGAAAACGCAAATTTTCCTGCTTTTACTATAAAGCGAAAGAAATTAAAAATACACGGAAAAACCGTAATACAATTTATCAAATTCGATACCAATAATGAGAAAACATCAAAGTCATTTAGTATTATGACCGTACCTGGGGAACTATTTGAGGAATATGGTAATCTATTTCTTAAAGAATCACCTACAGGTAGAGATAATTCCTTTATTTTTCAGAATTCTAATGATTGGATATCGTATTTATTTCCCGCTAAAGATTATATAAATGAAGGTGGATATGAACCACTTGCTAGTTTTAGTCCTATAAGTGGATATTTTATTGAAAAAAAGATGTTAGAGCTCTTTAAAAATATAAAAACTAGAAAAGCTTAATTTATTAACTCATATGTTTTGTTCCATGCTTCTAAATTTAATCTTTTAATATTTTCAAGGAAATCTTCATCAGAAAGTTTTTTTTCTTTTAGTACTAGACCTTTTACTTGTGAGATAAATGAATTTTCTATGTTTTTAATGTCTTTTTTCATATTTACAGGTTTTGATCTTGCATGCTTAACCCAAAACCAATCAGGATCTATTATTGAATATGGTCCAGTGTCATAATACTTTTGACCTTCAATAGGAAAAACATAAGGTTTATAGGTGCTGATGCAAGGAAGAGTAGTTCCTGTAAACCAGTGGATTGATTTGCCACTTTGCCTTAAATGGGACACCTGAGAGCCTGTTGACTCAAAACCCCCATGCATACAAATTCCTGCTTGATGTTCTCGTAGAAAATCCATCATTATCTCGGCTGATATTTTTCCTTGATTCTCATTCAGCAATATAGAAGATTTTCCTCCTCTTGAATAAGGTGAAGGAACAGAAGAAATGGGAGAC
This sequence comes from Promethearchaeota archaeon, assembly GCA_019058425.1. GTDB lineage: Archaea > Asgardarchaeota > Lokiarchaeia > Sigyniarchaeales > SOKP01 > Loki-b32. The sequence goes on from JAHPYZ010000009.1 coordinate 13,540, forward strand.
CCTGAAAAAGTTACAGCAAAATCGAAATCAGTATCATCCTTACAATATCCTTTTTCAATCGCATATTGGATAATCCCTTTTCTTCTCATGTCTCCTTTACCTCTAATTGTAATGCCATTTGAAATTGAACGTATATTTTTTACTTGTTCCACGATCCACCATTTATCAGCAGTCTCTAAGACATAAGCTTCTTTGGGATCTGCAATTATAAATGAATTATGATACATCCAACTCGGATCATCATATGCACAACCACCTCCTTGTCCATATTTATCTAATAAATCGATTAATATGTCCAATGCATCTCTTGCAGTTCTACCTCTTTCAAGACCTAACCTTAATAGATCCATCCCTAATAATCCAATTCTTCTTAAAGACTCATGCGTATAAACTGCCTCATTCCCTATCACAACTCCATATTCATTAGTACCCATTTCTGCCCCCCACATCCAAAACGGTTGACTCAATAAAACTGAATAGGTTTCAGAAACTTGAGGAATTTCTATATAAGTACATTTTAACGTATTTCCCTTTTCAAAGCTCATTTTTGGGGAATATGTTATCAATTGTACTTCATTATATGGGCGATCCGAATTCTTACCAAAAATTATACTTCCATCTTCCGTTGAATTTCCCAATGCTACTAAAGTGTCACACATAATTAATTAGGCTATTACAATTTATAGTATAAATAGGAATGGAATTAGGATTTTTTAAGATAATTATAAGCAGTTAGAGCAAATATTTTGGTCACATTTATAACATCGTCTATGTAGACAAATTCATCTTGTGCGTGATAGTTATTATCTCCTCTTAGAGGTCCTATTAAAATAGTTTCTATACCTTTTTCTAGAAATAATTGTGCATCAGTTGTTGGTAAAAAAGTTTTAAAATCTCTTTCTTCATTGAATACAGTTGAGAATGCTTTCTTTACTACGTTGGCAAACTGAGAATTTGTGTCTACTAATTGGGGTCTTATAAAAGCGCCAACTTGAGCAGTAATATTTAAGTTAGGATCTGCTTTTTTAAGAGATTCTACATAATTAAGGATTCTCATCTTAATACTCTCTATATCCATTTCGGGAATGATTGTAATCATACATTGCAAAACGCAATTATCTGGAGTTGTGTTTACTGAATTTCCTCCTTTTATCATCGTAAAATTTACTGAACTTACTTTCGATGGAAGATCAGGAGGGATAGGATATTTAGTTTCCAATTGTTTGAATTCTTCTTGGAGTTCCATTAGAAAATTCATGATCTTCAACATCTTTTCAATAGCATTTACTCCTGAATAATTATTGCGATTGGGAGGAGGTAAATCTGGATAAGCTTGTGCATGACGGCGGGTTCCTTGAATGATAAAACTCATCTGCAGTGCACCTCCAAGATAAGCAATTGGATAATCAGAACAAACATCACCTAATAAACAAGCATCTCCAGTAATAACTTTATCCTTTACTAGATACTCTGCGCCAAGTAAACCACCGACTTCCTCGTTAATTACAGCAGTTATAATTAATTTACCATTTAAATCAATTCCTAGATCTAACAAAGCTTTAGTAGCGAAAATTTCTGCTGCTACACATGCTTTATCATCAGCAGCTCCACGCCCATATATTTTATTTCCAACAATCTCTCCTCCATGTGGATCTTTAGTCCAACCATCAGAACTAATAACTGTATCAATATGAGCATTAAAAATTAGAGTTAGCCCATTTTCTTTTCCAATTTCTCCAATGACATTTTTCTTTTTGACTTTTGTATTTATTTCAAATTCTCTCATTTTAGATTCAACAAATTTAGATATTTCTTTATACTTCCCTGGTGGTACTTCGGAAGGTATCTGAACCATTTCTTGGAGAAATTGGATTATCTCATCTTTCATAGAATCTATTCTCTCTAAAATTGCTTCTTCCATATTATCCATTAATTTCACGAGTTGTTTTTTAATTCTTAATAAAAATGAAAATGTTATTATCTATATAAAGTATCTTCTGAAGAAAATATAAAGATATAAAGAAAAAATATAATATTGAAAATTATTTGAATTTAGATTATAAAACTGCTATTGCATCAATTTCAACTAATCCATAGGGAAGCGGACAAATTGCCTCAACTGTGCTCCTAGAAGGAAATTTTTCAGATAAACCATTATTCTCGAAAAATTCTTGATAAACCTCATTCATCTCTTTAAAATCAGAGATATTTTTCAGAAAAACCGTTGTTTTCACAAGGTTTGAAACATGCGCTCCTGCAGCTTCTAATACTTTTTTGATTTTTTTTAAAGCCGCTAATGTTTGTTCTTTTATAGTTTTTGCATCAGGAGTAGTAACTTGTCCTGATACAAAAATAAAATTCCCTGCTTTTATACCATGATTATAAGGTCCAGCTCTAGGAATATCTGTGTTGATAACTTCAAAATTTACCATTTTATATCACCAAGAATGTTTTTATTTATTATATTTTAAGTTGTTTGATATTAGTATTGATAATTACGAGTAATTCAAAATTAAAAAATTTATTATTGTCGTATCTGCATCAAACAAAACCAAATATAATTAAGTTTTAATAAAATTCTTTTTTAAACGAATTAGACTTAATTATAATTAAAATTGTACACAGTTTTTTGGTTTTAAACCAATAGATGCGTTTTATTTAGATTGAAATATCTTGATAGGAAAAAAAGATAATATTTGGATATTTACTTTTGAATACGCTGGAATTGTGAAAGTAGGCGGTCTTGGAGAAGTACCCGCAAATCAAGCTAAACATTTAGCTAACGAGTATAATATTACTGTATTTATTCCTTCACACGGGCAATTAAAAAATTTGGAGAAAAGTCTCAAATGGGAAAAATTACCATTTAATTGTGTAGGACAATTGAATCCATGGCAATTTGGAATAAATGAACCAGAAACTACGTATAATATCTCTTTTCATAAATCTAAAATTAATAATGTGGATATAATACTATTACATGGAGAAAATCCATTTACTAATAGATTTTTAGATGATAAAATTGTCTATGATCCAGATACCCTAAATGGAAAGATAAGCTTATTTAGCATAGGAATGCGTTGTTATATTGATTTTTTAATAGATAATCAGAAATATGAATTACCAGATATAATCCATATTCATGATTATCATGCTGTTATACCATTTATTGGAATAAAGCAAATATTGGCTAAAAATGGATTAGATGTAGCCTCTATTATTACGATACATTTATTAACTTGGCCAAGATATACACTTGATTTTTATAAAGCATGTGGAATTGATCAGACTCCGATCATCATTCATTTAAAAGAAGGTCTTAAACCGCTAACTATACAGGAAATTTTCTCTATTTGTCTAAAAAAAAGTGATGGTTATCATTCTCCAACAGTTGAGATGATTGGTGCATTTGTTAGTGATTTAGTAACTACAGTAAGTCAATCCTATTTAAAATCAGATATTATTCCAAATTGTGGTAAAGAATTAATCGAATTCAAATCTAATTTTATCTGGGATGGATGCGATTGGGATTATGATGAAATTTTTAAACAAGTTTTAAGAGATCATGAAATAGAAATAAGAGATTTTTTATGTATTCCTTTAGAGAAAGATTTGACATTATCTGATATGAAAAAATTTTTATTAACTCATAAAATAGCTCATCTAGATAGGAGTCCATTAATTCGATCAGAAAAAATAATAAACGTTATTAATGAGATTTCAAATGGTAATGAATTCGTTAGAAACGGATATATTAAGGCTTTTGACGAGACTGGTCCATTAGTAATCACAACTGGAAGAATATCACCACAAAAAGGATTTGAAACTATTTTTGAGGCAATTCCTAAAGTAATAGAGGTTATTCCAAATACTAAATTTTTATTTCTTATATTACCAACAGAATATAGTTTGAATGAAATAAAAATATATTCCCAATACGTTAAAAAATATCCAAATAACCTAAGAATTATTTTTGGAGTAGCATCGGATATTTTTCATCTTGCTCATATTTCTTCTGATGTATATTGCTCTCTATCTCGATGGGAACCATTTGGAATCATTGCTTTAGAAGCAATGTCTTCAAAATTACCAGTTATTGCAACAAAAGTGGGAGGATTTCAAGAAACTATAGTTGATATTAGAAGCTTTCCAGAAATCGGTACCGGAATTTTGATTGATAAAGATAATCCCAATCAATTTGCTGATGCTCTAATTTCTCTTTTTAAATTGAAGGAAATTTCTGAGAATGTAAAAAGTAAAGAAGATATATATGAAACTAAGAACTTCCAATTAGTTAATCAAATTCCTGATAAAATTCTTGAGTCTTTAGTACTATTAGATCCAAACTACTACAATAAGATTAAAGAAAACTGCTACAAAAGAGTAGAACAAAATTTTAGATGGAAAACTGTCTCAAAGAAAGTAATCGAGTTATATACTTTGATTAGAAATCTTCGATCATCATATGTTTAAGGGGCTAGTATTTTGCTAATATCGAAAAGATCTATTGTTCTACTTTTAATTTCTACTCTCTCTTATGGAACAGCAGCCATGGCACTTATTTACTATCTTCCTCGATATCTATTAGACTTAGGTTTTAATTTACCTATAATACAACTAGTTACTACACTGTATCCATTCAGTGCAATATTTCTCCCGCAGATCTTAGGCAGATTTTCAGATAAAATACAAAATCGATATTTATTTTTTTTAACTGGTTCAATTGGGGCGAGTATATTGTATTTAGCATTATTATTTACACAAGATATAGTATTAATTACATTAATTTTAATATTTTATAGCATGTGTGGAGCTTCCTACAGGCTAAGTTTTACATTATACCAGGAATTGACAAAAAATAATCCTAAATTCGTATCTTTCTATAATGCGGTCTCAGTTTTTGGATGGTTCGTTGGATCTCAATTTGGAGGTATTTTCATTGATATATATGGGATTTCACAGATCTTTACTTTTTTATTTATCATTTCATTGATTAACATCTCAGTAATATTGTTTATAAGAGAAAACCGTGATGATATATTAAACTCTTTTAATAGTGAAATCGAAATATCTAATTATAATGAGAATAACAATGGTGAAAAAAATAATCCTATCTCAAAATCCATCTATATAGCTCTCTTTACTCGTCATTTTGGTGTTAGACCTATTATTACAATATTAGCAGTATTAATGTCTTTTCATTTGAGTAGTGATACACAGATTGGGTTCCTATTAGGTTTTAATCCCTTGCTCCAATTTTTCCTAATGTTGTTGACGGGCAAATATATTTCAAAAAGAAATGAAAAATATATTTTGATGATAGGCTTTTTATCAAGCACTGCTGCGTTAATTGGATATATGTTATCGACTGATTTTATTGGATTTTTGTTTAGTCAAATTATGATTTCGACTTCTTTTGCGTTATTTTGGAATGCTACACAAATGTATATAGCTCAGAAAACAGATCCAAGGAATAAAGGTAAATATCTCGGTTATGCAAACTCCAGTTTTTTTTCAGGAGGATTTTTAGGTGGACTTTTCTTTAGTCTATTATTATCATATAATCCAGATTATTATGCGTTTATGTGGATAATGATGATTTTTCCAATTGTTTCTACATTGGTTATATCTGTTAAATTTGAAAACCTTTAATAATTCAGAAAGAAAATTAGCTTAGTAAGTACAAAAATGGCACTTAATTATAAAACGATTTAATAAAGTAATTATTTTTAGCCATTTTTATGTAATTACTTAAAGGAGAATATAAATTGATCTTATCAAAAAAATCCATTATTTTAATCTTATTATCTAATTTTATAATTAATGCAGCTTCAATTATTATTTATACTTATATACCGCGATACCTATTGTTTTTAGGGATAGAAACACCATTAATGCAGCTAATAATTACAATTTTTCCTTTAACTGCTTTTGTTTTTCCCCCAATATATGGATATTATTCAGATAAAATTCAAAATAGGTATATTTTCATTTTATTTGGATCAATTGGTATGACATTCACCTACTTTTTTTTATTTTTAACTAAGAATTTAATATTAATAATTCCGTTATTATTTCTTTTTGGTTTTTTTATGGCATCCTCTAACTTATTGATGACATTATTTGCGGAATTAGTAGAAGATGATAAAACCCTCATTTCTTACTTTAATGCTTCAGTAGTAGCTGGTTGGTTTGTTGGAGCTCAATCTGGTGGTGTTTTTATTGATTTTTATGGAATCGGGTCTATATTTTTATTTATTTTAATAATTTCTTTGCCTAGCGGAATTTTAGTTGCTTTTATTAAAGAGAAGAGATCTTTGATTTTAGAACGGTATAATAGAGAAGTAGAGAAAGATGCTAATAACCTTAAGTTAAATAATGGTGAACAAGAGATTTCAATTTCTCAGTCAATTTATCATGGCTTATTTTTTAGAAATTTTAGCATCAAACCAATTATGCCAATCCTTGCTATTATAATGAGTTTTCATTTAGGAAGTGATTCAGAGATTGGATTTTTAATTGGAATAAACTTTTTATTACAATTTTTTCAGATGTTATTAATAGGAAAGATAATTACCATTAAAAATATTAAATCTTTTATGATAATTGGTTATTCTTTAAGCTCAATTTCTATTTTTGGATACATAATTTCAGCTAATTTTTGGAGTTATTTACTTTTTCAATTTTTAGTTTCTTTTAGTTATTCAATGCATTGGGCAGCTACTATCACTTATATCGCTCAGAATAGTACACCCAAAAATAAAGGTAAGTATATGGGTTATGCTAATTCTAGTGTGTTTTCAGGAAGTTTTATAGGTGGACTATTGTTTAGTCTACTATTATCAGTTTTTAACTCAGATTATTATATTGTTATGTATTTTATGATAATATTTCCTGCAATTTCCACTATTATAATTTTTTTAAAATTTAAACCAAATGAAAAAATCAATTTTTATTCCAAAATGGGGAGAGATTCTGAATTATTGCATTAGGTTTATCATGAATTATTTCTAATTCTTCTCTTATCCATTCCGATATCCATTTATATTTTGCTTTAAATCGGCTATCCATGAAAATTATTGATCCTTTATCAGTAATCTTTCTTATTGGTCTTCCTGAAGCTTGGTTTGCCCGCTGAGTAGCGGGATATAAATAGGCAAAATTCCAGCCTTGTTTGTGGAAAACTTTATCATAATATTTAATTTTTGCTTCTATTCTAGGGGTAGGTAAATGATATGGGAATCCAGCTATTATTACAGAATTCATGCAATCCCCTGGATAATCTTCTCCTTCTGAATTTCTCCCTCCACATACTCCTAATAAAATAGCCCCTCCATTTGAAGCCATACTTTTAAAATCATCAACTAACACTGCATTTTCAGAAGCAGATAATCCTGGCTCCTCGATAAATAGTTTTTTATTATTTCTTTTTGCCGTAGCTTCTAATCCATTATTTAGCAATCCCTGATGAATTTTATAAGAAGCACAAAAAATACCAACATTGGCAGGTGTACAATTTAAAACTTCATTTATCTTACTGATCATTTTTTTAAACATATAAGGTGTTCTATTATCTCTCTTTGTATCTACACCCTCTATAATAACTGCCTTAATATTTTTCTTATTGAAAGGAGAATCAGCAATAATTCCTTTATAACTCTTACCACATTCATTTAATCCCATTAAATTATTATAGACATACGGGTTCACAGTTCCAGACAGGTTTAAACATGTGAATCCATTTCTCAAAATAGGAATAGCAACTTCTCGAGGATCTAATGCTACTATTTCGAGTGATATTGCCCGCTTTCCCTTTATTTCTTTAGTATTATAACAAAAAAAATAATTTTCCAATGAATAAGTTTTCAACCATTTTAACCAAAATTCTGCAAGAGATCCAACATAATCTCTTGCAATTTCTCCATTTGCAAGCTTTTCCTCGTGAATAGATACACTATAATCGTGGAGATCCTCCATAAAATTTTTAAATCCATTCAGATCTGGAAGTCCCAACTTTATATAAATTGTTTTTAGCTGCTCATCTGGTTGAACTGCTTTTTCATATACCCGTAAATTATTTTTCTTATCGTTTAACTGATCTAATAATATTTTAACAAAACTTTGCATTAAAATGGGAGAACGATACATTTCAAGATCTTTTAAACAGAGTCTTAATGAATATGGTGTAATTTTCAATGAATTTACTTCTGTTGCTACATCAATAATATTATGACACTCATCAATTACTAAAATACAATTTTGAAGTTCTTGACCAATGAATTCTAAAAAAGAATCTCGAATATTTGGGTTAAAAATCCATTGATAATTGCATATAATTACTTTCATAGATTCAAGTAGAAATTTACTTAAGAAATAAGGACAAAATCTCTTTTCTCTACAAAATGAGATAAGTTCATCTGCATCAATAGGTTTATTAAACAAATCTGGTGCTATAGATATTGGATTTTCAGCTTGACCCCTTTTTTTAAGTAAGTTTAAAAAATGAGTACAATTTCTATTTGTCCTTAAATCAAAACAGACTGACATTGCTTCTCTTGGATTTAACTTAAGGGATAATAATGTTTTATTTAGACACATTTCATTTCTCCCCCTTATCGAAAGGCCATTAAGTCTTACACCAAGTTTATCATCAATTATTTTTTGTGATATTTTTATTAACTCTTTGATGATTCGTCGATTTTGAGAATGTGTCCTACACATGTATATGATTTTTAAGTTCTTTTCATAAGCTAAAGGGAGTAAACTAGATAAGGCAATAATAGTTTTACCAGTTCCATTAGGAGCAGATAATAAAGATATCTTCTTTGATTTTGAACTTAATTCAATCTGCTTTATGATTTTTTCCTGATTTTTTCTAAATTGCTCGTAAGGAAAAAAAGATAAATAGTCTATTTTTGTACACCAATATCTAAATTAAATAGTTTTATACTTTAGAACTTATATTGGCATGGACTATTAAAATTTATTTATTAATAAAGGGATGTTAAAATTAATCATGTAATATCGGATTTCTTGCTGCTAACACCGCGTCTAAACGTTTAACTGCTGTATTATGAGGTGCTTTTTTTAGAATATCAGGATTTTGTTTTGTTTCTTCATAGATTTTATTCATTACTTCAACAAAGAAATCTAAGGAATGTTTTGATTCAGTTTCTGTTGGTTCTACCATCATAGCTCCTGATACTATTAATGGAAAATAAATTGTAGGAGCATATAATCCATAATCAAGAATCCGTTTTGCAATATCTTCAGTAGTAATCTCGTTGGGCAGATTTCGATCAGAAATTACAAATTCATGTTGGCATATTCGATTGTATGGGAGATTAAAGTTCTTTTGTAATAAAACTCTTAGATAATTCGCATTTAACACTGAAATTTGACCAACCCTTCTTAAACCTTCAGAGCCTAAAGCCAAAATATAAGCATAGGCTCTAACAATCACTCCAAAATTACCCCAAAAAGCTCTTATTCGTCCTATAGAATTAGTATTATTTTCACTGCATATAATTCCATGTGTAGTGGAAATTAAGCAAGGTTCAGGAAGAAATGGGACAAGCTCCTCAGTAACACCAATAGGACCGGATCCCGGTCCACCACCACCATGAGGGGTAGAAAAAGTTTTATGCAAATTTAAATGGACTATATCAAAACCCATATCGCGAGGACGACAAATTCCCAGCATCGGATTCAAATTTGCTCCATCATAATAACATAATCCTCCATATTCATGAACAATTTTAGTAATTTCCTTAATCTGTCTATCAAAAACACCAAGAGTATTGGGATTTGTAAGCATAATTCCCGCGACATCACCCTCTTGCATAGCAAATTTTAATTGATCTAAAGGAACTTCTCCCTGTGAATTTGATTGTAATTCGATAATTGAAAATCCTGCCATTTTTGCTGATGCTGGATTGGTTCCATGAGCTGAATCTGGAATAATGATTTTTTGCTTTTGAATCTGCTTAATTTCAAAATATTTTTTCATTATTAATAAGCCTACCAGTTCTCCATGAGCTCCAGCTGCTGGTTGCAATGTAAAACCATCCATACCTGTTATTTCTCCTAATAAAATTGAGAGATGATGAATTAATTTTAGTGAACCTTCGTTTTCTTCTTGTAATGAATGTACTTTGGTAAATCCCGATAATCTCGCAATATACTCATTTATTTTAGGATTATATTTCATTGTACATGAGCCTAATGGATAGATCCCTGTATCTACACCATAATTTTTATTACTTAATTTGATAAAATGACGATCAATTTCTACTTCTGGAATGTTGGGAATTGGCAAATCTTTTCGAAGAAGTGATTCTGGTATAATTTTATCAACATTAGTTTCATCAATATCCATTTTAGGGATATAATTCTGTTGCTCAGCATCATTTCCCCTTTCAAAAATTAATTGAATATTAGAACTCATTTTTTATCACCCTCTTCTTTTAAATTTGAGATTAATTTTGCGACTTCAAGAAATTTATCAATTGAATCTTTCGTGTTAACTTCAGTAACACAAACTAACAAAACATTTTTCATTTCAGGAAAATATTTCGAAATCTTTAGGGGAGGTAGAATATCATTTTGTTTACATAGTTCGATGAATAAATCGATATTAGGAGTTTTCACCAAAAACTCATTATAGGTTGGTTTCTTATTTATGATATCAAAACCAGGAAGTTTCTTAAGTTCACTTTTTACATAATGGGTTTTTTGAATGTTCTGGGTAGCAACCTCCTTTAACCCTGTTCTTCCTAATGCTAACAGATAGGCTAAAGCCGCTAATGAACATAGAGCCTGATTAGTACAAATATTAGAACTGGCTTTTTCTCTACGAATATGTTGTTCACGAGCTTGTAGAGTTAAAATAAATCCTTGATTCTGTCCTTCAATTTCTTTAGTTTTTCCTATCAATCTTCCAGGAATCTTCCTTAAATTTTTCTGCTTTGCAGCAAGAATTCCTAAACCTGGTCCCCCAAAAGAGGGATTTAGTCCAAATGACTGTCCTTCTGCTACAAAAATATCTATATCAATTGCCCCAGGAGGGATTAAAACTCCTAAACAAGTTGGATCTGTCATAACCTGAATAACAAGACAGTTTGTACAGTTATCCCTCACAATTTTTGAAATTTTTACACCATCTTCAATATCACCAAAAAAATTAGGACTCTGAAAAATTACTGCTGCGACATCTTTATTTAGTCTTGTATGCAATTCTTTTTCATTAACTTTTTCTAATTTAATATTTTGACCCCAACAATAAGTTCGAACGACATCTTCATATTCTGGGTGAATTCCTTCAAGTATCATAACGATATCTTTACGTGTAATGATTGTAGCCATAATTGCAGCTTCTGCAAGAGCCGTTGAGCCATCATACATACTTGCATTAGATACATCCATTTGTGTTAAACGAGTTATTACTGTTTGATATTCATATATGGCCTGTAGAAAACCTTGGCTAGCTTCAGCTTGATATGGGGTATATGAACTATAAAATTCTGAACGTGAGATAACAAAATCAACAAGAGAAGGGATATAATGATAATAACAACCCGCTCCTAAGAATTTGTTTGAGTAGATTTTGTTCTTATAAGATAATTTTTCTATTTCACGTAAAAGATCTGATTCAGAAAGTCCAGATGGTAAATTGAGCTGTTCAATAATCAAGTCATTAGGTATATCTTGAAAGAGTTCTTTTATAGATTTTACCCCAATTACATTTAACATTTCAGTAATTGTTTTATCATCATGAGGAATAAAATCCAAACTAATCTCCTATAAACAGTTTATTGCAAATTAATTAAAACAATAAAGAAAAAAATATTAATGTTCTTCCTTTTGGATAAAAAGTTTATAATCATCAGCGGATAAAAGCCCACTAATTTCACTTGCATGAGAATAGTCAATCTTTATCATCCATCCCTCAGAAAATGGAGAAGAGTTTACAAGTCCAGGATTATCAACAAGGTTTCGGTTAATCTCAATAATTTCTCCCGATAATGGCATTAGTAAATCACCAACAGCTTTAACTGATTCGATTTCTGCTGCATTACTTCCCTTTTCAAATACCATACCCACTTCAGGAAGTTCTACAAATACAATATCACCTAATTGATGTTGTGCAAAATCAGTTATACCAACTATAGCGACAGAATTTTCAATTCTTATCCATTCATGAGTCGAGGTGTATTTTAAACTATCAGGCAATTCGTAGTCCATAATCATCACTTATTTTTATTCTTTCTCATATATTCCTATAAAAAGGTGTAGAAACTATCTCTCCTCGTAGAAGTTTATTACGAATTTCGATCTCAATATTGGTTCCAATTTCTTGATATCGCTTATTCACAAGCCCAAGACCAATAGTCTTTTTTAGGGTAGGAGAATATCCACCAGAAGTAACAAATCCAATTTCCTCGCCACTTTTAAAGATTTTATAATTTTCTCTAATAACTCCCTTGTCAATTAAATTAAGACCAACGAGTACTCTATTTGTTCCTTCAGATTTTTGCTTTATCAAAACCTTCTTTCCAATGTAATCAATTCCTTCTTTTGGCTTCACTAACCAATTAAGCCCCGCTTCAATCGGAGTAATAGTATCACTTATCTCATGCCCATATAATGAATAGCATGCTTCTAATCTTAATGAATCTCTCGCTCCTAAACCGGCTGGATTAGCTCCCGTATTAAGTAGTTCATTCCATATACTTTCAGCGTATTCATTTTCAAAGGAGATTTCGAATCCACGCTCTCCAGTATATCCTGTTCTTGCTATAAATATGGGTCTATCTTTCAACATGCAATGAGCAAAGAAGAACCTATTAATTTGAGAGAGGTCAACATCTACAAGTGGTTGAAAAAGTTCATCCGCTTTAGGGCCTTGAAATGCTAAACGAGATCTATTCATTGAAAGGTTTGTGATTTCAACCTCAAATTTTCCAATATGTTCATTTAACCATTGTAAATCTTTCTCAATATTACCAGCATTAACTATCATTCTAAATCGTTCAGAAGTTTCCTCATAATACACAAGATCATCTACAACAGTTCCATTTTCATAACACATACAAGAATATTGACCTTTTGATGGTTTTAATAAATTTAAATCATTGATCATTATATACTGAAGAAAATCAATTACATCCTTTCCCTTAAGGAGAAATTCACCCATATGTGAAATATCAAATAGACCTGCATAAGAACGAACAGTTTCATGCTCTTTAATTATACTTTTATATTGAACGGGCATCTGCCATCCAGCAAAACTGATCATCCGCGCCCCTTGTTTTACATGAATATCATAGAGTGCAGTTTTTCTAATATCCTTAGTTTCAGTACTCATAATTTCTACATCCACTTAAAGTACTAATGTGTTTGAGATATATGTGGAATAAAAGAGTGACCTTAATTAAAATCTTTTGGATATAACATTAGAGCGAAAGATTTACATTCAAATTTTGAATTTACTAATTTAAAATCGTAAATATTTATTTACTTCATATATTTTAATATGAAAATGAATGAAAAAAAAAATGAGAATCAATATTTATCAATAAAGGATTTAATCTCTGAGAGTATTATAAGAGATTTGATCTTATTCACTTTTCTTTTTCTTTTACTCATCTCTCAAGTATGGGATAATATTTTCTTTTTCTTATTCCCATTGATAACATTTACTTTTTCAATGTTTTTTAGAATTCTTAGTGTTAATAAAAAAAAGGTCTTCTTTGAAAAAAATGATATTATTTATAATCCTTTAGGTTCCGAGGTAAGAAATGCTAATCGTTATTTTTTTTCGGCGCAATTTCAATTG
>JAHPYZ010000009.1:27386-88599 GCA_019058425.1 Promethearchaeota archaeon
GAATCATTATATAATCCTCATTTAGTTAACAATTATTACTCCTTTTTCATCGGTATTCTTATCTTCTCATACTCTTTTACGTTTTTTTGGATTTTTATTGATTTATGGAAATTTACTCGTTTTGAAATTGTAATTAGCGGATATGAGAGCCAATTAGATTCTCAAATTTCAAGTGATTCAAAAAATGTCATATCCTTTTTAAAGTTAAATAGCTATAAGTTAATTTCTATTATCAGTTTTTTAGTTTTTATAATTTTCAATATTATTAATTTGCTTTTTATTTTTCTAATAAATATTAATCCCGTTTTAGGAATGGAACTTCCTCTTCCCGGTACTCAATCAATATCTTTCTCATATTTATTATATGCAATTCTTTTTATTTTGCCCATTTTAACAATTCTAATTCATATTTTTAATTATAAAGCTATAAATGATTTTAGTAAAGAAAAGTTGGAAAAAATTATTGAACCATTACCAAGAAATATGCAAACTAAAATTATAGAGAATCTTAAATCCTTGAATAGTAAAATAAAAGAACAATTGAAAAGTGTATAAAAATTTATTAAACCATCATATATATTATTATTAATTACCTCTCAAAAAATTTAGGTTCTGGATCATGGCTCAGCGAAAAATGCTATTTAAAATCGTTGTTGTAGGAGATGGAGGGGTAGGTAAAAGTACTATGGTTCAGAGATTAACAACAGGGCAATTTATTCCACAAAAAATTACTATTGGAACAGATCTCGCTACTTATGATGTGCTTATCAATAGATCTTTCGATGTGAGACTCCAGATATGGGATTTTGCAGGAGAAAGACGCTTTAGACTTTTTTTACCGAATTACTCTAGGGGTGCTACTGGTTGTCTTCTATGTTATGATATTACTCGTAGAACTAGTTTTGATTCTTTAGAAGAATGGTATGAAATTGTAAACAGCAATGCAGATAATCCTATTTTCATTTTAGTAGGGGAAAAACTTGATTTAGCAGATATCAGAAGAAGTGTTGAATATGAGAATGCTGAAGAACTTAAAAGAAAATATGATTTAGATTTTTTTTTTGAGACATCTTCGAAAAATGGAGAGAATAACAAAAAAATATTTGAAACCCTGACTCGCTCAATTTTAAAGAAAAAGGATCTTATCACATAGTAAGATGCTTAAAATTAAAAAACAAAAAAAATAGATACAAAAAAGATTATTAAAAATAGCTTTAATCTTCAAGAATATCTTTTAACTCATCCACGTTAAGATCTAAGTATTTAGCTGTTATTAAATCTTTACCTAGGAGATTCTTGAAATTCTTTTTGCGTTTCTTATTAAGAAACTTTTTCATTTCAGATAAATCTGGATTAGGATCAGTGATTTCAATTAATTTACTTTTTACTGCGGTATCAACTAATTTTTGGCCTACATCTGTTCTAATTATTAGAAAAGCTTCTCCAGAACCTTTTGGTGCGCCCCAAGGGGAGTATGATATATCTGAAAATTCTCCAGAGAAATCTGTGCAGTATTTACATCCTGTCATGCCTCCAGACGAGCATGCATAGGCTATCCTCAAAGATGTACGTTCTGCTCCTGTGTTAAAGTCAGAAACAAGGATTTTAGCAAGCCCCTGGAGATGGCAAGGATTCCCAAGGATTCCAATATCACGTTTATAGTCTTTATAAGCTTGTCCAATACCTGTAATCAATGGTCCAGCATTCTCTAATGTAGCTTTAGGGATATATTGCTTAGCATCCTTTTTGTTATCTACAACAACGGGTAATGCTACAGGAGGTTTTTTGCTTTTAACTTCACTTAAAACCATATGTTTTACAATCCCTGCTTCGAAGGCAGCAACTACTAGATTATATAAAATATCATCTTTATTTTTTGATTTAACTTGAATTATATCATTATAAACTCCTACTGCTAAATCAACACGGATTTTTCCAAAGAGTTTTTGTTCTATTTCTGACACAGGGAGGAAACTTCTCGGACAAGAGTTGTAGCAGAGCCCTACAGTTTCAGCACATTCATCCACAACATAGGCTTCACCAGTTTCATGGTCAAAATCCATATGTGGGCAAAAAGCATTGCAACTTCCACAGTGGATGCATAAACCAGCGTATATTACTTCATTTTCGAGATCTTGACTCGATTTTTCCACTTTCATGTAATTCACTATTTGGTTTGTGTGTGTGAAATTTCACACAAAATTCATACTAAATGAAATCTCACACATATAAAAAGGTTTATTATGGGGATAAAAATTCAATTTAACATTCTGGTAGCAATTCAAATGAGAATTAGTGGTATTTAAATAAAAAATTCGATATTTAATTATAATTACTGGTAAAGGCAAACTGTGTTGTTCAATTTGGCAATAACTATAGCCTAGAATCTAAAAAACATTAATAATTGTGGTACTTATACCATAGGGAGGAGGGTGACAAAAATTATCTGAAGTATAGGTACCACATCCCTCTTTTTAAATTTGACTTTTTTCTTTAAATAAAGCAGTTTAAATTAATATTTATCAATAAATTGGTATGGAGTCTAATTTACCAATACTTTCAGCTTTTCAAATTTATAGCACAGGAATAAGTGATAAAATTAACATTATGGTAGATCGCTTATGGATAAAGGATAATCGAGTATTTTTTAGATTTGTGGAAGGATTACCTCCAAACAAAAAATATTTTAGAAAAGAACGAGGAACTAATGTTTTTTCAATTATAAGAGAAGATCTTCTGAGTATTCGCTGTAGATTATATTTCTAATAAACCTCCTACCAATGATAACAAAAGAATAATTAGAAGTAAGGTATAATGGACAATAAAGAAAAAATAGGAAATCTTGATTTTGTATTTGAATGTGAACGATGTACAGAATCTTAGTCAGAAAATTTATTGGATTTAATAGATAGATGTGGTATTGAAGAGTTACAAAGTTTACATAGGTATATTCAAAGAAAAATTAAAAAAAAGAAATAGATTTACTCATTCTGAGTTAAATCGAATTTTTTTATGAGTATTATTAATCCTAATATACCTAAGGTAAGAAGGATAATCGAAATATTATATCCAGAGATTTTTGGTTTAGGCATATTAATTAAAGTTATCTCTGTTGTCTCTATATAATCTAAACCATAATCAGCAAACTGCACAAGAACAAAATCGGAATAGTCTAATAAGACACGTTGTGGAGTGGTTTCAAGTTGTATCGTTAAAGTAGTGGTACTATTAATCCATTCTATATCAGAGAATAATAAGCTTGAACCAGTACTGTATATTTCAATAGGAACTTGTTGTGAGTATGGATATGGATTTACAATTTCATTGATATCTGTAATTGTAATATTAATTATTTTGCTTGTACCATCATAAATAGCATTAGTTATGTCATATTTCGGAAGGTAAGGATTATCAAACCATGGAAAAAAGAACCAATCAAGAGAATATCCTACAACAGTTTCGAATGCAATTTGCAAATCTGTTATATCTGCAATTTCAAAGTAATAATCCTGAAAAAAATATGAAAGTCCTTCTATAAAGTCCTCGTGACCTATTGTAGTCCTTAATTTTTCGAGAATAGTATTTGCTTTAGTATACCCCAAGTAATAATAATCAGTCCCACTTATAGCGCAATCAGGGACAGATTGATTAATTTTATTAGGTAAACCAGAGACCAATGAGTAATGTCTAAGACGGTCTAACCCCCAATATGGTTCAAATATGTACCAATCTGGATGAAAAACATCTTTATACCAATCTGTTACCCAACATACAATTCCTTCATCTAGAAAACCCCAATCAACTTCATCAACTCCTAGAAGATTATAAAACCATTGATGAGCTGTTTCATGGGCGATTATTGTTTCAAGATACCAATAAGGTCCATAAGAACCAGTATAACTATCTGCTGATTCAGTGGCATACACTTGCAATGGATATTCCATACCTCCATGCTGAGTATATTCCTGAACAACATTAAAAGTTGAATAACAATAATTCCCGAAAGTTATATAGTATAAACTAGCAGAATCTACTGTAACATTTAAAGCAAAGTCATGCCATAGCCAAGAGGATTTATTTAGAAAATAAGTTGAAACTTTAATATTAAGATCAGGAATAGTATAGGTTTCCACAATAAAGTAACGTGAAGCTGAAAAGGTTACCTCCCGCACTGGTAGATGCGGATTGTAATGATGAATTGTTCTTCCTCCGATGGTCACACTATCTAGCAATTCTCCAGTAGCTGCAACAGTCATGTTTTCAGGTACATTGATGATTAAATCGTAATAAACCATATCAAAATAGAAAGGATCACCAGTCAAGATATAGGGATCAATGTTCCATCCATCAAATTCGTCATATACGCAAGGTTGAGGGTAACAATTTGCGAATTTAAAAATACGTGCTGAATTCGAATCCAATCCATGTTCATTTGCTCGGTCAATTCCTCCATCGGGAAGAGTTGTATTAAATGATATCATAAAGGAAGTACGATTCCCTGGTTCTAGAATCTCTGTTAAGTTAACCCACATTAATTGGATGTTAGAAAAGAAATCATAATCCAACTCTTCTCTAGGATCTTCGAGTGTAGTTACATTCAAGATCTCAATATATCCTGGTCTTTGGTCATATTCCATTCCAGAAACATAAATATGAAAAGGTATCTGAGTAAAGTTTATTGGATCATCATTGTAGTAATCTACGGTTAAGTTTCCTGCCACTGTAGAAGTGTCTTCATCAAGATAAACCGATAAGTTATATTTTGAGAATTCATAACCAGTGAAATTTCCTTCCGAGAATTGGCTGTAATCGGATAAGATTGGTAGATCTATGGAGTCATTTCTGTCCTTAAGTGTAGTAGTTTGAATATTATTAGAGGAAAGAAAGATATCTAGTGAAATTATAGCGCTTAATGTAATAATAATTAATCCAGCTAATTTTTTTTGCATGAATTTCATAATATTATCAATTCAATTTTAGTTTATAATTTTTACTTAGAATTTAGCTATACATGGTATATTAAAAACTTCAATTCAATTATCAGTGCTATCATATAATTTAAAAATCTACTGATTTTTAATTTAGTATCTTGAATATAAAAGAATATGAAAAGGGAATCCTCTATGGATTAGGTGCTCTTATTCTAATTGGCTTTCAACCCATTATAGCAAATTCAAGACCATCTGAAATCGATGCATATCTATTTGCTATGATGACAGTTATATATCAAGCTTTAATATTTTTTCCTCTATTCCTATTAGAAAGGAGAAGCTCAAAGAATGTGCATAAAAAATCCAAGGATTATGTGCGCTATAACTTCTTATATGGTTTGAGAAAAAATAGTAAGCTAATTATATACTTGGGTATTAATTTTGCAGTTGCCCAAATTCTTTTTTATGTTGCATTTCAATTTGCAGGAGCCATCAACGCTTCTTTAGCTCAGAAAACGACAGTAATATTTGGATTATTGTTTGGATTCTTAATAAACCATGAAAAGATATCTATAACGCAAATTATTTTTTCAATTTTATTATTATTTGGAGTTACTTTAGCTGTTACTAATGGATCATTTAATTTACTCGAATTTAATGTAGGAGTTATTGTGATGATCCTCACAACATCATTATGGATGATTGCTCATGCCTTAACAAAACCAGTTTTAGAAAAAAAAGAAATTTCATCAATTCAACTCGTTTTTATAAGAAATCTATTAAATGGAATTATACTGACCTCAACATATTTCTTGTTCTTCCCTTTAGAGAATATAAATCTGATTTTAAGTCCTTACAACCATATATTTTATATACTTATGGGTTTTGCATATGGTATTGATTTATTCTTTTGGTATCATAGTCTAAAATATATTGATGTCTCTACTGCTTCTATCATTATTGCCCCTTCCCCAATATTAACATCTATAATTGCCACAATTTTTTTGGGTGAAATCTTTACAATCTTTCATTTACTTGGTACTATAATCATAATATTTTCAATCATAATTATTGTAAAAGAAAAACATCAAGATGGAATGGATAATGTAAAAGGAAGTTAAGGCTAAATACTTCAAAATTACTATTGAAGACTAATAAAGGCTTCTTACTTTGAGATTCTTTAGCTTTTCATTATAATTTGAACAATTTTTACATTCTGGGATCCTACATAAAAATTGGATCCTAGGAAGATTACAAAGATGATCAAAAGGACAAATTAGAAGTTTTAATTCAGAAAGAAAGTTTACTTTTTTTATCATTGTATTCATATAACTTTAACGTATTTAAATAAAAAACTCGAGTTTTTCCTTTTAAAATATTGGAGATAGAAAATTTTATAAATCAAATATTTTTACAAAATTCTTTGGCTAAATTTAATGAAATAGAATGAATCTAATATTCCTGTTATGACTCATCTAATAACCGAGAACACGTATCATCAAGTTTTTTTATTAGATGATTTCTATCTTTCCATATAATCCATGTATTTCCAGATTTTTCAAAATGGAATCCATCATATTGCTCCTTTATTTTTGCTAAAGTTTTTTTAATAAA
Source organism: Promethearchaeota archaeon (assembly GCA_019058425.1). Classification (GTDB taxonomy): domain Archaea; phylum Asgardarchaeota; class Lokiarchaeia; order Sigyniarchaeales; family SOKP01; genus Loki-b32. The sequence continues at coordinate 33,932 of JAHPYZ010000009.1, forward strand.
ACTCCATGAAAATCCAGTTTCTTCAACGATTTTTGCAATAGCAACAGGATGGTTTATCTCAAGGTTTTCATTAAAGTAATCAATTATTTTTTCGAAACCTGTTTTAGGAGAATTCTCATTCTGTGTCATTATTATGTTTTTTGATTTATTTTTTAAACTGTATGATTAAAACGTCAAAATTTTATAATTTTGTTTTATTGATTAATTTTTGCATAGTAAATTTAGCATTATAATTTCAATTTAAATTAAATTTTAAAATCCAGAGGATTGTAATCAAATTACTTTCGCATATTCGTGAATTTACCAGATCTCATTAATTCACAGGGTCTTAAATAACTAAGATTTGATTTATCTACAAATTCTTCTAACAATCTAGTCCATTTCTTATAATTTCTTTTTCCTGCCCCAAATGGTCCTGGTGTATCCATTCCTGCAATCATTGTATCATCAATCATTTTGTATCCTGAGACAATCCCTTCTTCTAAAAGTTTACATCCTTCATTCAATTGAATAGCCATAAAAAGGTCAAGATTAAAAAGTCCAGCACTAACATCTTTATTTAGAAGCGGACGTCCTTCCTTCCATTCAAAAAGACCTTTTCCAGTTTTTCTTCCTAATTGTTTTTCATTTACCAGTTTGGTTAAGGTTTTTCCCGGTGCAAATTGAGAGGATAAACCCTCTTCAAAATATCTCATGACATTATAAATAACATCAAGACCTAAATAGTCCCATCTTGCAAAAGGTCCAATTTCCATTAATTCCTTAGTGTCCGCATCTATTTGTTCTAATGGAACACCATTTTCCATTGCATAATCAAGTAACCAATTTATATAAGCACTAGCTCCTATTGTTAGACGATTAACAATAAAACCTGGACTTTCTTTTTCAAGAATGGGCAAATATCTCTTTCCTTTAAGAGCTGGAAATTGTTGACAGATATTTTTAGTAGTTTCAACCGTTTCATTCGATGTTTTTTTTCCTTTAATAATTTCAATTAATCTGAGTACTACAATAGGAGTAAAAAAATGACATCCTATTACTTTATCTGACCGTCCAGATTTAGAGCCAATTTCTGTAATGCTCATTGTTGATGTATTAGTAGCAAAAATAGTATGCTCAGGCGATAATTTTCCCACATTTTCGAATAGGTCTTGTTTTGGTTTCATAATCTCTGGAATTGCTTCAAATACAAAATCAGTTTGGGAAACAGAACTTTTTAAATCCTTTTCTAAGATTAAATTTTCTATAAGAGCCGATGAAGTTTGTCCCTCTTTTAACCTACCTTTTGCTTCTAATCTCTCTAATCCATTTTTTATTTTGTTTTTTGCTTTTGTGAGAATATCTTTATTCAGATCATTTAATACTACAGATTGAAAACCACCCATTAAAGCAACCTGGGCTATTTCATGACCCATAGTTCCAGCACCAATAACAGTAATCATTTTAATGTTGTTTATATCCACCATATTTTTGATCCTCATTTCTGTTATTAATACCTTAAATAAGACATAGAATTAAATTTTATTCCTCAAAGAGTTTTTTCAACTAAATAATAAATGTTGAGATTAAATACCATGAGAGCAACATTGTTCCTATTCCTAAAAAAATTGAAATAGGAAGACCCGGTAATAGTTTATTTCGTTTTAATCCTGAAATTGTAATACCTGTGCCTATAATTATTGCTAAAGAGGTTAAAATCATTACAAATAAATTATTAGATTGAACAAGGGCGCTAGAAGTAAGCATACTATAAAAAGCTAAATCACCAATTCCAATCTCTAATTTTGAAGTATCATACTCATATTCCCCTGATTCTATTTTTGATTCTACTTCTCGTTCTGATAAAACATCTCCTTCCGCAGGATTTGATGCGATATCAATCATTTGCTTGATTGGCCCATGTTTATAAAACACAGCGAAAATATCCCAACATGATATTCCAATAAGGATAGCTAAAGTAGTCCAAAGAGGCATTAAAACACCCATCGACGCTCCAATTAGAAGACCTATATAAAGAACAATAAAATTTTTGAATTTTATTGATCTTGATGTGAAATACAAATAGAGCATGAGTATTGTAAATACTGCTGCTAGAAAGATCAATTCAATGTGGAATAAATAGAATAATAGAGGTGATCTATAAAATAACAAAAAAATTATTATATATCCAAAAAAATAAGTTTGAAAAAATCCGATTAATCCAAAGCTAAACCCAAAGATGTACATTAATACACCTATACCTTTTTTTTTAATTATAAAGATAATTATAAATGCTGTAACCACAGCTAATCCTGTATAAATTAAACCATTTAATACTCCTCCTAAAGCGCCCATCTCGCTTTCTGAAAAGTAACCCCCATCAATCTGGACTCCAGCTTCTATATAAGCTAAATAGGCTAAAATCCCTGCTACTACAACTACGAGTATAATAGGTATGGGATATAATCTCCTTTTCACTCTATATGTCGGAAAAAAATGAGGGATAAAATCTTTACTTATTATATCTTTTTCCTTACGTACTTCTTCCATAATCTCGAATAATTATTTAAGTAAAATATAGTTTTTCAAAATATAAGAAAAGGAAGTAGTTTTTGAATTAATATAAAATACTTTATTGAAATAAACATCTTTTATAACTTAAGAATTTAAAATGAAACAATAGGTAATTTGTGAATAAATTCTTTAACCAATTCTACTCTTTCTTTTCTCTCTTGTTTATAATATCTGAGAGGATAGAGTTCATTAATTACAAATTTATAAATTTTTATCCAAGTTTTAGCTACTTTACTAATTCGATAATTTCTCGCTACCAATTTTGAATTTAATCCCATTTCTGTTCGTAAATCATTGTTTTTTAATAATTCTACTGTTCTTTCTTTGAATATATCAAGATTATTAGCGAGATATCCAGTCTTACCATGGCGGATTACATTTGAGATTCCTGTTGCGTTTGCTCCTATACAAGGAGTACCTTGCGCCATTGCTTCAATTAAGACTAATCCTTCTGCTTCAATCCAAGACCAGAGACAAGCTAAATCAGCAGTATTATATAATTTTAATAAATCACTAAAAGGTACACGCCCCAAATAAGAAACGTTATCTCTATAATTTTTCTTCTGGATCATTTTCTTCACATGTGAACTAGATGGTCCATCACTTCCAACAAGAACTAAATGTGAATCTGGTACCTCTCTGTGGATTTTTTTAAATGTTTTGATAATGCTCAATTGGTGTTTTTCTGGAGATAACCTTGATGCGTATAGAAGAATCTTTTTATTATCCAAATTATATTTATCTCTGATTCCATTTTCTTTTACGTCTGTAAAATATAAATCTGAGATCCCATTAGTTAAACAAACAATTGGTTCTTTAAATCTTTGCTCTCTAAGTAAATCTTTTTTCGATTGTGTAGGAACTGAGACAAGGTCATATTTATCTAAGATATGTCTTTCATATCGCCAAACCCAATCCATTCTTGATAAAAGTTTTCCAAGAACTGGTATATACTGTGCAGTGTAAAAAGATAGTGGAGAATTATGAGTTCCAGTCATTGGAATACCTAAATATTTTGCCCAATTAATCGCCATTGAACCAAATGAGGCATGTGTATGAATATGTGCGATGTCAAGATAATCATGAGTGCAGAAAAAGTATCTGTGGATAGGGAAACTGAGTACAAAGCCAGTTTTGGGAGATATTTTTGCCCCATAGAAATTATGGAGATGGAGATTTTTAGGTTTGGTCTTAGGTTTCTCAATTCCCGGTGCGAAAACATGAACATTGTGTCCAGTGTATTTTGCTATGGCTTCAGCGAGATTTCTGCAAGCAATTGCAGTTCCATTGACCTGTGAATACATAGAAGTGAAAAATCCGATATCAAGTTTTTGCTTAGCCAAGAAAAACCCTTAAAGAAAAAATTATATTGCTTAATTTAATTAAACACTTGTCTATATAAAAATATGTATTATTTAATAAAAAAAATTCGAATTTTTAATAAGATAAAAAAGCCCAAAATTATAGATGTTCAATGTAATCTATAAACTCGATAATTTCTGAGCAGATTTTAAAAAATTCTATAAATAATTTAATGAAAAAAGTTTTATCTTCAATGAATTTTGTTTTAAGACAATTAGGTGTCTTATAGACTTTTTTCTTATTAAACTACCAAAATATTTACCAATTTGTTAAAATCTTTAATAAAATCTCTCTTTTCAGTGATTTAGATATAATTTATTAAAAGATTTATTGAATAATCTTTTAATTATTTGAATCCAAAATATATATCTATTAACAAAAACAATAAATCTTTTTTGTTAAGCATAATAATTCAAACTCATGGACTCAAATGAAGAAAAAAAGATAATTAACGAAATTTTGAATCAGAGAAGGTTGTCATATTCAATAGAAGTATTAGATGTCCAAGGGGATAAGTACACGATTCGAAATAATTTCGGTTCCACTATTACTTATGTGAAAAAAGGAGATAATTATATTTTAGAAACAGAAAATGAATAAAAATCAAAAAATCACTTACTTCTGTGAGACTCCTATTTTTTAATTAATATAAAAATAAGTTATATTAAATTTTAGATAAGAATTTAAGATAAAAATTTTATAAATAAATTAATATATTTTAGAAAATATCATAGACAATTATATTAAAAAATATGTTGATATACTATTCGTCGAAGAAGAATTGGGTCAGATAGTACAGAGAGTAAATATATTGAAAAATTCCGTGCGGTCCTTGATGATAATACATCAATATCACTTTTTAATAAAAAAAAAAGGTCATTTTGCATAATTCGAAAAGATTTGACAAAATCATATGAGATTGAAGTAGACGCGTCAGAAGCTCCTGTTTTAAATAAAATGTTAAATGATCCAGAACCTTATGAAAGTTCGATGGCTGATTTGAAAATATTGGAGGATGAAATATTTCCAATAAATGAAGCTTTTCAGAAAGTATTCGGAATAGACAAAGAACTTAAGCTAAATTCTATCAAATTAGCTATCGGAAGTAATTATCATGATTATGTGACAATTGAAGAGAATGATTTAATAAAATACGAAGTTAAACCGACTCTTAGTGGACTATTGCGATTTATTAAAGAAAATAAAGAAAGTATTCTAGGCTTTTTAGATTGTGAATATATTAGTGAAGAGGGAAATGTTATATATTTAAGTTGTGGGAAAAAGAATCTTTCTGATAATATTACTTCAATAAAGGTTATAATCCTTGCTTCTATGCAACAAAGAGGATTTTTCCTTCAACAAGAACACAAATATTATGGGCTTCAACTTTATGTAATTATAGAATCAAGAAAACCGAATGATGTTAAGTTGCTTGAGTTATTAAGAGAATTAGAAATTGATTGGGAGTTAGTGTTTTTTAGGAGAAAACTTGCTATCCATGATTGGACAGAAATAGAATGTGAAAAAAATTCTGAAAATCTTAAAAGTTATCTGCGTGCTAAATTTGAAACATTAAACTATTTTGACGTAAATAATATAATCCGGTTAGTTGTTAAAAACCAATTGCCTTTTAAAGTAGCACATAAAATGGCTTCCTTATTATATAAGTTGAAAATCGATCGAACAAATAGATTTCAAGATAGATCATTTCAAGGTACTCCATATCAAGAAGACCAAATTCAACAAGACGAGTATTCAATTACTCTTAAGAAAGCAGAAGTTGCTGCTGCTGCTAAACTAGCTTGCGCATATTTGGGAATTCAAAAAAAGATAAAATATGATAGAGATATTTCTGATGATGAGATTATTAAATATCAAGAGGAATTAACAAATATGTAATTTTGCTTCATTTTTGAAATTATAAAAAAAATATGAAATTTATAAAAGGATTCCATCGACCATTCCTCACATTAACAATCCATATGACTGTTTTAATAATTCATGATTTACTTTTCCAACTGTTATAGTTTTTCCTGTTTCGATATTAGTTAATGTATAAATAGCAGGTGCAAATAATCCTGGATCTATATCATAAAAATTATAATTTGCTAATTTAAATGTTTCTATAAAGGGTTTTCCATAACTAGAAGAAGTATTCGCGGGGGCTTTTTTAAGAGTTTCAAATAATTCTTCTTCCTTATCTTTTGTAACCTTAATAGTATAATATGTTTTACCAGAAGCAATGAGGGAATCATTTGTACGTCCCATTGCTCCAAGATCATCTTTCGCAACAGGTGCAATAGTTGTAGTACCAAAACCATTACTTATTATTTCAATTGGGAACTTTATTTCATGTAATTTATGAATTCCGGTTTCTACTATTCTAGCAGCTACTTGAATGGAACCTGTCAAGCATGCTGTTGGAGCGAATATTGCATAAGTATTATTTGGACTAACACCACATTTATTTGCTACAATATCCATGACTTCTTCATTTGGCAATTTAGGAGTTTCAAAAACAATGACCGCACAATTTGAATCGTCAGTATAATCTAACTCCTCAAATAATTTTTCAATTTTACTTTTAGCCCGAGCTGGTCCCGATCCTAAGGATTGAAAAATTACTTTTTTTTTAAATTCTCCATCCTTTTCTACTTCTTTTTTCAATTTAATATTCCAACCTGCTAACTGAGATGCCATACAGGAGATTAATGGATCTGAAGTATAAACATTGACACTCGGAAGATAATGTCCATCAAGATTATATGAAGAAAATTCAACTGTTCCTAAGCCACCCATACAAATTTCGCTTACAAGTTTTCCTCCTTCCCAAGATGCCTCACTCATATCAAGAACAGTGGCTCCAGTTTCCAATTTATGTATTTTTGCTTTATAGTATTCTTTATTCTGAATTATTTTATTGATGATATTCTTAGCCAGTTCATTTATTTTTACGTGATGCACTTATTTTCACCTTATTAAATTTACTTTTTTTTGCTTGAGTATTTATTATTAATTTGATAATTTAATTTAATATAATATTAATTTTGCATTTATGGTTATCTACTTCTTTAAATAATGAAAAATTCTAAACAAAAAATTGACCAGTTTATCAAAGCGGTAAAGATTGTTAAAAATAACTTTCTTGAAAAAGTTGGAGAACATAAAGCAATCATCCATATATATACACATTTAGACGCAGATGGGTTAAGTTCAGGTGCAATCTTGGGTAAAGCTTTGTTTAGAGAAAATCTACCCTTTCAAATTACAGTTTTACGTCAATTAGAAAAGGAAGAAATTGAGAAAATCTCAAATAATATCAGAGAAATCAAGCAATTTTTGATTTTTACCGATTTTGGAAGTGGTCAATATTTAGAACTTCAAAAACAATTGATAATAAAGGATAATTTTAGTTCATATATAATATTAGATCATCATCTTCCTCAGAATATATCATCAGAGGAAGATATTGACTTAATAAGGGAAATCTACGAAAATTCATATCAATGGCACATAAATCCTTATTTTTTTGGTTTTAATGGAAGTATAGAGATATCTGGAGCTGGTTTAAGCTATTTTTTTGCAAAGTGTTTAAATGAAAAAAATATTGATTTATCATCAATTGCACTCATAGGAGCTATTGGAGATATTCAAAATAAAGGTCCTAATAAATCCTTTCTTGGTTTAAATTCATTAATATTAGAAGATGCTAAAAACAGTGGACTTGTTGATATTAAAAATGATTTAAATTTTTCCTCAATAAAACCATTAAATGAAGCAATTGCTTATTCAAAAGAAATAAATCTCCCAGGATTAACAGGTGATATCAATAAAACTCTAATATTTCTACAAACGTTAGGGATATTAATGGAAAACTCAAAAGGTGAAATACGAACTCTAAATGATCTCAATAATGATGAAAAACAGAAGATTTCTTCAGGGATTATTGAATATGCTTCAGTAAAACTTGATATTGAACCAAGTAAAATTGTAGAAAAGTTGATTATAAATAGATACTTACTAAAAAATGAAGTAATTGGCTCAGAATTGTATGATGCTTCAGAATTTTCAAATCTTTTAAATGCGTGTGGACGTACAAACAGTGCTTCATTAGGTATTGCTATAGCCATGGGAGATAGAAAGAGAGCATATCAGAAATCTCAAGAAATACTGTTAAATTATAAGAGATCGTTGGTGAAGAGCCTTAGATGGTTAAAAGATAAGCAAAAAATTCAACAAAAAGAATACATTCAGTATTTTTTTGGAGAGGATACAATTCCAGATAAAATAATAGGAACAATTGCCTCAATGCTCGTTTTTGGAAATGGTGAAGGATTTGATAAATCGAAACCGATATTCGGGTTAGCTATTAGAGAAGATGAGAATGTATATAAAGTTTCTGGCAGAGCCCATGAATATATTGTGAATAAAGGTGTTAATCTTTCACAATTAATTAGAGACGTATGTAAACAATTAAATTTAGATGTATTAGGTGGTGGACATCCTCCCGCAGCGGGAACTAAAATACCTATTGATAAAGCAGAAGCATTCCTTGAAAGTTGTAATATTGAAGTTCGAAACCAATTAAAAAACCAATAGTATGGTTTTATTGAAAAAGTGAAATTAGATTTGATAGATCTCTCCTGTTTCAGGAGCTACTGAATTGTAATCATTTTTAACTAATTCACTTGCTAAGCTAGTTGTGGATTTATTGTCTCCATGAATACAGAAAACATCCTTATTTGAATTTCTTTGGAAATTCAAACTCTCAATATAATTATGAAGATGTATTTTATCTGAATGACTCGAAAAATCAAAATAATCATATGTACATTTAGCATTAACTCTTAAATCTAGAGAATAGTTTTTATTTCTTCTTGAATCTTTAAATTCAAAAATTCCCTCATCTAACAAGGTTCTACCGGGAGTTCCTTCAACTTGATATCCAACTAAATAAACTGCTGACAATGGATCTGGCAATATTGATTGAATATAATCAATTGCAGGTCCTCCTTTGAGCATTCCAGATGGTGAAATTATAACTCCATTAGAGTTCTTAATTTTTGACCTCGTTTTTGGTTTTGATACAAACTGTGTTTTTTTTAATGCTTTTCTAAAAGCTTTTATATTTTTTATAGAATCTGGATAAGATAAATATAGTTTCGCGATTTTTCTTGCTAAACCGTCCATAAAGACTTTTCCATTGTAATTATATTTCTCTAAGATCAATAAAGCTTCTTGAGATCGTGCTACTCCAAAAGCGGGTATTAAGACACTTCCTCCATTATCAGTAATATCAATGATTTTTTCTACAAATTTTTTCTCAAGCTGGTCTCGGGGTGGATGTTCTTTAAGAGAATATGTGGACTCAATGATTAAAGCATCAATCTCAGGGATATTAGCTGTATTTGCAGGAAATATCAAATTAGTAATTTGTGTATTAATATCACCAGAATATAGAATTTTTTTATGATCTACTTCAAGTAAAATTGATACACTTCCAGGAATGTGCCCTGCATCTAGAAAAGTTATATAAAAATTATCACTTATCTTTTGACGAGTTTTATTTAAGAGAAAATATGAATTTTCTTTTAAATATTCTAATTCTCTATATCCAAAATTGAAGGGATAATTTGATATCTTTATCATATCTCTAATCAAGATTTCTGCTGTCATGAGAGAAATAGAATTTGTAAAGAATGGGACTTTTCTATTTTTATATAATATAGGTAGAGCTCCAGAATGATCAATATGGGAATGTGATAGGGCGATTGCTTTCAAGTTTTCTAAATTTGTATTAGTAGGAAATCTTTCTTCTCCTCGGAATCGAATCCCATAATCCAACATGCATTTAATACCATTTTTAGACTCAACTAGTACAGCACTTCGTCCAACCTCTCTACACCCGCCAAGAAAAGATATCGTAACCATTTTTAAAATTCTCTAAGAATATAATATGCTATAAAACAATTATTATATAGGGTAAAAAATCAAAAAGATAATAATTTTATCAAAATTAATAGCAAAATGTTAAAAAAAACCTAAGGTGCAGGGCATTTTCTTTAATGTTTTCAACAATTCTGTAAATTTAAAAAAAAAGGAACTATCAAGAAATAAAATTATTAGTTTATTTTTTTTATAGTATTTGTTAATAAAGCAATAACATTATTTACGTTTTTTCCAAATATATCTAAGATTTCTTCCCATGTAACAGGAGCTTCATCAGCTTTCCAGCAGTCATAATCTGTAGACATCGCAACAGCAGCATAAGGGATACCAGCTTCATTTGCCAAAATTGTCTCAGAAGCAATACTCATATTAATCACATCTGCACCCCATATCCTAAACATCTCTGATTCTGCTCTAGTTGAAAATCTTGGGCCCTCAATTGTTACTACCGTTCCTTTTTCATGACATCTAAGATTTAATTCTTGGGCTGTTTCAATAAGAATATTTCTTAACTCTTCGGAATAAGGATATGCCATAGGAGTGTGTTTCATATCTCCAGGAGCAAATTCTTCAAAAAAAGATACTTTTCTGAGCCTAGTGAAGTCGATAAATTGATCTAGAATAACAAAGTCACCTCTTCCAATTTGTTCTCTCAAACTTCCGCAAGCTGTTGTTGCTAATATATGAGTACAGCCTTGATCTTTTAATGCTTGTATGTTAGCCCTATAATTTACTTGTGTTGGTGGAATAGTATGCTCTCTTCCATGTCTTGCTATAAGAACCACATCAACATCGCTAATTTTTCCCAATTTCAGTGATGATGTAGGTTTTCCATATAGTGTATCAACATTTAGTTCGCGAACATCCTTTAAAATATCTGGATTATCTAATCCTGAACCCCCGATTATACCTATTTTTACCATTATATTCACAATTCAAAGTTTTTAAATTATAATATTTAAAATATTATAAATTATTTTTCTTAGAAAAATGACTTTTAATCTAAGAGATTTGTATGTTTGAATAGTAAATTCTATAAATTCTGAAGATTTTATTGATCAGTATAAGATTTATTTGTAAATTATAATTAGATTTCTCATGGTAAAAACTAAAGTTCTAGTCCTAGGATCATTAGCATTTGATTATATAATGGGTTTTAAGGAAAATTTTATAAACGCAGTTTCTATTAATCATGATAAAGAAGAATATCAAAGTACTGTAACAGCTGATAGTAGGCATCAATATTTCGGAGGAACGGCTGGAAATATAGCATATAACTTAGGATTATTAAATATTGCTAAAGTTTCGCTATTTGGCTCGGTGGGGAAAGATTTTGAGAGATTGGGTTATAAAGATCATGTTAAACAATTTAATAATATAGATTTACTCGTTGATGTGCATGATGATTTATTCACAGCCGCTTGTTATATCGTTAATGACATAAAAGCTAATCAGATGATCATTTTTCATGGTGGGGCTCTAGATAAGTGTAAAGATATCAGTTTGAAGGAAAAAATCTCAAATCCACAGGATTTTCTTTATGCGATAAATTCAACACAAAGTGTAGAAGCGATGACGAATTTTGCTATTCAATTAAGTGAATTACAAATACCAATGATATTCGATCCTGGTCAAGTAACACCTCTATTCCAAAAGGAAACACTCATTAAGATTATTAAAAAATCAGAAATTTTAATCGGCAATAACCATGAGATAAACAAAATTAAAGAAAAAGCTGAATTGACCGAAGAGACAATACTTAAATATGTTAAAGCGATCGTCAAAACAATGGGTTCTGATGGTTCTGAATTAATATATAGAGATGAAACTGAAAAGATTTTTAAGATAAATATCCCAATAGCAACCGTTGAAAAAATTATAGATACAACAGGGGCTGGCGATGGATATCGTGCTGGACTATTAACTGGATTAACATTAAATATGAATATTTTGGATTCATGTCGATTAGGTGCCATAATTGGATCATTTGTAGTTGAAACAAGGGGAGCCCAAACACAAAAATTTGATATTGAAAATGTAAGAAAAAGGTTTTTTAATACTTTCGACTATACTCCATCAGAATTGGAAGGATTATAAAAAAATTATATTTATTTATAAAAATTTCTTTTAAAATTATTTTGTGTATATTTTATTCTTCAACGGGAATTTCTATTAATGAAATTACATCATAACCCTCTAATTTATCTCGACCGCGTAAACTTCCTGTTAATTCGATTACAAAAGCTATCCCGATAACTACACCACCAGCATTTTCTATTAAATTACACGCTGCTCTAGCAGTACCTCCAGTTGCCAATAAATCATCAAAAATTAAGACCTTATCTCCTTTTTCTATAGCATCTATATGCATCTCAATACTATCTGTTCCATATTCAAGCTCATACGTTTCGCTTAAGACTTTGTAAGGTAATTTACCTGGTTTTCTGATTAGGACAAATCCAGCACTTAATTGATACGCCAAAACTCCGCCCCATACATAACCACGCGCTTCAATAGCAGCTACTTTCGTGATTCCTTTATCTCTATAGTTATTAATAATTCTATCACAGGACTCTTTAAATGGAGTGTGAACTTTGCATAAAGTTGTAATATCCTTAAATTGAATTCCAGGTTTAGGCCAATCTGGAACATTTCTTATATAATTTAATAATTTTTCTTCCATTTTTAATCCTTTAATTCTATTAATTTATTAAAATTGATTTTATTTTATTTATGGTAATTAAAAATGATATTTAATTGATTATCATTACATTGAATTCAAATAAACTAATTTTCTTTAATTAATTAGAAAAAATTAAATAAAAATTAAAGTATAAAAAATATATTGAAGATATATAAAAAATAAATTCTAAATCTGGTTGCATTTAAATGAAAATTTTATTATTCGGTCCAGCTGGAGCGGGCAAGACATCACTAATGCGTACGACTTGTTTGGGATATAATTTTATGAAAGTTTTAAACTTAAAACCAACAAAAGGAGTTTCAAGAGAAAACTTTATCTTTCGTGGTATAATGGAACTCAATGTATGGGATTTAGGTGGACAGGAAAGGTATATGGAAAGATACTTCTCAGAATCACAACGAGAATTAATATTTTCAGAAGCAACCACTGCTGTTTTTATGGTTGATTCTGCTGCAATTGATCCTGAAGTCCGTGATATTTTTGATAAATTTATGAAGTATATTTTAGAATTCTCTCCAAAAATCGATATGATATATGTTTTATTGAATAAAATTGATTTGCAAGAATCGAAGGAAGATGAATATTATGATATTTTAACTAAAGAACTTAATGGAGGGCTGATAGAGAAGCTTTCATTTACGCCTGTTTCAGTAAAAGAGGGTAGTGCCCAACATAGATTAATTGAAATACTTGATTATGAAATACAAAAGAACACTTTATCAATGCAGCGTTTAGGTAAAATCCGTCATTTATTGGATGAGTTAAAACTCAATACTTTATCAGAGTATCTTCTATTCAATCAACCTGATGGATTATTAATTTCTTCTACTTTTGGTAAATTTGAAGCAAAACCATTACAATTTATGAAATTTGAAATAGGTACTTTGGATTCTAATATTTATAGTATTTATCAACAAATTATGGAACTTCAGAACATTTCAAATCTTTCTCCATTGTCCTTATCAACTATTGTTTACGAATCAGATAGTTGTTGGATTTTAGTAAAGGAAGTTAGCAATGGAGCCGTTCTGATGGCAATAACAAGGAATAAACAACAAGAAGTTTTTACAAGTGTAATGAATGCATTAACTGGAGACTCTTTCAAGAATTTAACATTATATCTAAAATCCTCTGAATATTAAATAGAATTTAAAAAATAGAAAATAAAAATTTTGATTTTTAGAAAGTTATTTTTTTACCTTCTTACTGTTCTTTATCATACAACTTAATTTTTGTCAAGAAATGTTGTTTTGCATGGTGGGGTCTTCTAATTACTGCATCATTAAATTTCTCAATTTCCCTTGCTTCATCACACATTAAAGCAGCTTTTCTCATCATTTCATGAGCAGCGGCTAATAGTGGCATATAGTCATCTCTTTCTTTTAATTGAAAACAAGCCTTCCCAGTAACCTTCGATACGGAAGCAGCTAATTCAAAAGCAGCGATTGCTTTCGCTCTAGCATAAGGATTCGAAAATTTTGCAGCTTCAGTCGCTATGTTCGCATCTATAATTATTTGCGGTAAAGTGGGTAATCTACCGTCAAGCATATCCATTATTACTTTATTTAATTCATCAGCAATTACTTGAAGTGCTCCAGTTATTGCTAAAACTTTCAGTAAATCAGAGTTGAATATACTCATTTCAATCGGATCAAGAAAAGGTCTACGTGCTCCGATCATACTATCACAATTTACTAAAATATAACCCATACTCTTCTCTTTTATTTCATCTAATGCTTTTTTAGCGGGAGCATCAGATATCACTATAGTTGGAATCCCACCAGCCATTTCTCGAGCAGCTTTTGGCCCTGGTAAAGCAGCATTTGGGCTAGACATAATTATTAATTCTGGTTCTAATTCAAGTAATTTTTTCATAGTATCTACACAATGGTCTGCAGGATGCATTTTAGCTCCAGATGTTACTTCTCTTACATTAATTCTCGTAGCTTCTGCCCTCTCATCCATTAAAAAAGCTAACAACAATGATGAACCTATAGTTCCATTTTTAAGAATACCTATCTTAAGTATTTTCTCTTCAGTGCTCATTTAAAACAACTTTTTTTATAGTTTCAAATTTTATATTTAAAATATATAAGCTTACAATTTTTCAATGTTTTTATTTTTTTTTTAAAATTTTATATAAAATCGAACGCTATTAGATAATACCAAAAAAAAATTGGAGTAAAATAAGATGGAGATAAATGGTGTAGAAATTGAAGAAGATGCCTTCTGTGAAGCATTTGGGGCGGTCTTCAGCAGAATTTTGGTAACTGCTAAAAATGAAAAATGGGCCAAAATCGCTGCTCAAATTACAACAGGATATGGAACATCGACTATCCATTGTGATGCAGAAGCAGGAATAGATATTTATGTTTCAGCTGATAAAACCCCAGATAACCGTCCGGGAGTAATTCTAATGTTCTTTAAAAATAAGAAAGAAGAGATGAGTAATGTAGTTATGAATCGTATAGGACAATGTGTATTTACTTGTCCAACAACAGCTTGTTTTGATGCATTAGATAACTCTTTAGTTCCAGAGAAAATATTCGATATTAAATTAGGAGCTAATCTCAAATTTTTTGGTGATGGATTTCAAGAAAAAATTGAAGGAAAATATCCTTTCGAAGCATGGTCAATTCCAGTAATGGAAGGAGAATTCATAGTTCAAAGTATTGCCAAAGTTGGAAAAGGTATTGCGGGGGGAAACTTTTTAATTATTGGGAAAGATCAGGATTCTGCGTTAGAAGCCGCCCAAAAAGCTATAGAAGCTGTTAAAGACATACCCAATGTAATCACTCCATTTCCAGGGGGAATTGTACGTTCTGGTTCGAAAGTGGGCTCAAAATATAGTTTCCTTAATGCTTCTACCAATGAGCCCCTATGTCCTACATTACGAGACAAAATAGACAATTCACAATTGAGAGAAGGAGATAACTGCGTTTATGAAATTATTTTTGATGGGGCTACTGAGGAAGCAATTAAAACAGCAATGAAATTGGGTATTGAAGCAGCAACTAAAGTTCCAGGGATAAATCGTATAACTGCAGGGAATTATGGTGGAAATCTAGGTAAATTTCAATATAAACTCAATGAGATTTTAAGTTAAAGGCAATTAATTACCTTAAAAAAATAACTATACTTTTCTTTTTATAGTTGTCTTTTAATTTTTCGTTTAGGAACTCCCTCTTTTTCCTCTTCCTTCTCAGTTTTTAACTCTTCCTTTTCTTCTTTCTCAACTTTTCTCTCAATTGGTTTAGTTTTTACTTTTTTCTTAATTGACGATTTTTTAGTCGAGATTTCTTTTCGTTTGGGAGCTGTTCTTAGAGAGTCTGTAAATTTTTTCTTTAAATAACTGTATATGATAAGAATACCTAAAAGAGTTCCAATACCCATACCTGTAAAAAGCAAGATCCATGGTAAGTAATTACTTATAATATCTGGAATAATAGTAAATTCTTGAGGTGCCATATCATAATCATCAATAAGGCTAGTAATTGCACCATCAGAATCAATAACATAGACATAGACAAACCAACTCCCACTTATTAAATCTACTGATCTAACGGTAATTTCCGTATTTTCCCCGGTGTAGGCTTTTGTAACATTAAACCATTCACTATTTTCATCTAAAAGAGCAATTGTAACATATGATACTTCTTCTATATCAGATACATTAAATTTAAATACTAAATTTCTACCATATGGCACAGAAATACTTTGATCCATAGATTTTTCATTAATAGTATAACTATGAATCTCAGGAGGATTATTTTTAACTTTTAATGAGGTTTCTTTTAAATAAGTTCCCCCATGTTCATCTGCTATCGCGATTTCAATTTTGTAGTTTCCAATTGGCTTATTTTCAGGAATAGAAAAAGTGTGTGAAAATGAATTACCACTTTCAAAATCTATCGTACGCTGAAATAAAAAACTTCCTTGAGCATCATAAATATTCATAATAGGTTGTAGATTTTTAGATAAGGTTTCAACATCAGTGGCGTTAAATGAGATTGTACAATCCTCTGTTCTTAATACTTCATCAGAAGATAATTCGAGTGATGATGTAATTGTTGGATCATTATTTCTTACTGAAAATGGAAAATAAGCAGTTCCTCTTTTACCGCTATTTTTATCAGTCATATTTAACTGAATAAAGTATAAATGATTTTTCTCTATGAAAGTCTCATTATTTATCGGAAAGTTGAATTGAACAAGTTTTTTTTCTAGAGTTAGAATATTACTTTGAATTGCTTCCTCCAGATTATCAACAATAGTAATATTCCATGTAAAATCATAAGTAGAAAAATTACAAACTATTAATTCTGCATTTAATATATCTTCAATATAATATTCACACTGATCAAAATTCATCAAATAATTAGTTTTAATTGTAAAGTTTGTGAAAGTGGATTGAGTATTTAATAGTGTATGAGTATTATTATAAATTGAAAAACTTACATTATGAAAACCTAGCGGGGCATCGTATCCTGGTTTATATTCATAGGAGAATAAACTATTTCCATCAAATTGCATATCAAATTCTCCAGTAGAATTATCGCTAAAAGATATATGCATTTTAGTGTAATTTGCATCAATAATAGTAGAAGTATCAATAGTAAAATTTATAGATTCAAATAAACGATAGATTGTTGAAGCATTTTGCTCTATTGCACCATAAGGTATCGCATCAGAAATTTTTAGTGGATAAAATTCCTTTTTTTGATAAAAATTAGAATCTGAAGTTTGGGAATTTAATTTTAGTGGTGAAAAACTTGCTAGACTCAAAAAAGAACCGAAAGTAATGAATAGGAGTAGTGTTATAATCTTATATTGTTTGGTTGCCAAAATATCCTCATCTTCTTAATTTCTTATGTTTAATATCTTTATTTTTGAAATACAAAATAATTCCAATTGGTACAAAAACAGGTAATAAATAGAAGAAAACTAGGTTTATAGTTGATAATTCAAGGGAAACTTCAAAATATAATCGTGCAATTTCTTGATCCATGCTATCTGTTAATATTATTCTATATTTCTTTATGCCAAATTCATAAGGATTGATAGTTGGTACTAATTTTGCCACAATTAAATTTTCTCCGTTAATTAATTCGGCTATATTAGTCTCATGCTTTTTTCCATTAATATACAATGAGAAGCTCTCTGAATTTTCTTGATTATTTTGAATTTTAATGATTAAGTGAGCAGTATTACCTTGTGGTATACTTTCGGGAAATGTAGCACTTATAATTTCAAATTTTTGTATTATTCCAATAGTAAGAATTCTTGAATAATATACTGTTGTATTGATCTTAATTTTCATCTCTACTGTAATTTCATCATCAATTATTGATTCTAAAGTTTTTAAATAGTATACTGTATTAACCAATTCATTTTCACTTAATGTTTCTTCAGTTATACTATCTTCAATACTATTTTCAGTAATTCCTGTAAAGCTTACATTTAAAGATTGAGTTGCATTAGGAAGATAATTCCTTAGATTCATAGATACAAATACATCATCTCCCTTCACTACACTATTTTCATAGAGTAGGTTAGTGTAATCAAATGAATATCCTATCTCTATCACTTTCTTTATTTCTAAAAATAGAATAGAATCTTTTTTAATTCTGAAAAAGATTTCACTAGACCCTGGCTCTGCTCCAAATTTTGCTGTTAAGTTAAAGCTTATTTGAGTTAATCCAAAGGCGGTAAAATTGATTTCTTTAGCAGGAAAATTAACAATATCTAATCCTTCTAAAGATGTTGTTAACGTTATATTTTCATTACGGGTATAATTTATAAATAGAGTCACATTTACAAGAGGCCCTTGATATAATACTCCTGGTAATCCCTTAATCGTTTCATTAATTAATCCGGAAACAACATTAAATCGTTTTAAAGTGTCTGCTAATTTAAAATACGTTGTATTAGCCCATACATAAGTGTAATAACCGTCTCCTATTGGTAAAGTATCATCAATAGTGAATTCAAGAGTATCAGAGGATGCTGGACTAACTATTTGCCTTTCTAATTGTTTGAAGAAAGTTGCATTAGGATACTTAAAAATATAATTAATACTTGCGTTGGTGATATCATACTGTATTGTAGTTTGTCCAAAAGACTTGTTATTCGGATAGTATAGTTGAA
The DNA here is from genome assembly GCA_019058425.1 of Promethearchaeota archaeon. Lineage (GTDB taxonomy): Archaea > Asgardarchaeota > Lokiarchaeia > Sigyniarchaeales > SOKP01 > Loki-b32. The sequence goes on from JAHPYZ010000009.1 coordinate 52,647, forward strand.
TAATCTTCTTAAATGAATAAGTTGAAGTTAAATTCAATACATCTTGATTAAAAATGAAATCTGGTACTGCTTCAGACATGTTATAATTAGCATTTAAACTTGTACTATTATAAATCTCAAAAGCGTTAAAATATGCTTCACTTAATTTGAGATTTGAATTAAATGATTTTGAACTATTGGTTAAAGAAAAATCATATGCATTGTTGATACCATCATATAGATTTGATTCAAAAGAATTGAAAATTTCCATAGCTCTCTTATAGTAAGAATAATTTCCTGAGACCTCAAATAATTTCAAACAAGCACTCATCATTAATGCATTACTTTCAAGATTTAGACTACTATCAGTTATAAACCAAGTCTTTTGGGCAATATTCATATACAAATTGTTAGCAGAATCCCATAAATTGGTATCTAACCTTTTATAGAGTTGCACAGCTTTTTGTAGATAAGAGGAATTATGTTGCATACCTGATTCAACCCAAAATTCTAATAATGCAATTATCCCTAATGCATTTGTACTTAGGTGAAAATAGTCATCTCCAGGAAGTGTAGTAGCCCAATTTTGATTACCTTGAAGATAAAAGGCTTCACCTGGTGAATCCCACATATAAGTATTGATATCGATCATAGTTAGATTCGCCAATTCATAAGCTCTATCTCGAATAGAATTATCTAAACCAGTGGCTCGGTGAATTAAGAGATTAGCTAGAACACTGTAAAAATTGCTTTCACTTCTTTTAGTATTAGATGAATTATAATGAAAAAAACCATTATAAGAGCCTACATCCCAAAATTCAGAAGAATTTATTAAATAGAACATTTCATTAATTGAATTTTCAATAGCCCCATCAATATTACCAATATTTTCAATTAGTAAGAAGATTGGTAATAAATTATCAATTAAATATCTATTATCATTCTCTATTTCTCCTGTGGTATTATCGATTGCCTTAACAAAACCGTATTTAAACTCATTTACATTACCTTCATACCAAAGGGGAGTCTCTTTTAAATCTAAATAATGATCAAATACTTCAGCTTCGGTTAATTCCATTTTCATTAAAGAATTATAATAAAGTAAATTATCTTCTGAGAAAATTGTATCATATAAAATATTACCATTACTATCTCCGTATCTATAATAAGTGGCAATATCATAGTCTAAACTTGATTTATAATTTATTTCAAAGAAATTACGCATTGATTCAAAATTTTCCATAAATGGGTTTTGAAGCATTGAACTTGCAGAAGAAGTTTGTATATTATTAGATATGCCTTCAAATTGATTATTATTTTTGGTAGAAAAATTTTCTTCAAAATAATTAGTTTTAAGATTGTTTTCATTAATGTAGAAATAATTAAGAAAAAAGAAAGAAACAAAGAATATGCAAAAAATAATTTTCAGACCTTGGTTTTTACATTTCCTTCTGTTACCAGTATTGAAAATTTTTAAAAATCTCATTTTTACTGCAATAAAGCAACTAAATAAGTAGTTACCAAAGTTTACTTTTTAAATTATATTTGTAAAAAATCCTTCTCTTTAAAATTTTTTTGGAACATATCAAAAAGATCGCAATATTTAGCAAAAGTGTAAGAATTTACTCTTCTTGCTTTTTTTTAATTACTTCAGTCAGAGCTGAGATATTTACTCTTATTTGATCCATTGAATCACGTTCTCTGATGGTTACTGTATTATCATCCAATGATTCATAATCTATTGTAACACACCATTTAGTACCTAATTCATCTTGTCTTCTATATCTTTTTCCTATTGACCCCGCAGCATCATAAAATGATTTAATACGATTTTCTAATAAACCTCTATGTATTTTTATTGCTAAATTTCTAATTTTTTCTTTATTTTTAACAAGTGGAAACACTGCTACAGTATTAGGAGCCAGATACGGATTGATCTTTAAAATAATCCTTCCCTGATCAATAGTAAAGGTAGTTTCTAATAACGCATAGATTATTCTGTCAATTCCAAAAGCGATCTCTAGAACCTGTGGAACTTCTTTAATTTTTGGATCAGATCCCATACTTACCTCGAAACTTTGTCTTGAGTATTCAGCATGCTTCCTTAAGTCATAATCCGTTCTATCATGAACACCACATATTTCAACCCATCCAAATTGCCTAGTTTTAATTTCTAAATCCCAAGCATCATCAGCATAGTGAGCTCGTTCATTAATAGAATGTTGTCTAAACCGAATTAATGGCTTAGGAATACCGAGTATTTTTGTTAAGTGATAACCTATAAAAAGACAATATGCATAGGCAGGTTTTTTTAGAATTCCCTCTTTTATAGCATTAGCAAGTGTAATTAAACTAGCTTTGTTAATATTTTTTTCTTGCTGCTTCCAATCTAAGAGAGGTAATTTCTCGTTTTTTATCTCCTCAAAATCCTCAAATTCTATTTCCAATTCTTTACTTATAAATACTTGGAGTTCAAATTGATCAAAAGCCCTCATTCTAAGTACTCCTTGCCTAGGTGAGATTTCATTACGGTACGCTTTACCAAATTGAAAAACTTTAATTGGATATTGCCGTCGAGCATCTTGGTCTAGACGATTAAATAATAAATAAGTCGTAGTGGCAGTTTCAGGACGTAAATAAGCAACAGTGTTATTTCCTACAGAAGTTTTTAACATTAGGTTATATTCTTCTATTTTTCCAAAGGGTGTATCGCATTTTGGGCAAGCAAAATTAGATTTCTTAATTAAATTTTCCATTTCTTTAAAGGAGAGTCCATCAATTAATTGATCTGGTAAATTTTCCTGTAGAAATTTATCTGCTCTGTATAGCGTATTGCATTTATTACATCTTATTACGGGGTCGATAAATCTTTCTAAATGCCCTGAAGCTTCCCAAACGATACTAGGCATGATTGTTGGACACTCAACCTCTCCAAATCCAAAATAACGACATTCTCTTCTAAAAATATCTAAAATGTTATTTTTAAGAGCCATCCCTGCTGGACCATAAGAATAAAAACCAGCAAATCCTCCATAAATTTCTGGAGAAGGTCCCCATATAAAACCCCTTCTCTTCAGCAATGAATTAAATGTTTCTATGTTATCCTCGATTATCATTACATGAAATAAAACGTATTATACTATTTGTATTTTAAGATATTACATGTATTTAAAATAAATTTTTATAATAGGAATATAATAATATTATTATATTTTTTTTTAAAGTTAAAATTAAAATTGATCAATTATGTTATTTCAAGATTTCCAATATCTAGGTTTCTGGGAAGCAATAGAAATGGGGCTCTATTTCATAATAGTCGGGTATTTCTTCTTACTCTTTTTCTATTTCTTATTTATACGATATAGAACTTCAAGGAAGTTGTATTGGCTATTTTTTAGTTTATTTTTTCTATGTTTTGGTATTGCAAGAGTATTTTTCATAGTCTATTATTTCTTTGGTCCAGAACTATATACTGGAACTAATGATGTTGAAGTGGTTGCCTTTTTAATGATAAATTATCGCTTTGCTACATTTTTTACATGGATGGGCGTAGCCTGTGCTACAGGAGTGTTAGGAATTCTCCTATTTCCACCTGAAACACGAGAGGAAAAAAAAGGAAAACAGACATTAGTTGAATGGTTCAAAAATAGAAAGAATCTAGAATTACTGATTCGTCTCGGATTATTTGTTCTCCCTATAATTATAGGAATTCTCGCTTTAGCATTATCAGACGGATTGTTTATGGATCCCGATTTCTTAACTAATTATAGTATAAGTGTTGACTTAGTTACAATAAGATTTGGTACATGGGAATATCCTCTTGGAAGATTTCTGTTGAATTTTATTTTTATGCCATTGTTTCTCGTTTTGATTCCATTTATCTTCTTATATCTAGCATGGAAAACTTTCGGAGTGTTAAGAAGGTCTTATGCATTAAACGCAATAGGATTCATTCTTTATTTTGGTGGAGGGAGAATATTGCAAGGGGCACTGGATGTTGCCACCTTACCTCATTTAAGAGCCGTAATGCCCCCATTACTAATATTATTAGCACTTCTAATATTAGTAATAGCAAATAATTATGAACAATTAAAATAGTAGAGTTTCTTATTTAATTCTTACAATTATTTTAATTATTTTTTATTCAAAACCAATTACTTGGATGATTAAGAAAAATTAGAATAATAGTCTTAAATTGCCCATTAAAAAAAGAATAAAAATTTAAAACTGAATCTCTATAAATTTAATATATTAGATATATAGTAATTAATAAAAATTCAAGATATTATTAATGTCTGTCCACGGAAATCAATATTTATTACCTTTTTTTATAAGGAAGGATTCTCGTCCCCTTTCAATTCAAGGAAATGATGAATTAGCTCTAGGATTTTATCTATTATCAAAAGATTTAAGAATAGAAGAAAAAATTATTTCTTTTTCTAGGCTTCTTTGGCCAATTTTAAGCATTCAGGGAGTTATTAGCACTCATATAATGTTAGATGGATTGAATTTGTTTAATAAAAGTGATAAGTTTTCAAATCCCCCCCGTCAACCATTAATTGGACATATTCTAAGAAATATTGAAAATAGAACAAAAATTGATCAATTAAATGTATTAATAGATATTCTTTCATATAAAGATAAAGAAGCTGAAGAAATTGGAGAAGGTGAGGAATCAGAATTTCATACTCTTAAAATTGATGGATTAATTAATCCAGAATTCCTTCAATCACTAATTAAAATTATTCCATTAACTGATTATAAACCAATTGCAGATTACACTGTATTAGATACCAGTATTTCGACTGAAAAAGCATTAGACATTTCAGAAGAATACCGGCAGATTATTAATACAATGAAAGGAAACGCATTAAGATGGAAAACTCAAATTGAATTAATTGAGAAAGAAGTCGGTAAATGGCTTGTAGATATAAATGTTCAATTAAAAGATATTGATTCAAGGTACTCTAGCCAAATCACTAAAACTTCTTCATCAATAGATACTTACCAAGTAGATGAGCAAATGAAACTAGAACAAGATAAAATTGATCAATGGAATGTTAATGAGAAGAAAAAAATAATTGAAGGCATGACTACTCTATTTAAAACGTCTGAAAGATATCTTGAAGAAATTATTAAGAAAAACAAATTCTTTACAAGTGGTGATTCTTTAAAAACAAGAGTTTTTGAAGATATTATACCTCATTTTGAGAATCATTTTTCATATTTAAAAGAAGAAGGTAAAAAGTTTTTAGAATCTCTTGATGAATTAATTCAAAAATACCAAGAGTTAAAGGAACGAGCCTCTCAGGTTGATAATGAAGCAAATCAAAAATTAACAGAGATTAAGGATTCATTAACCATAAAACTAAAAGATAGAAACAAACTATTGTCAGAATTTGAAAGTGAAAAACAAGTAAAAATTTCTGAGTTAGAAAATTCAAAAACTCAAATAGAAGATTATTTCTCTAAAATTAAGAATATTATACAATTAAAGCATAGTAATTGTTTACAAGAAGCTCAAGCTTTAACTGGATGGTCTCTTAATGATAATCAATCAGATTTATTTTCAAGACCAATTCAATGGATCTATATGCCTATATATACGATGTTCATTGAAGATGAAGATAATATGGAGGAATACATGAATATTATCTTCCCAGGATATATTACAAATGATCCAAATGCTATTTATGAAGATATTTCAGATACCTTCGTTAGTTTAAAAAACATGATAAAAGAAAGAATTGAGAAAGATATGGCTTTCAGGTCAAATTTTGAATTTTCATCAGAACGTAAGAATTTGATGAAAGATCAGAATCTTAAGAAGAAATTACAGTTAGGTATGTCAAAATTAAGAGAAAAAATGCTTCTAAATGAAACAATGGAGAGAGTAATTAGAGAAAAATCTAGTATTGTTGACTAAAATAATAACATTATCATTATATCATGTCAAAAGCACATTTAGGGCGTAAAAAAAAATTTGATCTTAAAAAGAGAAAAATAAGAGCTTTTTTTTTATCTATTGAAACAAAAAAGAAACAAAAGTTAGAAGTTGACAGTACTGCTGAAGAACTTTATCAAGATGGCATGGTTTATATCCAAATGAGACTGCCTGTACAAAAAATTACGGAGCAATTTGAGGGAAAATTAAAAGATAAAATAGAACATAACATTATTAAAGCTAAAATAAGAGAGGCAACAGAAAGCGATTTAGAAACATTAAAAAATATTTATAATCGCGCCTGGCTACTTTCTAATACTCCGTATAGACCAATTACTAAAACTGATTTAAAAAAAATTCTTGATTATCCCGATACAGTATTTCTTATTGCTAAAGTATATGGGATTGATGCCGCATTTGCACTTTTGGATTTTGAAGGGGAGAATAATGAAATTGCTGTAATTGCGGCTTTAGCAGTTATCCCTCGTTTCCAAAGAAAAGGAGTAGGGACTATTATAGGAATGTCGGCATGGAATTATTTAAAGCAGAATTATAGTAATGTTAAAGAAATTAGGGCAGAGGTATATAAAGACAACGTGATCTCATATGCTTTCATTAAAGGAATTGGTTTTGAAGAATTTGGCAAAAAAGTATATAAAAAGGAAGACTTTGAGATTACTCAAGATTAAAAATCTCATCCAAAAGTATAACTGTTTCCATTTTACATATAACTTAAGTTTTAAGATTTTAATGATTTTATTTTTTCAGTTAATAGATCCGCATTATAACCATCTTTGATGTCATTATAATATTTTCGTGCCTCATCGAAATGTGAAATAGCCATTTCAAGCCTTCCCCTATCGAGGTATATATCACCTAACTTGTGTAAAATTAAAGCACATTGTTTAGTATATCCCAATTCGTCATATATTTCTAGTGCTTCTTCAAAATAATTTATGGCTTTTAATGAATTTTCTTCAAACTCTAAATATATCCCACCAATTTTAATTTTGAATTCTGCATTCTTACTATTATCTCCAAATTTAACAAAAATTTCACACGCTAAATCATAATATTCAATTGCCTTTTGAACTTCCCCCTTAGATATATATAACTCAGCTAAGTTCTCTAAAATCTCACTTTCTTTAATGCTATCACTCATTTCAAAAATGCGAACAGCTTCTAGGCTTTGTACAAACAAATTCTCCGCTTTAGTACTATTATCCCTTAGATGATATATTTTTCCAAGATATAGGTAACATTCCCATTCTAACTTTGCTTTAATATAGACTGAGATATTTTCTTCTATTCTATTAATTAACTTTAAAGCTTCATTTAGGTGTTGATAAGATTCATCATAATCCTCACCTATCACATAATACAACTTTCCATACTTTATTTCTGTTTGAATGATACCATAAATGTCCTCATCCTCTTTGAAGAATTCTAAATTTCTTGCTAGAATTTTTTTAATTCGCTCATAATCATTTAATAGATAGAGGACTTCCACTAAGTTACTTGAAGATTTTATTTCATCAAATATTAGATCTTCTTTTTGAGAAATTTGAAATGCTTCTTGATAATAGTTATATGATTGCTCTAGATCTTTAATAGTGAAATATGCGTTTCCTAAATTGTTTAATACCTTTATCACTTTACTATTATCATTTAATTCTTTAAGAATTTCAAGAGCCCTATTAAAGTTATAAATAGCTTGATCAAAAAATCCATTATCTTCTTGAATTATTCCCATTTCATTGTAACAAATTGCTATATTTAGCATATCGTTCTCTTCTTTAAAGTTTTTTAAGGCTAATTCAAGATTCTTCAGTGCTTTAGGTAAATCTCTTTTTTTATAATATAAACTTGATTTTTCTAGTAACAGTGTTCCAGGTATAGGATCTCCTAGAACTTCTTTACTTTCTAGAACTTCATCAATACTTTTGATTTTTTGATCGATTTCATCGTCCTTAATAACAAAATCATCAATATTATCATTTTCTTCTTCAATTTCTAAATGATAAATCTCTGGTTCATCATAAGGAAATTTTACACCTCCTTCTATAACGTCTTTTAGATCAGTTATTAAGGGTTTATTACAATTCCTACAATAGGCCCAATTTTCTTCAATTGGGAATTTACAATAAGGACAGGTTTTCATCGGTTAAAGAAATCAAAAAGTTTTAAAATTAAAAAGAAAATGACCTTATTTATAATTATTTGATGATCATTAAGTGATTACTTGATATTTAAATCACTAAAACCTTATGAAATTTTTCAATTGATATTTCTAACAATTGGAATTACTTCAGAAAGTTCTTGGATTTCATAGTCTGGTTTAATTTGATGTGATTTCTGCGAAATTGAATCATTAAACCATATTGTATACATATTACAGTCTTTAGCACCTTTAATATCTGTTTCCAAGAGATCTCCAATATGAATGGCTTTTACGGGATCACACTCGAGCTCTTTTAAAGCGGTATTAAATAGGATTGGATGTGGTTTACAATACCCAATTTCATCTGAAAAAATTCTTACTTGAAAATATTGGAGAATGTTATATTCTTGAAATACCTTACTTATAATCCTTCCTGGTGTTATTCCCGTATTGGAAATGAGCCCAATCTTATAATTTGATGATAAATCTTCTAATGTTTGTATAGTGCCTTCTTTTAAAGAGGGAGGATCACTCATCATCACCTCTTCAAATTCTTTCTTTACAAAATCTTTCTCGTTATTAGAGAGGTCGATTTTTAGAATGTTTAACATCTTTGAGATCAGAACTTCTGTTTGAATATGTTTATACATTCTAAATTTTCGTTTAGGTAAATGGAAACCTAATTTAAAAGCACTTTCAATATCCATTTTAGAAATTGAAAAATTTTTTTCATCCAAAAAGTGACTAAACCAATTTAATCGCATTTCTGTATAAAATCTATTGTTAAATATTGTATTCCACAAATCAAAAGTAATAGCTTCTATCATATTTAACTTGTAAAATAATTTGTTTTATTTGATTTTTTTTAGATCAAAAAGGGCAATATTAATTTTATACCTATTTCAAAAAAAAACCTAAAGCGTGAAATTGATTAACTAAAAGATCTCTTTTTTTACTTTCTTGGATTTTATGCTTAACTCAGAAAAAATCATTTTAAAATTAACACATGTGTCAATATCACCCATATATCAAGAAACCTTGACATTTATCAAGATAAAGGGATAATAATAAAAGGGATCTTTTTTTTCTTAATAATTAAATTTAGGAAATTATAAAAAGTGAACAATAGTGGACACAAAACTATTTAAAAGGACATACCCCTTTATTTGTGATAAGTGTGGTGCTTTTGATCATACAAATCATGAATTTTGTGGATCATGTGGAGAAAGCTCTTTAAGAAAAGCAAAAAAAGAAGATTACAAAAACCATAAAAATTCAAAATAGAAATATAAGGGTTAAGTAAAAATAGCATTTTTTTTCTTCTTATTTTAAATTCATTTTTGTTTTTCTTCATACTCATTTAACTCTTCATTAATATTTTTTTCCTGTAAACCAAGTGATTTTAGAAGAACTTTGATTTGGGTAATTGCATTTTTAGCTCCAATTTTTTTAGCAATGTGTAAAGCACGAAGAAATTGATTCTTGGCTTCCTTTATTCTTCCTATATAAAATAATACCTCGCCAACATACCCAAGACCTCTAATTATTGATTCCACATAATTTGCATTTATGGCTATATTAGTTCCTTTCTTGAAATGTAGTAGAGCATCTTCTAAATTATATTCTTTTTTTTGAAGGATTCCCAAATTGAAATAAGAAGTAATCATTCCTTTGTTATCATTAATCTCTTTAAAAGCTTTTAATGTTTTCTTATACAATTCAAAGACTACATCCCATTTTTCAATTTTTTCATGGATGTATATTAAATTTCCTAAACAATCTAATAAATTATAAATATCATTATTATCTGAACATAGAGCGCTACAATCTAAAAAAGTATCACATGCTTCATCAAATTGATTTAATTTTAAATAATTATTACCAATTCCCTTTAAGCAAGTAATTTGTTCTTGAATTTGTTTTAGTTCATTATAAATGTCATACGCTTTTTTATAAGATTTAATAGATCTATGATATTCGTTTTCTTTAAAATAAAGTGTACCTAATACTCCATGAACCGCCGCTTGACCTAATCTATCCTTTTGTTTTATAAAATGATTTAAACATATTTTGTAATTTTTCTCAGAGTCCTTAAAATCTTCCAATTGTAATTGAATTAAAGCGATATCGCTTAATTCTTGAATATAATTTGAATCTTTACCATATTCTTCTAATTCTTTTAAATTCTCCAGTTTTTTATCTAATATTTGCTGTAATTCCTCTTTTTTAAACTCGGATCCATTCTCTGTCATAAAAATGAGAAAAAAAAATGTTTGTATTTAATCCTTATAAATCATATCTTCTAAAATCTTTGCTGAATCTTTTACATATTGAAGGCACTTCTTTTCGAAAAACTCATTCTGATCATAATACTCTCTTCCTTCAGCCGTAGTAATATCACAGCCAAGTAATTCTTTACAAATTATTGAGCCATGAATTTCTTGAAATCGTTTTGAAAACTCTCTTACAACTTCATATGTCTTGTCTCTAGCTTCTTTATCACCACTTTCATCCACACCATACTTTAGACTAATGACCATAAAAGCTCCAGATACTGCACCACATGTATTTTGCATGCGCCCCATTCCCCCTCCAAAACCTGTAGCTATTCTTAGTGCTTTTCCTTTATCAAGACCAAATTCTTCAGAATAAGAACTGAATATCGATTGAGCACAATTAAAATCTCCTTCAAAAGCCGATATTACTTTTTCGATTCCAGACATTTCAATTAATCCTTTTATTGTGAATATTGCATTTTAAAGGTGCAAGAATTATAAAAATTCATGTTTATTATATATTTAATGATATAATATTCAAACAAATTTTGAATTATGTCGATATTATGAAATTTAAAGCAAGATTGTTTGATAAACTAGATAATAAGAAAGTTAAATGTCATGTATGTGCCAATGAATGTACAATACTTCCAGACAAAGTAGGGATATGTAGAACAAGGAAGAATTTTGATGGAGAATTATTCACATTAATTTACGGTTCAATGATCTCGACTGGTAGTTTGGACCCTATTGAAAAGAAACCACTTTATAATTATTGGCCTGGGGCTACAGCATATTCAATTGCATCAATTGGATGTTCTTTTAAATGCCAGAATTGCCAAAATTGGTCTATTAGCCAAGCAAATCCAACAGATAATGGAAAAAATGGATTTTATGACCTTCAAGGTTATGAAGGTAGAGGAATGTCTTTAGTAGAAATGACACCTGAACAATTAGAAAAAAGAGTTGTTAAGAGTGGAGCAAAAACTCTTGCATATACATATAACGAACCATTAATATGGCATGAATGGATAATAGACACAGTTCCTCTTATGAAAAAACATGATATAAAAACAATTTTAGTAACAAATGGATATTCTACACCAGAAGCAACAAAAGAATTAATTGATATAGGAATTGATGCTGCAAACATAGATATTAAGGCTATGTCAGATGAATTCTATAAAAAAATATGTGGTGTTACGTCAGTTCAACCCGTTTTGGACACTGCTAAGCAATTTAAAAGCAATAGAGTTCATATAGAAATTACTAATTTAATTATTCCTGATTTAAACGATAGCAAAGAGGATATTCAAAAATTGTGCGATTGGATAGTGGATAATTTAGGAAAAAATACGCCTGTTCACTTTTCTGCATATCATCCAGATTTCAAAATGCCCTCAATGAAACGTACTCCTTATGAAACATTAAATATAGCTTATAATATTGCTAAAGAAGTAGGATTATATTTCCCATATGTCGGAAACATCTCTCATGAGAAGGGAAGCAATACATATTGTCCCAATTGTAATCATTTACTATTCGGAAGAAGAGGATATACTTTTAAAAAAATTGATGTTACTGATGATAATAAATGTCCTAATTGCTCTTATGAATTAGATAATGATATTATTGGTGAAATTAATAAGTATCCTTCACACAAATTCAGTTTTTTTTAACGGGGGTTCTAAGTTTCATTGATTCGCTTCCCAAATTTAATGGCATTTTTTGTACCAATCCAAAATAATTTCCTGAATTTGGATTGATCGATTACTTGGGCACCTGCTTCTTCAACTTTTTCTTTCATATATTGAAGTGCTTTCCCACCTGTGAAGCGAGCTGTATTAAATACTATTGTTTTTTTCCCTCCAAGATTTCTCATTCTAGCTAAAATTTCATTAAAAGCTTTTGGTGGAAAATTTCCATATGTAGGCATACCAAAAATAATTAAATCATAAGGTGAAGCATCAAGATTATTTAATTCAGTTTCAATTGTTGAAAAATCTTTATTTTCGAATTTATCTAGCATTTTTATCTTCTCGATAAATTTCCCCTTTAATTCTATTGGATAATAACCAACTTCATAATTGTCAAGAGCACTTGCGATAGCCTCAGCTGTTTTTTTCGTTCTTCCTCCCATTGTGAAGTATGTAATTAGCGCTTTCATAATTATAAAAGAAATTATTTACCTATAAACTTTTATTCTGATTATCTCTACCAAAAATTTTATGGCATTTCCCTTAAATCTTAATAAAAGATAAAAAAAATTAATAAGAATTAAAAATAGCCTGAAATGCTAACACCAACCACTAGTAATAAAAATCCTTGAACCAAACAGAAAGCAGCCACTATGAATGCTAATGGGGGCCAAGATAGTGCTTTTGAAATTGCCATTACTCCGGACATATAGAATTTTGCTGTAAGAGCGATAATCGCAAAGATAATTATAAAGATGATTACTAATAATATCTTCGGATCTATAAATACTGCAATAACTTCTACTAGTTGGTGGGGGATTGCTAAAGCTATTATAGCCACTATTAAACTAGCAACCATTAGACCAATAACACTTGCGATTGGGAGATCGTTAATAGGCTTTAAAAAGGTAAATATGCCAAAGACGATTAGTATAATAGCAGTAAAAATACTTTTACCTGCTGTGGGATTTAACGCAGCATAAGCTGTACTTGGTGGTTCATTAAGAATCAGCTCTCCTGCTCCGCTTAATATGCTGAAAATTCCTACAATGAAACCAATATAGGTTAAACCCTTAAGAAACTTGGTAACATCAAAATCCCAGCTTTCTACTTTTCGTTTTTTGAAGGATCCTCTCCTTTTTGTCTCATATAAAGCGTATATTATCCAGATTATACCAAGAAGTAAAAGGAAAAATCCTCCCCATCGTGATAAAGGTCGTAATATATTTTCTGTAAAATCAAATTGAAAAATCAATTATTTTCACTCTTAAATGTATATTTAGATTTGTATTATATTGTATATATAAACTTAAAAATATATTTCAAAGGGAGTCCAATTATTCAAAATTTGAGTTTGGAAAAATTACGTTATAAAAGATACAGTCTTTTTGATGTAATTCATATAAACCTCAATTTCTTGATTTTTTTTATTTTCATCCCAGGAATATTCTTTAGCCATTAGTTCAGCGACTTTACTAGCTGCTTCAAAAGCTTTTTTATGATGGATCCATAGAGACATTTCTGTTCTTCTACAAAAAACATCAATTACATGAGGTGTTAATTCATAACGTAGCGTATATACTACTTCTGCTTTTATAAAATTGTTTTCTTCGATAATTTTATTAGCTAGTGAGGAGTCTTCTTTAATCAATTCCAAAATCTTTATAGCACCTTTTCCATATTGTTGATACAAATGATCTATAATATCAGATTCCAAATCTAACTTCATATTTTTAAAGATATTATCCCACTCTTTTTTATCAAGTCCAATAATGAAAGGTTGCTTACTAAAATGCTTTTCCTTTGCAGAACTCGGAAATAAATTTTTATTTATTATATGTTCAAATACATCTTCAGCCATTGCTCGCCATTCGGTCAATTTACCACCAGTTATTGTAAGTAACCCATCATCAGAGAAGAATATAATATGTTTACGCGAGACTTCACTCTCTGTTTTCCCTTTTTGCATCACAAGTGGTCTAATTCCCGCATACGTTGATAAGATATTTTCGTATCCTAACTGAGCATTAGGAAAGTAGAATCTAGTTGACTCGATCAAGTAATCGGCATCCTCTTTTTTACAATAAGGATTAGCCAAGTCTTCTTTAAAGTCCGTATCTGTTGTACCAATAATAGTGAACTCTTTATTTCTTGGTAAAACAAAAAATGCTCTATCATCTTTTTTTGAAAAAACTATAGCAGCATTTTGATTTTTAATATTTTTCCTTCGATATTGAAGGTGAACCCCTTTTGTTGGTCGAATCAAGGGACTAGGTATTTCATTAGGATATATATCTATTAATTGGTCAGTCCATACTCCTGTGGCATTTACAACTAGTCTAGTTTTGATTTCAAAATCAATGTTATTTTCTAAATCAGTACATTTTACACCTAAGATTATTCCATTATCTTTTAAATAGCCATTTGCTTTACAGTAATTTACTGCAACTGCCCCTCGTACTACAGCTTCTTTAATTATTTCTAAAGTTAACCTTGCATCATCTAGATTTGTGTCATAATAAACCGCGCCTCCTAAATTCCCTTCTTTAATGTACTCAGGTTCTATTTCAAATATTTCTTCTGTAGAAAGCACCCTAGATTTTTTAAAATTTGTAAATTCTGAATCCTTGTCACTTAAAAAATCATAAACTTTAGTAGCACCTTTTATATCACGCCTTTTATATTTCCCTCCTTCTAAATGAACAAATAAGAATGGAATTGGCCGTATAAGGTGAGGGATATGGGCTCTCATCCAATTCCGCTCTTGTAATGCTTCTTTCACTAGGTCTAAGTCTCCGTGAGCAATATATCTAATACCTCCATGTCCAAGTTTTGAACTTCTTGAGGAGGTCCCTGCTGCAAAGTCCTGCATATCAATACAAGCAACTTTTAATCCTCTCATAGCTGCTTCTCTAGCAACTCCCGCACCTGTAATTCCCGCTCCAATAATTAGAATATCAAAGCTAGTCTCTTGTAATTTTTTTATAATTTTGTCTCTGTTCTTGTAATTCCATGTTTGATCGAATATTTTCATCTCTAAATCTTTCATACTTATCAACATAAAGAATTTTTATTACTAATTTAATCTTACTTGATAAATCAAAAATTCTCAATTATAATAAATTAACTTTATTTTCAAAAATCCTTTTTTCGTGTGGATATTACACATTTTTTCTAAATGTAAAACTTTATAATAAACAACCCTATTAATTAGCAGTACAGCTAATTTTTGATTCAAAGAAGGATATTATAATATGTCAAAGTCTCAAAACAAAAAAGGTATTCTTGTGGTAGATGATGCCCAATTTATAAGAAATAGAATTAAGAAAGCAATTGAAAAAATGGAATATTGCGAAGTTATTGGTGAAGCTTCTAATGGAGTGGAAGCCATCTCCTTATATAAGAAATTAAAGCCAGATTTAGTTACCATGGATTTAGTGATGCCTGATATTGATGGTATTAAAGCAATTGAAGAAATTATGAAATATGATAAAAAAGCTAGAATTGTGGTAGTAAGCGCGATGGGCCAAGAGTTGTCTATCCTTGAAGCTACAGAAAAAGGGGCCAAAGATTATATTAAAAAACCTTTCAAAGAAGAAGATATTTTCAGAACGATTGAAAAGTTTCTAAAAGTATAATCTGGAATATATCATAATGATTTATTCTTAAAATTCTTCAAGAATAGTTTTAAGAATTAAAGGCATAGAGTAAACATCATAATAGTTATGCTCAATAATCTCCTTTATTAATCCAATATATTTCTCAGAATTTTCTCGATATTTTCGATAACATAAACCTACTAATCTACTTGGTAATGAATTGTCTCTATTCCAACTCAATAACTTTTCTTCCATATTGGTTAATGTATATTCGTTATATTGTCCCTTATACAAACGACGACAATGGTGATACAAATCAATATGATGAAATTTTGAATTACTTTTCTCATATAGTGGTTCTTCCTCTGAAATCATTGGATTTTCATCAAAAAAGTAAATAAATCGGTTTGCTAAATATGGTATATCAAAGGTCTTTCCATTATAGGTTATGAAGCATTTATAATGCGGAAGTACTTTTTTTTTTAGATATTCATAAATAGCTATTTCTTCTTCAAGTACTCTCGCAAAAAGAAGTTTTATTTTAAAGTTCCCATTTTTAAAAAAACCAATCCCGACTAGGATAACGGGACTATCAATTATCCCTAACGTTTCAATATCTAAAAACAAGAAGTCTTCAATTTTAAAGCAAAAGCTTACATCTAAATCATTTATATACCTATTTTTCGTTAGAGTTTTGTAATCCTTGTTTTTAATCAAGTTTATAATCTGATTAGCTGGAGAACTAAAATGTAAATTATGTTTTAAATCTATAAGTGTTCTTATTCCTCTCTGATTTAATTTTTTTTCGATATATTCTCCAATATAACTTACTACTTTAAGATTGTATAATAATTTTTTCTGGGTTTTAAATAGATTAATATCGCTAGGTATTTCATTTTCCTCCCAAAAGAATTCAATGAATTCACCCATGTTGTTTTTAATAATCCGATGATTTTGATATACATCTTCTAGTCGTTTACCACGATACTGTTCTACTAATGGAGTAATATCAAAGCTTTCGAATTTGTAGTAATCCATTATCTATAATAAAGCAAGATATTTTATTTAATAAGGTATTCTCTTAAGATTTATAGTAAATTTAATGCATAGAATTTTATACTAATTTAAAAACATAAGTATTCATATTTTCTTTTCCCCAGGATTCAGAGGTAACAATTTCTACCTCAAACTTAAGGAGCTTCATTCCTAAAGGAATGAAAATATTAAGAATTTCTTGTCTAGAATATGGTCGTGAATACATTTTATTACCTTTAAAGTCAATAATCACATCTTCATCTAAATCAATACCATCAACCCAAGGTCCATTTAAACAGAGATAGAAAATTCCTCCTTTTATTAGAGCTTGTACTATTTTTATTGCTGTTTCTTTGAATAAATGTGGATTTAGCTGTAGCATAGAATATGAAGAGAAAATTCCATCAAACTTTTTCTTATAATTAATATCTGTCATTGATATTTCTTTAAATCTCGCTTCAGGCACATTCTTTCTCGCTATATTTATCATTTCAGTCGAAATATCAATCCCTAAAACCTTAAAACCTTTTTCTATTAATAATTTTGCATATGGTAATCCTGTTCCTGTTCCCAAATCCAATATATATGCTCCTTTAGGTAATTGATCACAAAAATCATTAAAAAGGGAATAGATTTGTCCATGAAATTCTTTATCATATGTTTTGGCTGCATTGTCCCAAGCTTTCTTGTTTAGTTGAAGTATGTAAAAATCATCTTTCAATGTGATCAAATAGATATTAGAAAAAAAAGATAAGAATTTTTTATTGAATAAATTTATTTAAAAATTCTCTGAATTTTACTTTTTCTTATTTAGTTTTAAAAAATCTTCTAGATTCAGCATCACCAAGTATATAATGGCTTCCACCACCGTGTACCATACAGTACGCATCAAGAAGTCCAAATTGATTGCAATATTGCTCTGTAAATGCTCTTCCACCCATGGTTCTAAATAAATCTATGGAACTTTGAAATGCCAATTCACATGTTTGAATTTTTAACCCCATTACTTGATTGGCCATGATTTTAGAATCTGCGATTTCTGAACGATTATCGATCTCGCGAGCATAATTCATTAAAGCTGAAAGGTATAAATTGATTCCTCGAATATTATTAGCAATTGGAAACCTAATAATTTGATATTGATATAATTTGTGTTTAAACTGTTCGCGTTGAAGAGCAAAAGCATGAGAATAAAATAATTTTTTAATACTGTCCCCTATTGCTTCAGCACTTATAACCAAACGTTCTTCAGTTAATTGATGAAACATTATATCTAATCCATCACCATCGAGAAGATTATCTCTAGGAAGTTCGACATCATCAAAAACCAAACGACTAACAAATGCATCATACATACCATAAGTTCTTACTCTAGAAGATTCAAAATTCTTCAATTGTTGATGTTCAGTATCTACGATTATTCCGCCTAGTCTTCCATTATTTAATCTTCCATAAAGAATAAGGTTCTCAGCTAACATACCATTGGTTATAAATAATTTTTTCCCATTCGCGATAACTTTATCTCCTTTCTCATCTAATTTTAACTCAATTCTAACAATGTCGCTTCCTGCGTTAAACTCGGTCATGCCAGACGCTGCCATCAAACCATTTTTTATCACAGGAATGAGATACTTTTCCCGTTGATAATCATTAGCTTTATAATTTACAGGATTACAATAAAGTGTACCCCCCGCTAAACGTCCCATTTCAATACTCCAATTTCCACTGACATATCTATCACTTTTAGGTGACCAAAAGCCACCACATAAGGATAAAGCTATAAGGGCATTTCTAGTAACATTTCCAACATCATGATCATCAAAATCAATAACCGTACTATAGTAACCCTTTTCAGCTAATTTTTTCATAAAATTAACGACGATTTCACTTTTTCTTTCTTGAATTGGTTCTTCTGCCTTATAGTTTAACTCTTCCAAGTTTTTTAATTCTTCCTCAAGATATTCTTCCATATATTCATAAAATTCAGCTAGGAAATTTTTTTCTTTTACATTAAATATTGGGTTATTCAATATATCCAATTCTGGAATGTATCTACTAATTTCTAGTTTCGGAAATTCTGGGAGTCTTGTATCCATAATAAATAAGTCAATTCTCTTATGATTTTAAATTTTCTTCTACTTACAGTTGGATTTTTTTCCCATCTATATAAATAAGTCTAATTAGTAAGCTTTTAATCAAAATAAAACATAACAATAAAATATCAATTCAATTTGAAAACTAAATTGTAAAAAATAAATAGATGTGAATTACTAGAAAGTGAAGTTATTATGATTAAATTTAGTGATAAACAATTAAAAATACCGAAACTAATGCGACCGGTCTATTTAGCCACAGTTGGAATGTCAAAATTTGACAGAGCCTTTCCAGAAACGCGAACTGAAGAATTATGCATAAATGCATTAACAGCAGCTGCGCATTTTGTAAATATGACTCCTTCTGAACTCAAAAAATATATTCACACTTGCTATTATGGCCATTTTGCTGACCATTTTGGAGATCAATTACTTGGAGAAGCAGTTATTCATGATAGACTTGGATTAGATCCATTAGGAAATATTGGTGTAAAAACTGGTGGTGCTACAGGTGGTTCTGCTATGTGGGAGGCTGTAAAGGCTGTAGCTTCAGGGTATAGCGATTGTGCTCTAGCACTAGGATGGGAGAGAATGGATGAAGTCCCGACTGATGAAGGCAACCATCTTATTTCAGCCGCAGCAGATAAGGATTGGGAAACTCCCTTAGGACATATATACACAGGTTATTATGCTGTTATGGCTCAAAGATATTGGAAAATTTTTGGTAAGGAAGAAGATTCGTTTAGAAATACCATGGCAGAAGTAGCTGTTAAAAATCGAGGTTATGCGAGAATGAACCCTCATGCTCAAGGCCCAATGAAAATAACTGTTGAAGATGTAATTAAATCTCCTATTGTTGCGTATCCCCTCCGTGCTTTAGATTGTTGCTTAATGAGTGTTGGATCTGCATGTGGAATAGTCTGCGATGAAAAAACTGCCTATGAAATAACAGATAAACCACTTAGGATTTATATTGCTGCTGGAAGTCATACGTTGCGGGTTGCTGATAGAAGAGATATGAAAATACCTCTCTTACCAAATGAAACATCCGGACAATATGATGACTTAGGGAAAAAGTTTCCAGGTGGAGATCGTTATCCAGGCTTTACAAGCTTCTTAGCAGCTAGAATGTCAGCATATTATGCATACCATATGTCTGGAGTTGTAGATCCAACAGAAGATCTTGATGTAGTAGAACTTCATGATGCATTTACAATCAGTGATATTCAAACATATGAAGACATTGGTATTAGACCCTATGGAGAAGGAAGAGATTATATAGAAACTGGTGATGCTTACGTAATTAACCCTCAAACTAAAAAACCAGGGAATCTACCAAGTAATCCTAGTGGTGGTTTAATAGGATGTATGCATGCTGTAGGGGCAACAGGCCTAATGCAAATTGCTGAGATTGGATACCATATTTGGAATCGATGGAATGAAATTCATGAACCTGAGGAGAAGTGGAAAGCATTCGGAAGAGAAAAACCAAACGATTGGACAAGCCTACAAGTTAAAGGAGCAAAAAGAGGTTTAGCAATTTCTCATGCTGGAGTAGGTTCTCATGTAACATGTACTATTTTAATGGATCCAAATAATTTAATAAAGGAGGATTAAAAAGATGCCAAAAACAGAAGAAGAAAAAGGTTTTGTAGACATTATTAATGGAAGATATAAACCTAAAGGGGTTTTTCATATAATTGAAGCAAATCAACCTATTTATAATAAAGATACTGGCAAATTAGCAGGTGTTACAAATCCTAGAGATATGACATATATTCACTCATATGGAGGAGAAGGTATATTTTTCGAATCTTTAGGCAAGGGAAAACTAATGGCTTCAAGATGCGACAACGAAAAATGTGAAACAAAAGGTTCAATTTATGAACCATTTCGAATCTTTTGCCCAGATTGCCTAAGAAAGAACACAGTTGTAGATATTACTGAAAAAGCTCAGAAAACTGCTAAAATCCACTCATTTATTATTACTCATCGTTCCGGAGCTTTTAATATACTACCAAAACCTATTAAATTTATAAATGTTGAATTCGATGAAGAAGTCGTTACGATTCTTATGAGCGTTTTAGTTGTAGGAGAACCAGAAATTGGAAAGAAGGTTGTACCTATCTTTCGAACCAAGAATCCAACATATACAATTATGGATTTAATGTTTGTAGTTGAAGGTACATCCGAATCAGAATTACCAGAAGGTTTTACATTCTAAATCTTTATTTTTATTTTTCTATTCTTTAATATTATATTTCTATTTAACTTTTTAATCTAAAATAAGTTAGAAAAAAATAAAAAAAATTAGTAAATCTAATCATTGTTGATACAAATTAAAGATCTTTCTTGCCTCAGCGGGAGTAGCAAGTTCACGATTTACAATTCGAGCAACTTTTGCTGCCCAATCTACCTGTTCCCAACTACCTTTAGCTAATTCCCCATCAGGCATACGAATATTATCTTCTAATCCAACCCTAATATGACCATCCATAGCTGCAGCACACATTGCTGCTTGAAATTGATTTTTTGCTACACCACAAACACTCCAACTGGCATCTGGAGGTTTAAGGTTTATAAGATGAGCCAAATTTTCATAGGAAAATGGTATTCCTCCTAAAACCCCAAATACAAATTGAAAATGTAGTGGAGGATCAAGAATTCTTTTAGGTTGCTGTTTAGCTAAGTGTAATATATTATACATTCCACCAATATCATAAACTTCGATTTCTGGCTTTGTTTCTGCTTTTTTCATCTCTTTTGCAAATTTTTGAATGGTATCGAATGTATTTTCAAAAATATTTTTCGCTCCAAGCCCAACTTGTCCAGTTTTATGATCTCCTACTGCAAAATTCATTGAATTAGTATTTAATGAAGCAATAGGAGGTTTAAACGTTTTAACAGGCGTAATCCTCTGTTTGGGTGTTACAATTGAACTAATTGCAGTACTGAGATTAATCAAGATATCTGGAGCTTTTTCCTTAATGTTATCAATTATAGCACCGATAACTTCAAGTTCATGAGTTGGGTTACCTTTTTCTGGATCTCTCGCATGTATATGAACAATTGCTGCACCAGCTTCATAACATTTCTTCGCTTCATCCCCAAATTCTTCTGCTGTAAATGGGACATTTGGATTCTGAGCCCTATTAGTTACTGCCCCCGTGAGAGCTGCACTTATAACTAATTTTTTTGATAAATCTTCTTCTGACATTTTTATCACTTTTTTATGGATTCTGTACTAGTTATAATCTTATTTTACTAGAAGAAATAGATTTTATTCATATTAATATATTTCAGATTCATATTAAATTTTTATTTAGAATGGTTAAACAGAAACTAAATGAAATTTTATTATTGTTATAAAATTTAAATAGTAAAGAAAATATTGTTGCTTGTTTAAATTCTCAAGTGAATTTTTTAAAGAAATGAAGTTATAAATTATGAATATTAGAGAACTAGTCGAAAGTCAAGCAAAAAAATATGGAGATAAAGTCTTCTTATATTGGAAAGATATTACTGTTTCTTATACTCAATTGAATGAGCTAACAAATCGAGTAGCTAATTTTTTATATGATTTAGGTATTAGAAAAGGCGATAAAGTCAGTGTTTATTTACCAAATATGCCAGAGTACGTATACTTATATTTAGGGATACCTAAAATTGGTGCAATAACAGGCCCAGTAAATGCTTTATTTAAACCTAGAGAAGTCAAATTTGTAGTTGGACATTCAGAAGCTAAAGTTATTGTAACAATTCCACAGTTTATGGAAGTTATTAACCAAATTAAGGGGGAACTACCTGATCTACAACACATAATTATTATCGGAAAAAAAATTGAAGGTACATTAAGTTATGAAGAATTAATAGAAAAAGCGTCACCCGATGCACCTCCTGAGGTGGATATCGATGAAAAAGAAGACCCTGCTGCCATATTATATACATCAGGAACCACTGGTTTTCCAAAAGGTGTTTTACAGACACATTTTAACATTAGAAGAAATGCTGAAATGATAAGAGATTTCACAGATGGCCAAGAATATTTTCGATATATGTTAATTTTACCCTTATTTCATGTCAATGCTCAAATAGTTACTATTATGGCACCACTTGTTATAGGAGCGAGCTCGATTCTAACACCTGGATTTTCAGCTACTACACATTGGGAAACGGTGGCGAAATACAAGGCATCCACTTTTAGTTGTGTTCCAACAGTACTATCGGTCTTACTTAGAATGCCCCATGAAAATTTAGATCTTTCTTCATTAGAATATGTCGTCTGTGGAGCTGCTCCTTTACCAGTGGAAGTATTTAAGGAATTTGAAAAAACGTTTAATTGTAAAGTTGTAGAAGGATATGGCCTTACAGAAGGTACCTGTGCTTCTTCAGTTAATCCCTTGCCTACTGAAACTGAAGATAGACGAAAGGTGGGAAGTATCGGTATACCTCTACCTGGAAATGAGATGAAAATTGTTGATGAAAATGGTAAGGATCTAGCTCCCAATACAAAAGGAGAAATTGTTGTTAAAGGAGATAATATTATGAAAGAGTATTACAAGAATCCAGAAGCTAACGCAGAAACTCTTAAGGATGGCTGGTTGTATACAGGAGATATTGGTTATATGGATGAGGATGGGTTTTTCTATATCACTGATCGCAAAAAAGATATGATTATTCGTGGTGGAGAGAATATTTATCCACGTGAAATTGAGGAAGTTCTATATTCTCATCCAGCAGTTTCTTTAGGTACAGTTATAGGTGTACGAGATAAAATTTATGGGGAACTTCCCAAAGCATTTGTAGTTTTAAAGGAAGGAGAAACTCTTACCGAACAAGAACTTATTGATTATTGTAAACAATATCTAGCTGATTTTAAAGTCCCAAAATATGTGGAATTTAGAGAAGATCTACCTAAAACCCCTACTGGAAAAATAATGAAACAACCACTTCGTGAAGAGGAAGAAGCTAAAACGGGTAAAATCTTTAACTCTTAATACTAAAAAATTAAAAAATAGATTTTTTTTATTATATATTATTTGCTAATTTATACGCTCTATGAATAGCTTCTAAGACAGTTTCTGGTTTTCTCGCATCTCCGATAGTCTCTACCTTAATATTTCCAAGTTGTTTTATTTCCCTGAATAGACTTTTATTTGGTTCTACTCCTGTAGCATAATATACAACATCTACATCATTGATAATCTGTTCATTATCTTTTGTATCAATAAAACTTACAAAATTTTCTCCAATTTCTTTCACTCTAACTCCAGTATGAAATTTAACACCTAACTTATCACATTTATCAAGAAGTACCCATTTTGTGGTTTTTCCCAATGCAGAACCTAATTTTGGTAATTGTTCCAATACCATTACTTTATTTCGTCTCCCATGTAACATTTCTAAGGCGATTTCAGGTTCTAAAGCTTTGTAGTTTGTTAGAAAATCAAATGCTTCAAGGCTTAAAGATCCATATTTAGCTATATATAGTGCTAGTTCAATTCCAGTAGCTCCTCCCCCAATAATCACATTATTTTCACCAATTGGAGCATCTCCGCTAAATACATCATTAGCCCAATAAACATTGTCTCTCTCTATTCCTGAAATAGGTGGCTTTGTTGGTTTTGAACCCGTTGCTATAAAAATTGCATCTGGATTAAATCCTTTAACTGTATCAAGGGTTACTTCTTCGTCAAGATGTAGTTGGATCCCATGTTTTTGAATCCAATACTGGTAATTATCAATCATTCTTTTGAATTCATTTCTTCCAGGAGGGATATATATTAGATTTAATAATCCTCCTATTTTGTCATCTTTCTCAAAAATATGAACTTCATGTCCCCTCATTGCAGCAACTCTTGCAGCTTCTAAACCTCCAGGACCAGCCCCAACAACCATTACTTTCTTTTTTTCTTTAAGTGGTTTTATTTCTGTTTTAGACTCATTTCCAGCTCTAGCATTTCTTAAGCATGATATAGGAACCATTTTAAAAATAGCATCAAAACAACCTTGATTACAACCAATACAATTCATTATGTCTCGCAAATCACCTTTTTTTGCCTTTAATGGTAAATAAGGATCTGCTACTAATGCTCTACCCATGCAGATGGCATCTGCTTTTCTAGACATTAATACTTGTTCGGCTAACTCAGGATTATTAATTCTATTTGAAGCAAAAACCGGAATGGATACACGATTCCTAACATTTTCGGCTAGATAGGTGTAGCATCCTTCTGGAACATCCATAGTAGTTTGAGGAGTTTTTGTTTCATGCCAACCCCCGGTAACATTGATATAATCTAAGTGTTTACCTAGATATTCAGCTATTATAGCTTTTTCTTTATAAGTATTACTTTCTGGAACAAAGTCATCACCTGATATACGGTATCCTATGGGAAAATCACCTAACCTTGATCTCATCAATTCAAAAGTTTCAATAGCAAATCTTAAACGATTTTCTAGGCTCCCACCGTATTCATCAGTCCGTTTATTTGTTTTTGGAGATGAAAATTGACTAAACAAATAACCTGCGTTAGCACATAATTCTACCGCGTCAAATCCGGCTTTTTTTGCTCGGATGGCAGCGTCAGCAAAAGCTTTTTGTTCTGTTTCAATATCTTCAATAGTCATTTCTCTTGGGGTGGTTTTGCTGAAATTACTATAAACAGCAGAAGGAGCGATGGGTGCTTTTCCAATTATTTGTGGGAATGTATAAGCTCCACTATGGTATAATTGACAAACTACTTTTACATCTTCTCTAGCTTTATGTATAGCTTCAGCAAACTCTGTTAATTTTGGGACATATTCATCATTTTCAATTGATATCATCATTGGAACCCCTTTTGCATAGAGATCTATGTAACATCCGCCAACAATTAACATTCCAGCTCCACCTTTTGCTCTTTCAACATAAAAATCAGTTAGTCTTTGAGTGACAAAACCATTATTCGCAAGATTAAGATTCAGAGCAGGCATGACGATTCGGTTTGAAACCGTCATATTCCTAATTTTAAAGGGTGTGAATAATTTAAAGAACTTCAATTTTAAACCTCAACACAATTTAATTTTTAAATTAGAATAACGTGGTAATTTATTAAAACTTAATTAGAATAATAAAAAGGGTGTTATTTATTATACGTTTTAGTAAAGTGGAAGCTCATCTTAAATTGTTGAGTATATAAAAATATAATTTTTCCCAATTAATTGGAAAGAAATAATTTTTTTATCAAAATAAAATTATACTATACAAAAATTAAATTTAATAAGTGAATATAAATGGATGAAAATGCCGTATTAATAGAGGAAAACGAGGATAAGACAATAACAACCATTAGAATGAATCGTATAGGTAAAAAAAACGCTATGAATTATGACTTAATGGTTGGGCTTCAAAACGCAATAGATAAAGTTGAAAGAACTAATGCTAGAGTAGTTATTATTACTGGAGGAGATGAATTTTTCAGCTCAGGTATTGATTTAAACTTTTTAACTGGTCAAGAAAAAGATCCTGAAGGAGTTATTCCTGATTTACGAATTCCTAGAAATTTTAGATATTTTGCAAATACTTGGATTCATCCTATTTTTATAAAGATTGAAAAGATGGAAAAACCAGTCATAGCTGCTATAAATGGTTATTGTTATGGAATGGCATTCGAGTTAGCTTTAGCATGTGATTTTCGATTTTGTACAGAATCAGCTGAGTTTCATATGTTAGAATCAAAAATTGGTATGAACCCAGACGTGGGTGGTACTTGCCGTTTAACTCGTTTGGTTGGTATTCCAAATACCAAGGATATCGTTTTAACTGGACGTAAATTTGATGGAAATGAAGCTTATAGACTTGGAGTTGTAAATCGGGTTGTAAAAAATAAAGAAGAATTAAATTCGATTATTAAGATGTATACTGATGAACTTATGACCAGTGGTCCTTTAGCAGTAGGACTTGCCAAGAAGTTAATAGATGATTGTTATGGCAAAGATACTGCTTTTGGTTTAGAGCTTGAAACATTAGTAAGCTCTCAATTACTACAAACTAAAGATGCTGTGAATGCTGCTTTAGCACGTTTAACAAAACAAAAGCCAAAATGGCGATGGAAATAATTATTAATTATTTATTTTTTATAGGTCTTTTAAACCCAACTTTTTTAATTTCTCTTGATTCAGTTTTCCAGTTTCAATATCCCAATCCCTATACTTATAATATTCAGTTTTTAATTGATAAAAGTTAGGGGATTTACCAGCACATTCTGTTCCATCCAATGGGTTAAGTAAAATTTTTGGCAATCGATCATCTTTTGGAGTAATCCCCATTTTTAAATTAAATAATCTTTTCATTACAGATATCCTTTCACCATAGATTCTAAGCTTTTCAGTATCACAATCCAAACCTATAGCTGATTGTATTAATTCAGCAATTAACGAGGGTAAAGGATTTGCGAAAACACACATAATTAGTGAACTATAAAGTGCTCGATAATCTTGCGCTCTTGCACTCATTATTGCCATTTCTAAATCGTCTCTATATTTGTCTATAGTTTCTATTCCGAATTCCTCAAGAGGAGTTCCTAATAAAATAGTATTCATATCACATGTGTTATGACAAGGACCTCTAGGTGCCGCTATTGCATATGCTATTGCCATACCAAAATTAGCTCTTAGATCGTGATACGGAACCTCCATTCCATAAACTGTTGCTATCTCATCTTGATTAATATTGAATTTTTTCCCTATAGTATCAGATCCTTCTGCGAATAAATCTCCAATCCCTTCCCTTAATGATATTTTTTCAATCATCTTTAAAGCAGGTTTGATATCTCCCCATTTAGGACTTATCCCATCAATATCTTCAGAGCTTATTTTACCGTTGTCATATAAATAATATATAAAAGCAATAATACTACTACAACTGATTGTGTCAATTCCGTAATCATTACATAATAAGTTAGCTTTTACTATTGATTCAATATTATCATTTAAGATCATTGAACCAAAACCAGCGAGAGTTTCATATTCTGGAGCGGAAACTTCTCCATCGGTCTTATATTCTCCAACTTTAACAATTGCTTTCTTTGCACACCCAATAGGGCATGAAAAGCATGGATACTTCCGCGTAACAGTTTTCTCTAGAGCCGTCATTCCAGAAATATTATAAGCACCTTCCCATTCCTCCCCTAAAGTCCAATATTTTTTAGGTATCTCTCCAGTTGAGTTCCATAAATCTATACCTGCAGATGTGCCAATATCACCGTACATTTTAGTAGTAAAAGCTTGATTTACATCCTCAAAAGCTTTTTGAACTGATTGCTTGAACTCATTTGGGTCTGCTGCTTCAAACATCCCTTTTTTACCTCGAACTGTTATAGCTTTTAATTTTTTCGATCCCATAACACCGCCCATTCCTGTTCTCCCAGCAGTCTTTTCTTCAGAAGCTATTATTGCATATTTAACTAAATTTTCACCCGCTTGACCTATACAAGCTATCCTTGTTAAATTTGATCCTGATTGTTCTTTTAAAACTCTAGAAGTTTCTAATGTCCCTTTCCCCCATAAAAATGTAGCATCCTTAATTTTTGTATCATTTTCTGCAATTTCAAGATATACAGGACTCTCTGAAGCGCCTTTAATGATTATTCCATCATATCCGGCTTTTTTAAGCTCTGGACCAAAAAATCCTCCACAGTTCGATTCACCCCAGATTCCTGTGTAAGGGGATTTTGCACATACAACAAACCTACCACTAGTTGGAATAGTAGATCCACAAAATGGCCCCGTCATAAACATTAAAATATTATCTGGAGATAACGGATCTGTATCCCTATCAATATAGTCATAAAGATACCTACAACAATATCCTGCGCCCCCTAGAAAGTTTCCTGCAAATTCCTTATTAAGAAATTCTTCAATAATTTCTTGGTTAGACAAATCAACAATTAATAATTTACCTACGAATCCCTTTAGTTCCCCCATAATATAAAACTCCTTCTTAAGCTATTAAATAAGCCTTAAAAATCAATGTCTTTTCCTTCAAAAGCATAGTAATATATTTTTCTGTAATATTCTTCTGTAATCGATCTAGGAGTCATCACACTTGTAGCATCTTGAAAGCAACACGCAATTAACATTTCTATATTGTGTTCAAGATCTGTTCTTGAAACTCCCAAATCTTGTAACTTAGTGGGAAAGTCAACTTCTTTTTGCAGTTCTTTGATTTTATCAACAGCTTTTAACGCAGCTGTTTTTTTATCATTATCCCACTTAGCCCAGCCCAATTGCTTGGCAATTTTTGCATATATTTCTGATGCGTCATCTTCTTTATCAGGATTGTTTAAACAAAATTGTGAGATATATGGTAGCAACGTTCCAACTACTCTTCCATGGGGTGTATGGAAGATCGCCCCCCAACTATGCCCCATTCCATGGCCAATATGAACTTGAGAATTACTAAAAGCTAAACCTGCCATTGTTGCTGCTTGATGTAGATAATCCCTAGCTTCCATATCCTGTCCATTTTTATAGGCAATTGGTAAATATTTAAAGATAAGCTCTATAGCTTTTAAACCCATGCCATTAGAGAATTCATTTTTCCAATTAGAAACCATACCTTCGAATGCATGTGATAACGCATCAAAGGCTGTATCAACTGTTAATTTTGGTGGCATATCTTTTGGAAAAATAGGATCAACTATAGCATAAGTTGGAGTTATTCCCCTATGCGCATAAATAAATTTTTTCCATACATCATCTTCTAACTTAGAAATTATAGTCCCATTTGATGCTTCTGAACCAGTTCCTGAAGTAGTTGGAATTGCAATAAATTTAGCTTTTTTTCCTGTTTCATACAAATCAGATCTGAATAGATGAATATCACCGATATTCAGTTCTGGAAATTCATATAACACCCAGGCGGTTTTAGCAGTATCAATAACAGATCCTCCACCTAAAGCAATGATTAAATCGGGAGAATACTCTATACATTGTTCTCTTGCTTTTAAAACCCCTTCTTCTCTAGGATCTGGAATCACTTCATTAAAAACTCGAAATTTTTTACCAAATTTTTCTAATTTATCTGTTAAAATTTTGAGATAACCTAGCTCATCGAGATTTCTATCAGTAACAATATAACATTTGTTTCCCTGAATATTTTTGATAAAATCTAAGCTTTCTTCTCCATAAATTATGTTTGGACAATAGAAATACCACATTGTTTTTCCTCTAATAAAATGTTATGAATATGTTGAATTTCTTTTTTAAATAATCATTTTAATAAAAAATAAAATTTGAAAATTTTATAAGTATTCAGTTTCGAACCTTCCAAGACTGTTTACAATTTCTAGCGCAGCTTTAGTATGCCGCATCAATTTTGCCATATCTCCTTCAAGTCTTAATTTACCTGCCATTATTGCTCTTATTGGATCGATTTCTTTTTTCATAACGGATACAAAATTATCATATGGTCCAGCCATAACATATTCCGTCTGTATTTCTTCACCTTCTGGAACTAATCTAGTTCCAGTACATTCTCCATGATGTAATCCTACAAGTATTCTAACTTCATGATCTAAATTACCACTAGGTTCAATAACAAGAAGCATATCTCCTTCCCAAGTTAGTGCAGATGGTTTATAGTCCGGATTTTCATTAATTGCACTACCAAATGCTTCTACCCATTCTTCTGTTAATATTTTTAACATTTTTTACACTTCAAATATCGTTTTAAATTTATTTTAAACATTTTATAATATTAAATATATAATTTGATAAAAATGAATATAAGATTTCAAATTTTTTTGGTTAAGTCAGTGTTAAATCTAAATGAATATCTGTTAAGGGATAAGATACACAAGGATGAATAAAACCAAATTCTTGGTCAATTTCTCTCATTTTCACGTCCGGGAGCATGAAAACTTTTCCTGCTTTTAGTCTAGTTCTACATAAAGCACAGGCTCCTGAACGACATCCATTATTTATAATTATTCCTAAGCTTTTTTGTCTTTCAAGGCTATTTAACAGTGGTTCAGTACATGAAACTTCTATGCTTTCATGAATTTTTTTCCCTTGTCGAATATAGTCAATCCTTACCTTAACTTTTGTTGAGAGGGTTATATCTTTTGGCCATCCAATTTCTTTAGTAACATCATCAGGCACTCCATATAGTTCAAATATAGTTCGGAATCGAGGTATATTTAACTCATTTAATTGTCCTTTTATGAAGGAATACATTGCTCTATTTCCAACGATATAAAAGAACTTATCTTTAATGGTTTTTATTTCTTCTATGATTTTATCTTTTGTAATGAAACCGCCTACACCATTCCAATCTGCACTTGGTTCTGAAAGAATGTACTGAATTTTTATATTAGAACGTCGTGATTGAATGTCATCTAATTCTTTTCTAAAAAGAATATCTTGCTCTGTCAAACATCCAAATAGTAACCATACATTCAATTTTATGTTTTGTTCCGTGATATTTCTCAACATTGAAATAAATGGAGTTATCCCTGAACCCCCTGCTATAAATACTAAATCTTTTCCATGAAATATTTGGTTGTAGTATAATTCTCCCAATGGTTCTGTTGCTTCCAAAATATCCCCAACTTTTAACTTATCAAGAAGATAATTACTAACAAATCCGTTTTCTTTTCTTTTTACTCCTAATTCGTAATATGCATGTTGATTTGGAGAGGATGCTATAGAAAATGGCCGTGAGGTTCTAACCCCATCGATTTCAACTATAAGTCCGATATATTGTCCCGCTCGAAATGGTGCTAAAGGTTTGTTGGTTTTTGCGGAAATAAAACGAAATAGTTTTGTATCCTTAGATAATTCTTCTATATCTGTAACTTGAAGCAATTGGCTTTCAGGATGAATTCTATCACAAAGAGCTTCTAACCCATCATAATACCCAGGAATTGGTTGAATCTCATCCCGCATCTTTTTCAATTTCTCAAGCTTCTGATATTTTTTAACATCGTTCATTATCTCTTTTTCTATTTTTACCACCTCCCTTCCTTATTATCTTTTAAGAACATTCCTGCAGCAATTCTACCACTGAGTATACTTCCTGAGAATCCACCACCGATATTAGTCCAAGCTCCACATTGATATAAACCTGGGATTGGGCCTCGGCTTTTTAATCTAAGATTTGGTCCATCTAATAAATCTTGTGTATATCCATATATTGCTCCATCCATATTTTTTGAGTACCGATAATATGTTAGAGGTGTTGCTGCTTCTGCAACTTCAATATAATCACGTATATTTGGACAAATTGTCTTTTCAATTAATTCCACCATTTTATCAGCAAGATAGTCTTTGACTTTATGGTATTGATCAGGAGGAACATTATGCCATAATTTGCCCATTTGTAATGTTGTAATACAGAGTTCTGCCGTTCCTGGTGGGGATATATCATTATAAACATGATTATAACACCCTGCTACTAGGTATTTTGGTGGATCTATTTTTCCAAATGTTTCATAAGCTTTATCCATGTCATCTGATTCACTTATAGTCATCTCATGCGCATGAATTCCTAAATCTTTATATGAGGCATTTAGTCCTAAATAAACAGAAAATGCTGATGGTCCAACTTCAGGAGCGTAAATTTTTTTAATATAACTTTCTGGAACTACTTCTTTAGGAAGCATTTTCATAGTTGTGCATATCGGATTAACATTTGAAATAGCTGCTTGACATTTATATATATCTCCATTGAGAAGCTCCACTCCTTTTACTCTGCCATCTTCAACAATTATTCTATTTACTAAAGCATTAAATCTTATTTCACCACCCAATTCTTCGAAAGCCTTAACCATACTAGTGGTTAAAGCATGTGATCGTCCAACTGGATAAGCTGCTCCCCATTTTAAAAATGTGATTATCATAGCAACATAAGCATATGCATTTAATCTAGAGGGCGGTACTCCTAAATACCCCCATAAATGAGCGATTACCGAAATCAGTCGCTTATTAGTAAAGAATTTTCTAAAGAGTTCCGATAATGTAATTCCAGAAACTCTTATAAGCCATGGATGTTCTTTAAGCATTTCTGCCGGTGAATATTGACCTCTCATTTTTATCATAAATTGTATTCCTTCTAACACTTTTTGACACATATCTAAAAAGTCTTCAATTCCTTTTTTCTCCGAAGGAAATAATTCAATTAATTTCTCGGTATATTCTTCTAAACCAATGGGTATGGTGACATCATATCCATCCATAAATATACTTCGATAAAACTCCGGTATTTGTTTAAACTGTATTTTTTCAGGAATTACACCTAGTCTTTCTAAAAATCGATATAGACTTCCTTTATTGTTTTCTGTCCCAATATCACTTAATTCATGTAAGGCACTATCAAATTCAAATCTTCCTCTCACAAATGAAGAAGCAAAACCACCAGGAACATTATGCTTTTCCAATAATAATACTTTCTTTCCTACTGAAGCAAGTTGACATGCAGCACCGAGTCCTCCAAGTCCCGCACCAATAACAATGATGGGATAAGAGTCTAAAACTCTACTCTCATCATAAATACTATTATTCATAAAAAATAATTCTATTAGATTACATTTAAAACTATAGATTTTAACTTTTAAATTCCAATTTTATTAAATAAGAAAAAAAATAGATTCATACAAGAAGAGAGATTAGTTCACTAGAGTTCATTAACGTCCTATAAACACGGGATCTCTTTTTTCTTTAATAGCTTTCATGGATTCATTAAAATCTTTCGAAGTAAAAGTTTTTCTTAATCCTCTATTTTCTAGATCTAAGGTTCTCTCTAAAATATCTCTAAAATATGCATGCATTGTCTTTTTCATCAATTTTAATGATAAGCTAGGACCTTTCGGTGGTATTAGTTTTAATGCTTGTTTTCTTGCATAAGGAATTAATTCTTTGGGGGGTAAGACTTTATTTATGAGACCAAGATCGAGAGCTTTCTGAGCAGTAATTTTTTCTCCAAAATAACATATTTCCTTTGCTTTTTGAAAACCAACTAGTAAAGGTAAAAGAAATGAACACCCAAATTCTGGAATAATGCCTCGTTTAGAGAAAAAAAATCCCAACCAAGCATCTTCTGCCATATAGATTAAATCTGCACCTGCTAAAGGCATCGTAATACCGCCTCCAATAGCCATTCCATTAATTGCAACGATTACAGGTTTATTAAAATTCCAAAATTTCATACATACTTTTTTTTGAGCAATATCCATAAGATCAATTTCAGGATATTTCCTCATTTCCTCCATCATTTCTGGTTTAAAATATCCTCCAGATGTGAAAGCGTTTCCTCTGGGATCTCCTGTTAGGATAAGTACCCTAGCATTTTTATCATTTTCCATATCTTCTAAAAGATAATACATTTCCAAGAAACTTATGTAAGTTACTGCATTTCTCGCTTCTGGTCTTGAAATTGTAGCTGTACATATCCCATTATCTTCCTTTTCATAAATAATATCTTCAAAATCTTCTATTTGCATAATAAGAGTTATTTTTTTATTTTTGTATTGTATAATTTTTGAATTTTGAAATATTTATACTTAAGTTTATAGCCAATTTAAAAAAAAGAAATAAAAAAAGTTTTTTTAATTATTAATTAATTATTTTTCTTCTCTCAGTGCCTTCTTTAAAACCTTTCCAACCATGGTTAGTGGAAGTTCTTCTTTAAATTCCCAAATCTTAGGAACTTCATATTTTGAGAGATTTTCTTCAGCATATTTTTTGATACTCTCTTTAACAGTATCAGACTCCTCTACGCCTTCTTTTAATTGAATCACAGCTTTAACAATCTCGGCACCAGGTCTATCTGGATTAGGAATTCCTATTATAGCGATAATTTGAACATCAGGATGCTTAGTCATCACTTCTTCAACATGAACACTATATACTTTAAACCCACTTACAATAAGCATATCCTTGGTTCGATCTACTATTTTAAGATAACCATCATCATCAAAAACACCAACATCACCAGTGTGAATATAGCCATCCTTATCGAAAGTCACAGCTGTAGCTTCAGGTTTATTATGATATTGCTTAGCTACTGTGGGACCTTTTATCAAGATTTCACCAGGTTGTCCAATCTCTTTTACTTCAGCACCAGTTTCTGTATCTATTAATTTAATATCTGTATCTGGCCATGGTATTCCGACTGTTCCAATTTTTTTCTTGCCATACATTGGATTTGCGGTTATTACAACAGCAGTTTCAGTCATTCCATAAACTTCGACAAATTTATTCTCTGAATGGAATTGTTTTTCAAATTCCCTAATTGCTTCTGGTGGAAAGGGTGCAGCACCACTAACATATAATGTAATATTATCTAATACTTCTGATGGGATTTTTTTAGACATCGGATTATTCTGAATCATTAAAAATAGAGTTGGCACATTTCCAAAACTGGAAGGTTTTTTATCAATAATTTCCTTTATTATATGGTCAGTATCTCTTGGATTTGCTATTAAGATTTGTGCTCCTCCTAAATAATTCAAAAAGAGTCCAATAAGAAATCCTGCAACATGAAAGAAAGGAAAAGCTGAAAGAAGGATCTCTTTACCTTTCTCTCTGTTGAGCCAAGTATCAAATTGATGAATATTTGCCATTAAATTGAAGTGAAGGATTTCTACACCTTTTGGAAGTCCTGTTGTTCCTCCAGTATATTGTATCAAGGCCAAGTCTTTTTTCGGATCAATATCGACTTTCTTCAAATCAATTTCAATATCTAATGCTTCTAGAAATGGAATTACAGTTTTTCCTGGCCAAGGGATAATCTTCCCTTTAGGGATCTTTTTTATTAATTTTCCCATAAACACTTTGAATCCCCCGAAACCCATAAATTCAGAAATATTTGTTGGTATTATTACTTTCAAATCATTTAAACGATCATAGATTTTTGAAAAGACCTTTTCATGAAGAATATCCATAGTAATTAAAAATTTTGCACCTGAATCTGTCATCTGATAGACCATTTCTTCTGGGCTCAACAGTGGTGACAATCCTGTGACAACCCCACCTGCTATATATGTCGCATAAACAGAAAATAAGTATTGAGGAGAATTAGGGAGGCATATTGCGAGTACATCTCCTTTATTTAATCCATTTTTCTGTAAGCTTGTGGCTAATTTCTGAGAATACTCTAATATCTCTTTGAAAAGGAATGTGCTATCC
>JAHPYZ010000087.1:0-5133 GCA_019058425.1 Promethearchaeota archaeon
AAAAATTCTTCCGCGTGAGTGATTGGTATGAAAACATCAACAATCACGTCCGGTTTTCCCCCCTTCTTAGTTAGGAATGGCAATCGTTCGCTGATCTTAAGAATATTTGTCGATCCAAGTATATAGGGCCCTGTTAACCACCGGACCACTTTATTCTCAAAAATTCCTCCAGCAACATTTCGTATCGACCAGTGGCAATCTGCATCATACCTGAAAAAATAATCTATGGTGGAGAGAAAGTCTTGCTTTTTTTCCATCGCACTTTTGTAATAAATATCGTAGAAATATTTACTCTTGTAAGGAGCTTCCTCCTCATCAACGAAGCTGGCAACGCAGAGCACATTCATATTTTTAGAAAAAACTAGCCCGTCCATCATTTCAATATCCCGCTTTTCGTAGTGCTGCTTGATAGCTTCCATGTATTCACTAAAAGTATTGTAACGGATATAATCGATGCGCACGCACGCTTTTGCTGGAACGAGCCTGAACTTCAGGAGCGTGATGATTGCAACCGTGCCGAAACTCCCGTGCAGCATCTCGAATATTTCATGGTTATCACTTTTCGTGCATAACATTATGTCACCTGTTCCTGTCACAATCTCTATTTCTTCACAGGAATCGAAAAATCCCCCATACTTGAAAGACATGGATTCAACTGAACATCCTGCTACTGCCCCGCCTATCGTGATTCCCTTGAGTTCGGAAACACATTGCGGTACGAGCCCATACTTTAAGGTTTCTCTTGCAAGTCTAACAAAAGTAACCCCTGCTTCTGCAATACATGTCCTTGTATCCGTGTTTATCTCAATGATGTCTGTAAGTGACTTCACATCTATCGGCTTGTCGCTATAGATCGGGTTATCCGGCTGTGGAGCCATGTGGGAAACGTTCGCCTTTTTTAGAGAGAAATATTCCCCCGGCTTCGCGTTATCGTACGCATTTCTAACCATTTCAGAGATCGCTTCTACTTTTCTTTTATGTATTGCTAGTTTTTCTTCGCTCATGTCAAACACAGGGTTGGGATTAGAGATTGATAGATTTCTATTTGCATTTCACCTAATTTACGTCTAATATCAAAGTTCACATAAGGTTCTAAACTGATGTGAATCTCGCCCGAAAGTCCTAATTTTAAAAGCCACCCAATTTGAACCTATATTAGGAAATGAGAGAATCATATGTTTTAGAACTCTTTTATTTTTCTTGTTATTACAGATAACGTAATGATTGATTATTATTGACGTTTACTCAAATAATCTTTTGTTTAAATTAACAAAGCAAAAAATAAAAAATTACCCATTATAAACAAATTATGAAAAGTATGAAAGTATTTTATTATAAATCTTAGTTTTGGTTAATAATTCCATAGATCAATAAAAAAAACCTAATATAATGTATACCTGATGAAAAAAGGTTACATTAACTGATTTCATATGGATATTTATCTTCTGTTCCTGCAGGACCATCAATTGAATAATTTCCAATTCCTTGGTAATCTGACCACCAGTTACCTTGTTTACTTACATCATCATACCAAAAATTATTATTTCCTTCATCAAACCCCTGACTATTAATTGTACCTGTCAATCTACCATCAACATTATAAGTTTCCGAAAAAGCATTATCAATTAGTACATTATAATATATTTCATTTGAATTAGCATCCCCTACAAGAGCGATTCCATGCTGTGGATTAATTTTTACTGTATTATTAGATATAATATTGAAACTTGAATACCGAATATTGATTCCTTGATAATTATTTTCCTTAATTATATTTGATTTTATCACACAATGCGAAGCATAATTAAGATGAATTCCTTGCATAAAATTAGTACAAACATTATTTTTGATTGAACAATTATTTGTACTACTTAAACCAATTCCACCGCCATCTCCAGATGTTGAGATGCAAGTATTATTAATGATCCAAACTGTTCCACTTGCTACATCCATAAGACTGATCCCTATAAAGTCTGAGTATACAACACAGGTCTTAATAATAACATATGAATTCGTGTTTGATATGCTAATTCCTATGGAATTAACCCCCTTAGCACCAATTCGGAAGTCTTCTATTATATATGGATTATCCTGTGTTCCATTCCCAGTAAAATCATAATCGAGAAAGTCATCATCAGATTCAATTATAATTGGGGCTTGTAAGTTAGATTTAGAAAATGTTAAGAAAAAGATTCCAATTGAAGTTGATATTACAATAACTACAAGACTTAAACCTATAATGATGTATTTATTCTTTTTAATAAATTCAGAAATCATTTTTATCCTCAGAACTACACAAATAATGAATGATTAGTCTATAGTTAAGAAAACTAACATAAATAGACTATTATTTAATCAGTTATGAATCGGAATATTCTGACTATTATTAGTAATTTAATCTTAAATTATAGAAACTGGACTATGAAGTTCTTATCATTGAGACTCAATTTGGTCAATATAGCTTAAATTTAAATGTTTGAAATTTCATAGAATTCAAAAGGAAGTTAGTGAGATACTTCAACTAATGTAAATTTTTATTTTAATATTTATTAGGGGTTTATTCAGATATGAGTAAAGTTGAACAAGTTACACAAATTTTACAAGATCTTGAGGAAAAAGTAATAGATATCATTGGTTCAGCAGTTATAAGAACTAATGGGTTGATAATCGCATCCGCTTTGCCCAATGAAGCGAATGAAAGGATGATCGCAGCAATGTCAGCAGCTCTTTTAGGTACATCAAAGCGATCTGCAGAAGCTCTTTTTAATGGGCTATTTCGGAGTCTTAACTTAGAATTGGATAAGGGTAATATGTTTCTTATTGGTGCTGGGCGTGTAATATTAGTGGCAATAACAAGAAAAGAGCCGAATATAGGATTGGTTACTCTCGAAATGGAAGATACTAGCAATAAAATAAAGGATATTTTTGGTGTGGAGGAGTGATTAAATTATGAGTGAAAGATTAAAAGCGAGAATGAAACAGCTAAAATTCATTTCCTCAATGTTTAGTATGGCGATGGATGAGTTTAACAATGTAATGGGTCCAGAAACGATTCAGACTATTTTTAGATTAATAGGAGAACGTCAGGGAGAAGCAGTAGAAAAGAGATTAAGAGAAAAAAATCATATTGAGGAATGGACTCCGGAATTATTTGCTGAGAAAGTGTCCAATGATGTTATTGATGCTGCAGTAGGAACAGGTGCATCAGAAATTAACATTAGTAATAATGAAATATCAGTGATAATTAAAGACTGCCCTTTCAAACGAGCAGGAATCAAAATTGCTAATAAGTTTTACTGTACCTACACAGAGGGATTAATCGAAACTATAGCGAAAAAAGCCCTAGGTATAGATTCATTCAAGAGTTTAGAATTAAGAGCAGTTGCTAAATGTGATTGCAGATTTCTTCTCAAACTATAAATTTTTAAAATTATAAGTATAAACTTTTATTATAAAATTTTTTTTATTTTTTCATTAAATACGATGATTCTTTCAATTCTAATTTTAAAAAGAACGGGAGAAAATCTATGCAGTAGAACATTTGGGACTACTAAGTGGAGTGAGACATTAACAAGCGGATTTATTTCCGCTACATTTAATTTTACTCAAAAGACATTTGGAACTGAAATCAACGAGTTAGAATTAGGACCTTATCGGTTAATGTTTGAATTAACTGAAGAATTAATCATTGTTGCGTTTTATGAGAAAAGTGATAGTATTATTAACATAAGACAAAAATTGGGAGAATTAAAGAAAATTATTTATGAAAAATATGAATCTGCGATAAAAAGTACAATATGCGACCAGGAAAACTTTGTAGGTTTAAATGAGATTATTGACAAAATTATAGCGGAATCCTCTGAAATCGATATTACTAATGAGTTAAAGAAAAAATATAAGGATATTTTAGACAGTTTTCGATCAAACGTAGAAATTTTAGATTGCGATCTAATAACAAGTTCAGGAGTTCCATTAACTAAAGAATGGAATAAAGAGTTTTTAGATTTATGTCTAAGAATCATTGATGCATTTTGGAAATCAAAACAATATGTGTTAGATCAAATTATTCTCACTTATGAGCAACGTAACCTAATATTACATAAGATAAATAATAATTTTGTACTCTCAGCACTAGTGAGAAAAAGTACTCCAATTGGGTTGGCCACCTTTATGGTTGAAGAAACATCCAGCATAATTGCTAAACTTGAATAAAAATTGTTAAATTATACATTGAGATTAGAAGAATGGGATTTTTATCAAAAATTTTTGGAAAAAAGGAAGAACACGATATCCAAGTAATAGAATCAGAAATGGTAAAGTTAAAGAAGAAATACAATGCAGAAATGATAGTGATTTTTGGGATCGGTGGTAGATTGAAAGGATTGCCTTTGATTTATGCTTGTGATGATGATAATGAAGTGAAACAATTTTCAGCTAGATTATATGAAGTTATTGTTCCTCTCGACAGAGTTTCAGTTGATAGAAACATTAGGGATGTAGTAATCAACTACAATGACTCAATTTTATTTTTTAAGCAAATAATGGAAAATATTGGATATTTCGCAATATTTGGAAATAAAAATGATCTCTTAAATCTTAAACAATGGATATATAAGAAAGAACAGATTTTAAAAGAACTTCTCCATGAAAAAAAATTATATTAGTTTTTAATTAAACTAATCCTAGATTCCTATTTCAGTGAAATTGTTATTCTTTGACAAATGTTTTTATGTAATTTAATTCACTAGATATACTGTTAAGAGATTAAAGCATTAACTAAAATATAGACGTATTGGTCCCAAACATTGAGTACTAAACCGGAAAAGGAAAAGAAAAAAGGGAAAAAAGAGAAAAAGAAGAAAACGATAGTTAAAGTAACAGATAATAAATCTAAAGTTGAGGAGATAGAAAAAAAAAGCAATATTTTTTCTAAGCTAGAAAGACTTGACGACATTGACAAAGCTAAAGGTCAATTGAAGGAGGAAAAGTTAAGAAAAGGATTAATTGAAAGTGAACAATTAGAGAAAGAAGAAAGAATTAAAGATGAAAAGTTGGATTTCAGCAAAACAAGAATAGAAATTGAGCAATTGAAAGAACTTAAAGATCTTTACATTAATAAGAGAAATTTTGATA
>JAHPYZ010000087.1:5233-20640 GCA_019058425.1 Promethearchaeota archaeon
AAGCAATTGAAATTTCTGAAAAAATAATTGTTTTAGCATTCTCAAACAAATTAAAGTCTGTCGTCAATGAAGAGAATAAAAATTTAGATCTTTTACGACAAGAGAAAGATCAATCAATCACAAAGCCAGAAATTCTTAAAGAGCCAAAAGAATTAGAAACAATCAAGAAAGAAGAAATAGAAGAACCTATTAAATTAGAACAAGAAGAGAAAAAACCTGATCTAAAAATAATTCAAGAGGAACAAAAGGCAAAAATGGAGCAAATAAAAATTGAAAAGCTAGATTTGAGCGAAATAAGAGAAGAATTAGAAAAATTGAATGAACAAAAAAACCAATACTTTAAAAAGAGAAATTTTGATAAAGCAATTGAAATTTCTGAAAAAATAATTGTTTTAGCATTCTCAAACAAATTAAAATCAGTTGTTAATGAAGAGAATAAGTTTTTGGAGCTTTTAAAAAAAGACAAAGAACAAGCGACCACAAAGACAGAAATCCTTGAAGAACCTAAAAACTTAGACACTTTTAAGAAAGAAGAAATAGAAAAACCCTCTAGGAAAGAATTAGTAGACTTAGAATTGGATTTAGAAGAAATTAGAGAAAAGAAGACATTAAAAGAAGAAAATTTGATACTTGAAAAAAAAAGAGAGAAATTTGAGCAAGAGAAATTAAAATTCGAAGAAGAAAAAGAAGCTTTTAAATGGGAAAGACAGATGTTAGAAGAATTGAAGAAACACGAAATGGATAAAGATCTCAAGATTCAAAAAGAGGACACTGAAGAATTAACTGAAGAAGTCGAAGATGAAGAAATGATATTAATTGGAACTGAAAAATATTCAATTGAGCAGGAAAAAATAAATATAAAATTAGAAAAAGAAAACATTGAACAAGAAAAGTTGAAACTTGAGGAAGAAAAGAAAGATTTCGAAAAATACAAATTAATGATTAAGGACCAAAAAGAAAAGCTTGAGCATGAAAAAGAAAAATTTCAAATAGATAAAGAGAAGCTCAACCAAAAAAAATTAAAACTTAAAGAACAGAAAACTCTTTTTGAGGAGAACTGGGTAAGATTTCAAGATGATAAAGATAATTTAAAAAGAGAACAACAGAAATTTGAAGAGGAAAAAGACACACTAAAATGGGAAAAACAAATGTTTGAAGAATTAAAAAAACATGAAAGAGATAGAGATTCTCTCTGATTTGCTGTTTAATTTATCAATCTGTAGCACAAATCTAATTCTATAAAAATTATGCTAAATTATCGTTTTTAACTTTAGAATCATTATTTTTGAAAAGATTAATATTTATGCCGTCTAAAATGCAAACTATTTTTGGGGATTGGCGTTTAGGTCGAATACTTATGTTTATTTTTATAACAAGTTCAGTCTCATATGGAGTTGGAGGTTCACTGGTAAATATTCTTCTAGCCGGTCTAGTAGGAGCAACATTATCAGCTGGTGGATTTTTCTTTGACTATCTTGGAGATTATAAAACAGATCGTGAATCAGGCAATTTAAAGAATCCTATAGCTAGAGGTACACTATCTCCTAGAGGAGGGTTAATTTTTATTATCTCTTGCTTTACTATTAGTATAGTTACATGTGTTATAATAAATCCTTGGGCTTTAATCCCTTTATTAAGTTTAATTGGAGTGATAGGGGGACTTGTTCAAGGAATACTTGATGGTGCTCTCTTACGTGCTTTCAGTTTGGGAATTCTTCAAGGATTTTATGTTTTAATTGGTGCTCTATTTGCTTATAAGTTTGAATTAAGTGTAATTCTTTTAGCATTATTTTTATTCTTTGCCATGACAGGGGCAAGAGTATTGGGAGATACAAGAGATCTTCCTTATGATCAAAAAACTAATATAAGTACAATTCCGAAAAAATATGGTATTCGATGGGCTGGATATTTTCTACTAATTAATGAGATAATTGCATATATTATAGGAATTCTCATTTACTTACTGGGATTATTAGGAATCGGATACTTGATTTGTATTATTTGTATAATTGCTATTGGTTTTCCTTTAAATCTTTGGTTTATATTAAAATCTACTCCAAAAATAGCACGAACTGTGAATGTATTATCTTTAGCGATTTTAGGTTCGTTGTTTGTAATAGGAATGATTATAGGACGATTATAAATTCTTAGTTCCTAAATATCTTATTTCCTTGATTATATTAAATTTATTAACACTTATTCTTTTATTCTTCTTAATTCAATTTTCACAGCATTAGTTCTATCAGGACATTCAAGCTCCAAAACATTGGGATCTTCAACCCAATTTGGAGGAAATCCACCTCCAAATTGAAGCATCATAAGATTAGGAAAGATATCGTGATAGAAGAATCCACATAATCCTCCTGAATCATGGCAATCTAGTTCGATTTTATCTCCTACCTTGTGACTTTTATAGTTCCAATAATTTGATATCCTACTCTTGGCACACTCATAACCTTCTCAAAATCTAATTTTAAATATTAATAGGTTTAATTATATTTATCATTATTCTACTATTTATTTAAGTTAATTTATATAATATATCAACTAAAGTGATGTCAATGGTCAATCTAA
This sequence comes from Promethearchaeota archaeon, assembly GCA_019058425.1. GTDB lineage: Archaea > Asgardarchaeota > Lokiarchaeia > Sigyniarchaeales > SOKP01 > Loki-b32. Next base: position 7,808 of record JAHPYZ010000087.1, read on the forward strand.
TAGAGCTAGGGCAACCTCAAGATTTCTGGGAATATTTCTTACGGATATTAGAAATACCCAGGTGCAGCCGAAATGAAGAAAAAGTAAGAATATTTATCAAGAGAGAAGCCGAAAAATTAGGATTTGTTTCTAAAATTGATGAAATAGGAAATATTGCTGTAAAAATCCCTGTTATTGATCAGAAATCAAAATGTGTATTACAATGTCATATGGATATGGTTTGTGAGAAGAATGAAGCTGTTGTCCATGACTTCTTAAAAGATCCTTTAATACCTAAAATTATAGAAATTGAAGGTGAAAAATGGATTACCGCGGAAGGAACTACTTTAGGTGCTGATAATGGTGTAGGTATCTGTTTTCTACTTACTCTTATGAAAAAAATTCATAATGATGAATTACATTTCGAAACAATTGGTTTAGACTTACTCTTCACTGTTCGTGAAGAATATGATATGGGTGGGGCAAAAAATATCGATCCTAATCTCGTTGATGGAAAATACCTGATCAATCTTGATTCTGGTCATAAGGAAATTACAATTGGGTGCACAGGTGGAATTGGATTTCATACCAGAATTAAAAAAAAATCTATTTTAATAGATCGAGAACGATTAAATCTCGATCCAATAAAACTCACGGTTTCTGGATTAGTTGGAGGACATTCGGGGAGATGTAATGAAGGTCAAGCCCATGCAATAATATTATTATCTCAAATTCTTTGGAAATTGAATAAAAAGTTTAAATTCCATATTAATTCTATACACGGAGGAAATGCAGCTAACGCAATCACTAGAGAAGCAAATTCAATATTTTTTATTAAAAAAGATAAGTTTAATGAAATCAAGTTGTTTATTTTTAAAATTTTTGATGAAATTAAAAAGTTATATGATGGAATTGAGAAGCACATGAATCTCTCGATTGATAGAATTGAAAGAATTCCAAGTAACGAAACTTTTTCAGAAGAAGTTCAGAATAAATTACTTGATCTATTATATATATTACCTAATGGACCTATTACGTTCCATCCTGAAATAAATGACTTAATGTTTACTTCAACAAATCTAGGGAAAATTAGAACTAAAGATGATCATATTAAACTAAGATGGCTCCATCGGAGTTTAAGCAAATATTATAATAATGATATCTATGAAAAAATTCTAAGCTTGTTAAATCTCTCAGGTCTAGAGATGGAACACAAGTATCGCGGAAGTTATCCTCCTTGGGAACCTAATTTTAATTCCAAGCTCTTGAAAATAGCTCAAGATACCTATAAAGAACTAAATAAAGAAGAACCAGAAATAAAAATAATACATGGAGGGTTGGAAACTACTCTTTTAATAGATAAATTTCCTGGAATTGATGCAATAGCGTTTGGTGCTAATTCTAAACAACTTCATTCTCCTGACGAGAGGTTAGAAATTAAATCTGTAGAAAGTACATGGAATTTTCTCATACATTTACTTAAAAATATTGATAAACTTTAGGAGATCTATAATGGAAGGTATTTCTAAGATCGCTATCATCTCCGATATTCATGCAAACAAATATGCATTAAACACATTTCTTCAATATATAGATAAAAACTTTCAGGCTGATAAAATTTTAAATTTGGGAGATTTCGTCCATATTGGTCCACACCCAAAAGAAGTAGCTCAAATCATTTTCAACGATAATAGATTTGAAAATGTCATTGGTAATAATGAAATGATTATTTTAGGAAGACATGAAACTCCTGAGAGAGTAGAACCTCATAGTTCTTGGACTATAAATCAACTTGGAAAAGTTTTTATATCAAAAATTCAAGAAACTCCTACTTCTAAAACTCTAATAATTAATAGCAAAAAAATTTTAATGCTTCATTCACATTTTTATGATATCCCTGGTCGCTCAGTTCAAGACAATCTTCTAATTTACCAAGGTAAATCTCTAAAAGAATTTTTAAATGATTATCCTAAAGATGTAAATATTGTTTTAGTAGGACATTCCCATGAACAATTATATATTTCATGGGAAGGAAAAAAAATCATAAATCCTGGTTCAATAAGTATTAATTGGGCTCCAAGAATCTCATTTTGTTTAATCCATTTTGACTCAAAAGATATCAATATTTCATTTAAAAATATCCCTTATGATACATCAAAATTAAAAGAAGACTATGAACAACGGGAGGTTCCACGCAGAGAATTTTTAATGAAATATTTTTACCCTTTTCTATAATAACGCAAAATCTTTTTTTTACTCCTTTTATCTAAATTATTATGGAAATCACAAAACGAGAATTAATTGATTTTAAGGAAAGAAAATTTCCTAAAAAGATATGTTTTAAGCCTATTGGAATAATTCATACTCCCTTTAAAAATCTTAAAGGTATTCCTATACAATCCTTTATGTCAGATACAAAAGGTACAATTGAAATTTTCTCTGAATATTTACCTGGTTTAAAAGATTTATCAGGATTTTCTCATATATATTGTTTGTATTATTTTGATATGGTAAAATTACCTGTACCACTTCAGTCAAAACCATTTTTAGATAATGAAGTGAAAGGAGTATTTGCCATTCGAACTCCATTCCGCCCTAATCCTATAGGAATTTCAATTCTACAGATAGTAGAGATTAAAGATAATAATATTGAAGTAAATAATGTTGATATTTTAGATAAAACACCAATCCTTGATTTAAAGCCATATATTCCCAAGTTTGACAATAGGCAAATAATAAAAATTGGTTGGTTAGAACACAAAGTCAAGGAAAAGTTCAGTTAAAAAATCTTTGATATATTAACAGTTTTATAGCTGGAGCTCATTTTTCTTTTTACGAATTCTTTTAGCTTGAATGGCAATTGTTTCAAGAAGTCTACCTTGATTTGTTGATATCCAAGGACCTTCACAATCTATTGCGGCATAGGGAATATCACATTTATTAGCTAAAGGGCGAATAATCGCTTGGGAATTCATAGCAGGTTGACAATTAAAAGTTCCTAAATTTATAAGTCCATCATAATCTCCTTCCTTAATAGAATGCAAAAATCTTCCAGTTATTACTGGAGTTTCACTCACACTATTTGCCGAAACATATCTATTTCCCTCTTCGAAAAGATCAATAAAATCTATAAATGAATCAAATAGTAATCCAGATTTTCTCATAATTCTTCTGAAAACTTTACATTGCGAATTTAGGAAGTTTAAAGCACTTATATTTCTCTTCACTCTTAAAGTTTCTTTCCTTTCATCTTCATTTAAAGCAGAAAATTCAAGTAATTGTTCATTAAATTGGTCTTTTGGTGAGATAAAGCCTTTTTTAAATCCATATCTTATTGTACTTTCAGCTAAAATTAGGCTCATTGTTTCCACAATATCAACAACTTTTGTGATAATACCTTTTTCAAGAAAATATTCTTCAATAGGGTAATGATCAAACATCAAATTCAAACCACCAAAAATTAACACCTTTGGGGTTTCTTCAACTTTCGCTTTAAGAGGTATTTTAGCTATATCTTTCGCCCATTTTAATAATCCAATATTTAATGATTTTTTCCTTTCTCCCACATTATTTATAAATTCGCTTGTTAATTCTTCAAACCTCTCCAAAGCTTTACCTTTATTTTTAGCAACGCAATTTAAAGCATTTTTTGCCTCGATTATATATTGCCCTAAGATAAAATATAAGTTTTCCCAAGCTAATAAATCACGATTCAAACCTAGATAATTGTTTGTGTATTTAGGGAAAGCACAAAAAAATGTGTTTTTCAAATTTAACCTTTTTGCAAAAGTATCCCAAAGAACGGGCCATGCACCATTCTGACATGGGCCATGGTTATCTATTGGAGTTCGATAAATTGTAATTTCATTTTCATCTCTATATTCATTGATATCCTTTAACACAGCCCCTGCAATAGCTACACTTGCAAGACATTCTCTTCCAGAACATATCTTTTTTGCATATTGTAAAGTAGAAGTATTAGTCTCTTCACTAATTCTTATTTTACGGTTATATTTTTTAAATAAATCTTTAACAAGTCTTCTACCATATGGATTTCGAGGTTCTGGATCGACGTATACTATCCTAGGATCATCAAAATCAATCCTCTGCTCGTCACTATCAATAATGTATTTACTATTTTCTGAAAATCGAGCTTGTTTGATTACTTCTATTTTATTGGTTTTTAAATCTCTAGACTGGTCTATTATGGTCATTTTTTAAACCGTTATTATTTGATTTGGTATATTTTTAGTATCTTTCTTGATCTTTCGATGCTTCTCTTCAATAATATCAAGAAAAGCGCCCACTCTTGTTTCAAAACCTGCATGTGCAGTATGAGAATCTATTTCTAGATAACAAAAAGTATGTCCTTCAAGCTTTTGCCGAAAATGATGATACATTGTGCCATCTGGACCACAAGAAAAGCAAGAAACAAAACATATATACAAGTTAGGGTACATTTTTACATACTCAATGGCATTATCGATCTCTTGGGTAAAGCTCCATACATTTCTAGAATGATTTACTTCACTATTTAGAAAAGGTAATATATCAGAAGGAATAGCATTATATCCTCTGCTTACGATCTTTCGAGGGAGTGCTATATTAACATCTGGAGGATAGACTACATACGGTCTTCCAGCGATAATAACTGATGGCTTGCGTAATAGATCCCTTAAATTTTTTTTTCCAAATTCGGAATATATTTCTCTGATCATTTTATAATGAGATATTGCTACAAAACCTGCATTTATACCTATTTTATTATCTAATCCTAATATTTCAGCAGTTCTCCCAAATTCCTTTATGGTTGTTTCAATATGGTCTTTTGAGAGTCCAATATGTGGTGATAGTATCTTTTCTTTAAAATTTTCAAAAGCTGCTCGTATAATATCTGGAATTGTTGTAGTAGAAGGGCATGTATATCCATGAATATAACCATTTGGAATCTCCAATTCAATTACATGTGGTAGAAAAATATAATCAACATTGCGATTGATAAGATCATTTACTGCTCCATGAACTAATTCGCAAGGATAACATATTGGTGCTTTTGTTTTAGTGTTGCCTTTTTTTGAAGGATTTGATAAAATTACATTATAGCCAAGTTCATTGATAAATTTTGTGTATAAAGGGAAAAGATTATGAGAAGTTAAAGCCATAGGTAAACCTATCGTACCACGTGGATTCTTCAACTGGCGAACCCCAAATTTATTCCTTATTATCTTGTTTCTCATTTCTACAAGATCTTGACCTTCTTTTACCTTAGTACTCTTTTGGCGTAAAAGTTTATATTTAGAGCATAATCCTCCAAATGGATAGACTTTATCTCTTATCATTATTTTTTGAATTCCACAATTATTTTCACACGCTTTACATCTAAAAGTATCTTTAATTTGAATTTCCCCTTTAGAAAGTATTTTAAGCTTATGATTTTGTTCAGATAAAATATTATTTTTTAAAAGATCCCTTGTCATAAGAGCTGTACCTATGGCCCCCATAAGTTCAGGATGTGCGGGTACAACAATATTTCGATTTAAATGCGCTGCTATAGCTAAAGCAACAGATTTATTAAGAGCAACACCTCCTAGAAAAAGAAGTGATTCTCCTACTTGACGAGGTCCAACAATTCGTGATATATAATTATCAGCAATTGAATAAACTAAACCCGCAATAACATCTTCTATATTTGCTCCTTGTTGGAGAGCATTCCTTAAATCAGTATTGATAAATGCAGCACAGCGTTCCCCAAATGCTATAGGTTGATTGCTTTTAATTGCTATATCACTAATTTCCTCTACTGTTATCCCCATGTCAACAGATGCAGATTCTTCAAGAAAACTTCCAGTTCCTGCTGAACAACCTTCATTCATAGCATAATCAATTGGAACACCTTTTAAGAATGAAATAAACTTTGAATCCTGACCTCCTATTTCAAATACTGTATCAACATTCGGTAGTTCTTCAGTAGCGGCTCTAGCATGGGCTAGTATCTCATTAAAACTTCGACAATTATTAAGATATACTGATACCATTTCTCTAGCTGATCCTGTCACCCCTGATTGTATTATTTTGATAGAATTATCTCCTATTTGCTCAATAAGTTCATTGAGACATTTTTTTGTAGCTGATATTGGATTTCCCAAAGTTCGTAAATATATACTTGCGCCTATTGAAGCATCAACAATATTGAATAATACAGCTTTTGTAGTTGTAGAACCCGCATCAATTCCGAGGATATATTTTTCTCCTGCCTTTATTTCTATTTTATTATTGGTGTTAACACGATAATCTAGAAGAAAATTTGCTTTATTTAGAGGTTCATAAGAATCATACTCACCTCTCGATAATTTAAAAAAATCATCGGAACTTTTAACGGATTCCGTTAAATCAGAAGCAAATAATGAGGCTCCAAATACTTCAAGGTATGGACTTTCAGGCAACACCTTAATCTCTGAATCTCGTAGAAATCTTGAAAGGTTCTCAATGAATATTTTATTTAAAGCTACACCTCCAGATATTACAATTAATTTTGTAGACCATTGAGTTGCTTCTATCATTTCACCAACCTTTCTTGCTAAATCAAAGATTAGAGTTTTTACAATATCTTCAGGTTTGCACTCACCCTTATTGAGTTTATGAGTAGCATCGGATTTACAGTGAACTGAACACCGTGTTGCCAAGGGAGTAAATTTTCCTTTTAAACTCGCTTCAATTCCTTCCTCAATCGATAATCCCATCCTTTGGAGTTGTTGAACGATGAATTCACCCGTACCAGCTGCACATTTCGAAGTTGATATAATATTTTTTATTATACCATTTTTCATAGGATAAACACTGAATGTTTCTCCGCCAAGAGAGAGTAGAATATCAGGTTTTAGATTATAGAAGGCCAATGCTTTTTCTAAGCATTCGACTTCCGAAATATATGGAAAATTTAAAAAGCTACGTGTAGCTTGACCTGTTATCACAATCCTTGAATTTTTATCAACATTATACCGCTTAAATATATCTAATATTTTTTCTTTAGGATAACCCTCGTGACGCACAACCTCACTTGCGATTACCCCATCTATAGATCTACGAACCCACTTTACAGAAACAGCTCCAATTTCTAAACCCTCAAAATATTGAATTTCCCGCTTTTCTATTCCAATAAGACTCTGATTTGACATTTTTACACTTTTACTTAGATATGGATCGATTTAAATAAATAAGAAAATAAAATTTTAACTATATATTTAAACATTATACCACAAAAAATATGATGACCGATATTATTCGATTAAGCTCAGTAGAAATTTTAATATCATCAAATAGTTTAACAAAAAATTTTATTCTATCTGCGAAAGATTTTTAAATAAAATTAATTATTAAAAAATTCGTACAATATTAATAAAAAAAGAATACACATCTTTTTAGCTTATTATAAAGTGTGAGAATAGATTGAACGAACATTCATTCATAAAGTTTTGACAGTAGATTTTTTTTTAGAATCTAATGCGAGTTTCTTTTTCTTACGCTGTATCATTTCGACGAAACTCTCTACTCTAGTTAATAAACCTGCTTCTCCACTATGTTCATCCATTATAATCTCTAAGAAAGGTAATCCAACAACTTTCATATCTCGCATAACTAATTCAGAAATAAGACTATCTGGACCACAAGCAAAACTTATAAGGAAAATAACACCATCAATCTCATCACGTCCCTTAGTAAGAAAATATCTAATAGATTGCATTATTTCCTCTTCATGGCGCCAATAATTACGTAAACGTTTGTTAATAATTACAGGTTCCTTAAACAAAGATTCAGGCAGATTTTCAATTGTTAATACCTCGACCCCATGATCTTGTAGTTTTTTTTGAAAATCTAAATTAATAAATGTATCAAAAATATTATATGCATGCCCTAAAAGCAGAAATTTAAGATCTCCTTTATATTTCTTCTTAGGTAAAGTAAATGGTCGATTTCTTTCTACTAATCGTAATGCATGATTAACAGAAGCACCATCTCGTAGGAAATCATGATATTCGTCAAAATATTTTTGCGCTTCTCTATAAGCATTGAGTGCTTCATTTTGTGATTTTCCCAATTCGTTTCCGAGCTCAATGGCTGAGGTTGCAATTGGAAATTCTTTTACATTTACTTCGAAATTTAAGATTTTTGGAACTTCAGGTAAAATTTTAATAACATCAGGAAGAGATAAAAATTTAGGACAGAAATAAGCTTCCTTTACTTCAGCTACATACCTAGGAACAAAAAGATAATCCAGATCAGGGTTATCTCGAACTAATTTTAATACTTGACCATAATATATCTTCACAGGAATGCAGAGCTCTCCGAATCCGTGTGTTACACCTTCCTCAACTATTTTCTTATTTGTTGGAGGACTTAAAATGATCTCAACATCTAATTCTTCAAGAAGTTTTTTCCAAAATGGATAATACCTATAAAAATGAAGAGCTCTTGGGATTCCAACTTTTATTTTCTTTTTGCTTGATTGATCACTTGTATCCATGTAATTGTTTCCTCAATAACTCATACATCAGGAGTATCGTAGTAAAGTAAATCTCTTATTTGATCCATCATATTGGTTGTTAGTTTCTTAAGTTCATTATAATCGGGCATTTGTTTCCCCCAGTATTTTTGATGCTCCATAAAGGGAGGCCCTGCTTTTAGTATTTGACCCTTGTAAAATTTCAACATTTTTGCATGTTTAGGATATGTCGCTTCAGTACCCGTTATTCCAATAGGAATTATTGGTACTTGTGTTTCTATCGCTAATCGCATAGGACCAGTATGTCCTTCTAATAGTTGACCATTTCCCGTGTTAGTAGTTCCCTCCGGGTATGTACAAACTACTTCACCTTGTTCAAGAAGTTCTTTTGCATAAGTATAAGCATCTACATCATGTTCTCCTCGCTTCAATGGAAATGCATGATGATTTCTTACCCAAGCATTAACAATAGGTATTTTAAATAACGATTGTTTTGCCATCTGCCACATTACTCTCCTTGGAGGATGACGAATCAATATTGTAGCTAATATAAGTACATCCCATTCAGAATTATGGCTTGGACAAATAAGAACTCCTCCTTCTTTAGGAATATATTTCTCAAAATCTATTACTCTATAGGGCATCATGAGATCTGACCAAGAACCTACTAGTTCTCCAGAAAATGTCATTATAGTTTTTTGAAATTGTCTCCTTACTCCAAATTCCTCTAAACTTTTTAAAAGGCTGTACCAAGAATCGTCAATGAGCCTTATAATTCCTTTTCCTTGATCTTTCAAATATCCCATAAAATTAAATTTAGATTCTTTTTCAACAACTTCGGGTGATCCAATAGATAGTTCTTCATCTCCTTCTTTTCCATAGATACCTTCACGTAATTCCCAGATTGTTGTTCTTAATTCGTCAGTCAATCTTCTTATATCTTCATAGGATACAGTATTTATATCATAATCATGATAATAGATTGGATCACCAACTCGTACTTTAACTTGAGTTGGTTTCATTACTAAATTACCTTTAGGTAATGCATTCCTAGAACCAACTACCGCCATAGGAACGATTGGAACATCCATCTCAATTGCAAGTCGAACAGCTCCCGTTTTAAATTCTCCCAGTTCACCATCTTTAGAACGTGTCCCTTCTGGGAATATGCCTACCCATTCACCACCATTGATAATTTCTTTAGCTTTATCCCAGCCTCGTTCAGGGTTATCACGATCCACTTTAAAAGCTCCAAGATTATTGAAAAGAGTTTTTACAATAGGCGTTTTAAAATTATCCAATTTACTCATATAACGAATTCTACGATGACAAGCTGCTCCATAGAAAAATGGGTCAATATGAGACTCATGATTGCCTACTAATATTCCTGGACCATATTCTGGAAATATATTCCCTTTTGGATATTCTGCTTTGAAGTTCCAGAACGTTCTCACAGCCCATTTAATATATATATAAGCTGCCCACCACTGTAAGCGTCCTTCTATTGGCTTTAAATCTAATCGTTTTATAAGATATCGATATAAATCATTTAATGGATCAATAGGATTGAATTTCATTGCCTTATATGTCCAATCTTGATGCCGTTTTTCATATTTCAACTCTTCTTGCATTTTTTCTTCAGTAGATTTCCTTTGTTCCATTTCTTTTGCTATTTCATAGCCTTTTTTTTCTGGTCTTTCAAGTTCCATACAAATCACACAAATATTTTTGTTGATTTATTAAAAATAGTTTTAAATTTTAATAAAAACCGATATTTTCAGCTGAATTATATCTTTACTTAAATACTCGTTGATATAAAAAATTATTGGTTAAAGTAATACTCAAAAAAGTATGATTAAGAATTTGATTTATTCTTGAAATTAATTACACATTTAATTATTAAAATTAAAAATTAAAAAAGAAATTAAAAAAAAGAATAATAGATTTAGATATTTATTTTTTTTTACGTATTTTCTTTGCTATTATTGCCGATACAGTTATGATCATCAGTGATAAGAAGAATATATCATAACCGGGGATTGGTGGTGTTCCATCTCCATCCTCAGGTAATGCTTGATATGATATCGCAGAAATATACATATAGGGACTATTAGCCTCAATTTCAAAGGTCATTCTATTGTTGGCAAGATCATATGTTACAGAATAGAGATAGAATTCTGGTGGTGCGAGATCCCATTCTTCTGATCCACTCACATTCCACGCGTAAAGAAAGATTGAATTTTCGCTAATTTGAATTGAAGATGGGAACTGAACAGTCATAGTGACGTTTCCATCTATTACAGTGTGATCAGTTAATTTATGGTCCAAATAAAGCAATGCTGTTCCATTAGGTAATGGTACACCAATCGGATTATATGGTAACACTGCATATAGGAAATCTGGGGTAGAGCCCCCAACTGCCACATCTATATCAACAACTATTGTAGAATCCATGTTAAAATTATCAGAGAGAACAAAGTAATTTGTACCAGTATTCAAATTTTGAATGAATTCTGGGTAAGCTGATAGATACCACCATTCATGCGCAGCATAATTATCTCCACCGAGATATAGCAATCTTCCTGAAGTTTCGTCAAAATAAAAGTGGAGTTCTTTGTTTGCTGTAGTATTTCTCATAATAACATGACCAGAGCTATAAGTTATATCGTCATACCACATTGACAGCATACCGAAGACATTTTGTAAATCTGGAGCAACTGTTCCTTTTGGTAGTATGAAGGGCATATTTCCTATCATTGCATAAGGAGAAATTGGCCAATATTCATTCGCAGCAGAAAGTAAATACGTACCCGCATCATACCATGATTGAGTATTTTTAATCCAGACAGAAAAATCAGCATAAATTTCGGTGAAAAATTGATATTTAGGCTGTCCTGTGGGTATGGGAAAGCCTATAGTAGTGACATCTAGAAAAATATATTCAATAGATTCTATAATATATCGAACTTCCTGCAAATCATCACCAAAATTTTGCTTAAAGTAAATATAATCTCCTATATCCACATCCCATTCCACTAATTCATCGGCTAGCTCAAACCACATTACTATATCTCCCAGATATGTTGCGTATTGTAATGTGACTAATCCCGTAGTAATATCAAATATACCTACCGATACTTGACCATTTCCAGATTGTGACATGGTGAAATTCACAATATTCCCAGAAATACTGTAATGAACTGTATCAAAAGGAAACCATTTAGTAAGGTCGGCAGTATGGTTATTAAATATAAATAGAAAATCTTCAATTGTAGCACTTGTGGGCAAAATAAATCCAGATTCACCACCTAACGTTTCCATAAGCGGTAAACACATTGGATAAAAGTTATTTGCAGCTGATAAAGGAATAGTTGGGCCGATATCCCATCCTGTACCATTCCACATTGACATTTCAACTAATACTTCCTCAAATACCATTGGCCAATCCATCGGATACAGGGTCCAATTTGTGCTCCAATAGACTGCCTTATTAAATCCTTGTACTTTTAATCTTGCCAGATATGTACCATAACCAGTTTGATTTACATAATAATAAATATTTTGTCCTGGGCTAACGCCCCAAACAACCTCATTAGTAATATCATGATTAAATACTCTTTTTCCAGTTATATTTAAAGTGATCCATTCTCCCATATTCATTGCATAATAAGCGTCCATATCTTTTAATGTACCATTATTCGGATAATAGCTAGCCCTAAAATAGTAGCCATGAGTGCTATTTTGGAAAAGTATTTCTGTGTCTCCAATATTAATGGTAACATCGTCAAATCTATTGAAAACACCCTGATTTTCATAAAGTGGGCTTAAAAACGTTTCATTATAGACAGAAGCCATAAAAGAAACATCTACAACTGTATCATTAATGGGCAATATAAATGGGGCAATACCTCCGGCGCCAATTTGGTAAAATTCTTTTTTAAGTGTATCATTATACCCAAATATACATAAAGGAGCGCCTGTTAAAGGCGACTTTGATAAAATTCCTACAGTATCTTCCCATAAAACATCTATCATAATCGCAGAGAAATCCTGATATGGATACCAACCATAAAGATCACCAGTCATATTAGAGATGGCAGTTATATTATAAATATCTACATTTCTGTACATTTCTGTAACTTCTTGTGTTGCAAGATTAGTAGCTATAAGCTCTGACTCGAACATAAATATATCACCTACATCAACACCCCAATGCCAGCTATTGTCAGGACTAGGTTCTGGAATCTTTGAACCTCCCTTCACATTTGTAGTAAATAAACCTAGGCTTAAAACCATCGGAAATAGCAATAGTAGAATTAATAGTTTTGTTTTAGTTTTTATCATTTTCTTATAC
>JAHPYZ010000010.1 GCA_019058425.1 Promethearchaeota archaeon
TGACGAAAAAATCTAATACTTATTCTCTACCGGGATAAGCAACCTTCTTAAAAGGCCAGTCTGCGTTAATCCAATCCCTTACATTATGGAACAATATTTTATCCAGCCCTCTGTCATATTCAGTCTGACGCACCCACATAAACGCGACGGCATCTGGATCTGTTCTTTTCAAATATTCAACAAATTCTGGTTTATTGCTAAATTTTGGGGGTGGGTTTATGTAGATACACCCAAGAACTTTTGTTTCGTCAAGGGATACGACTGTATAGGCAAATGCTCTGCGATCGAGGAATTCTTGTTGGTGTCTTTCTAGGTCGGCGAGGTTTTCTTCAAGAGTAAATCCTATTCTCGGCCAAGAACCACCAAACATACTTTGAAGAAGCTCCCGGCTTTCAATAACTGCTTCATAATCCTTTTGGACATCATCTACAGACAACATTCGAAGACGAAAAAAATCTGTTTCGAGCAAAGTTGGGATCTCAAAATCATCAGGTACAAATTTTTTAATGAAACTTGATTTTTTCTTTTCATTCATACTTTGTCTTCTAAGCCAAATTTCTTTTAGATTTTTATTTTGAGATCTATCTGAAGTATTAAAAAATTTAAATTACTTAAATTCCCAAGTATACTTTTCTTATTCGAGGTTCTTTTTCTAATTCTTCTTTTGTTCCTTTTAGTTTAATTTTTCCATCTTCAAGTACATGAATTATATCAGCAACATACATCGCAAAGTATATATCCTGTGTAACGAGTAATGTGGTTGTTCCTTCTTGTCTTATTTTTTGAACTGCACTAAATATGTTTTGTTTTACAATTGGAGCTAACCCTACTACTGGTTCGTCCAACAATAGTAATTTTGGATTTGACATTAATGTACGACCAATTGAGAGCATTTGTTGTTCGCCCCCGCTTAATGTGCCTGCTCGCTGTTTTTTTCTCTCTTTAAGAAGTGGGAATGTCTCATAAACAAAATTTAGTTGATCTTTATAGGTTTCCCTACTTTTTACTAATTTTCCTCCTACTTTAAGATTATCTCTGACGGACATATCATTGAACAATCTGCGACGCTCAGGACAAAGAGAGATTCCTTTTTTAGTGATTTTATATGCCTTTAAACCATCTATTCTTTCTCCCAAGAATTCTATTTTTCCTCTGTTAGGCTTTTCTAAACCAATTATTAGTTTAAGGAGTGTTGATTTTCCAACTCCATTTGGGCCTATAACAGCATTTAGAGATTTCTTCTCGATTTTTAAATTGAGTTCTTCAAGAGTTTTTGCTCTCCCATAATAATGATATATTCCTTTTAATTCAAGCATAAATTTTACCTATACTTTCTATAGAATTTTCAACATCATTTGCTTTTTTTTGAAAGGCTCTAAAAAAACGATACTTCAATCCTTATTATTGAAAAAATTCTATTGTTTCTTAAATTTTTCAATCCCCATTTTTGAATAGTGAAAAAGAGTGAGTATAGTTAAAAATTTCTTTTGAGAAATAGTATTTTAAGGCATTTTTTCTTATGATTCACTCAAGCTAATGAGGAGAATAATATTATTTTCGACACCTTATAATAACAACAACTTTGCTGAAATTCTAAAATTAATATTCCCTCCAGAGATGAAAGATAAGCTCTCGCTTTTTATGCCATCACAGGGGGTGTCTAATACTCCACAAAACTTCCATGATGATTGGGAAGGATTTGTTAAAAATTTAAATGTCAAACTTGGATTAATTGATAACTGTGCTATAGATGTTAATAAAGAAAAAGAGAAACTCAGTAATTCAAATATCTTGATAATCTCCGGAGGTGATCCTTTTCAACTTCTAATCAATCTACGTAGTTCTGGCTTGGATAGTGCCATTAATGAATTTATCAAAAAAGATGAATTTGTCCTGGCAGGGTATAGCGCAGGAGCTTATGTACTCACTCCGACATTAGAGATCGCTAAAATTTTTAATGAGAATTATCCTGGTGGCAAGAAATATATAACTCAAGATAAGTTGAAGGATTTATCGGGATTAGGAATAGTGGATTTTGAAATTTGTGCTCATTACTCAGAAACACATCATAAACAATTACTTGAAAATTATTTAGACAAAAAAGGAAATAATGCAAAGTTACTCAGCGATAATGATTTTGTAGTTTCGGAATTATAAATTCTATCTGAGATTAATTCTTTATTATAGTATACTTTTCAATTTCGTAGTATAATCTTTGAGAAAATTCATTGCTTTGGAGGGATCAGCTTGAGGCATGGCATATGCTACGAGCACACCTCCTTGAAATGGAGCAAAAAGTACATGACCCATTCCATTTTCATTGGTCCCTATAATCCCTTCCGTAGTAGACTCTACAACTGAATACTCCACATTACTTAAATTAAATGTACGGACTCCTTTTATAACATCTAATATAATATCTTCTTGATTAACTAGATCCCAATTCTCGGTTTGATAAATTAAACTTCCCGAGTCAGACACAACTGCGACTGCAGCAATTTTTATGTTAGTCTCTAATGCTGCAATTCCCAAATCATCGACTATTGCTTTTATTTCATCCATATTAAACACTTATGTATCATCTTGTATTATAATTTTTCATTTACTTACCTCTTAAATTTGGGGATAGTTATATTTCTTAATCATAAATCATATCTTTCTATAGAAAAATTCAAATAAAATCAGTAAATAAAATACCTTTGATAAACAAAGTGAAAATTCAAATTGATACCTATTTATTATTTTTCTGCGTCAGGAAACACTAAATATTGTACTCAATTAGTTCAACGTGGATTTCAAGATAATGATGTATCTACCGAGTTAATTAGGATAAAAACTGTAAGGAATTTTCCATTTCCAGACGAAAAAGAATCGTATCCTGCTATTGGTCTTGCTTTTCCGATTTATGAATTTATGGTTCCTCGAATAATTTTGATTTGGTTACATCAATTACCTTATGTTAAAGAACTAAATCCAGTTTTTATCATTGATACTAGTGGAGGATTGCCTTGTAATTCTGCGGAAATTGCAATGGATTTATTACGGAAAAAGAACTATGAACCTATCGGGATTTTAGAAGTTCCTACTCCAGTAGTTGAACCATTTTTCGATAATAAATATTATCCAGTTGGATGGAATCGAGAGATCCTTGATAGATGCTATTATTTTGGGGCTTCGCTTGCCAACAAACTAAGAAAGGAAGATAATAAACTTATAGATTTACGTCTTGGACGCTTTCGCTTTCCTAAATTAACAAAATTTATGTATCAATTTTTTGTTGAAGGCCTATCCTCTTCATCTGGTCTGATCAGATTTGATCCTTCAAAATGTAATAAATGCGGGGCATGTGAACGTGTATGTCCCATGGCTGCGATTAATATTCAAAAAATTCCTAACATCATTAATCATAATCGTTGCATGTTTTGCGCGACTTGTATCCGGACTTGCCCCCATCATGCAATTAAGATTTCCTATCGACCAAGAAAAGTCCCCCCTTCAGTAACATTAACCCCAAAATCTCGTCCGGGATATCTTGATCCTAGATTATATAAATATAATAGAAATCCAGGTATTGACAGAGGATACTTACGTCTACTTTTAGGTATGTTGAGAATAAAGAAAATTTTAAAGAGGAAATAACCTAAATTTACTTTTTCTGAATTTTTTTTATAAAGACTTTATCTTTTAATTTCTCTTCCTTATAGGGCTTAGAAGGTTTTGAAATATCAATAGGAGCACTACATACCCAGCAAGCATTTTCTAAATCAGTTAGAGCACGCGCACAACTTTCACAATATAGAGCGTCGCAGTTGCATGTATACATGAAGCCTGAAATTTCTCCTTTACATATTAAACATACTTTCTGTTCCCTATGTACTGTAATTTTGTGTACTGAGATTTGAGTGGTTATTATAGCGCCTTTTTGCAATACTTCTTTCATGTGGGTATCTAATCCAGCTAATTTTATACGTTCTGATAAGGAAAACTCCTTTTTTTCAAGGTCTTTCCATATACTTAATTTTTCGCGTAAATTATTGTGTTCAGTGGTTATTTTAATAGCTAGTTGATTAAAACCGAATCTTTCTGCAATCCTTTGGGCCTGAGTTAAAAATCTTCTAGCTGTTTTTATATCTAGAGTTAATAATGACAATTTTCCTTTTAAGAAATAAGTTTCAGCGAACACAATATAAGAATGACTTTTTTTAGCACCTTTTAATAGATGGTTTGTATAAGAATTTAGCTCATCTAACACTTCTAAGTCATTAGTCATCTGTAATTCTGTTAGAAGTAATTCACATAAGTTAAGAAGGGCAATCGTTGTAGTCGCATAACCTAGTTTCTCATTAGTAATAATTTGCTTTAAAAATTCTTCAGCTTTACCTCTATCACGAGCACGAGAGCTCATTTTTAATAGTAATGCTTTATCGAATAAATATAATTCGTTAATATGCTCATCTTTTAATTGATCCTTCAACTCCTCAAGTTTTTTGAGAGCTTCTTGAGCTTTACTAAGATTACCTTTATCAATTAAAATTTGGATTAAATTATCATAACTGTTTGCAGCAAAGCTTAAATCTCCAGACTCATTAAAAATATTTATACTTATTTCTATAGACTCAAGAGCTTTTTCTAAATCTCCTAAGCTTTTATAGATCCAAGACATATTACTGAGGAGAGCTGCCACACCACGGTTATTTTTTAATTCTTTAAAAATATTTAGGCCTTCTTCATAAAAATGAAGACTTCTATCAAAATCCCCCTTGACACCGTAAATAGAGCCCACTATATTCACTATTTCTACGATTTGACGCTTATTATTAATTTCTCTCGCAATTACTAAGGCTTGTTCTGCATATTCCAATCCCTTATCCAAATCACCTTTATTCATATAAGCATTTCCTATGTAATTTAAGCAATATGCGATAAAAAACATATTATTGAGTTCTTTAAACCTGACTAGACTTTCCTCAAGTAATTTAATACTATTTTCTGATCTTTCTTTGGAGCCATATATTGTACCTAATATTAAAAGAGACAAAGCATATGCAAATTTATTATTACTTTGCTTGGATAATGCCAATGATCTTTCAGCTAACTTAATAGCATGATCTAAATCCATTTTCAAAAGACCAATTACAAATGCGCTAAAAATTACAGGTTTAATTATTTCTCCATATTCTCCTAGATTATCATATAATTTAATGCTCTGCTCGAGTGGTTCCAATGCTTTATCTGCTTCAAATTTAATCCAAGCATTAAAAAATCCTTCCACAAAAAATAATGTAGCTTTTCTTAGATCATAATCAATTGAAGGTTTTTCTATTTTACTTTCTAACAGATTCTTTGCTTGTTGAATATTTTGCGTAAATTTAGTTGAATTGAAAAGCCATACAAAGCTTTCTGCTATTTTAAGTAAAGCATCAATAGTTAAGAGATTCTCTTCTAATTCTAAACTCTCTTGATATACTTTCTTTGCAATTTCTATTACCTTTTCCCATAAACCTTGTTGATAGAATATATCACATTTGAGAAGGTTATATGACAAAACATTATGGTGTGAGAGATTTTCCTTCTTCATAGTTTTATCAATTAATTGAAGGGCTTCATCATGCTTACCTTCAATAATGAGTTGTTTTAAATGCAAATTTTCTTTAGATTCTTCCTTGAAATTTTGGTCGTTCATATGATTCTTAACAATAATAAGATTCGTTATTCTTCTAATATTAATCTTAATTAGATATTTAATTTTAAAGAGTATTGAAATTGGATGTCAATTTTCGATATAATAAATAATATGATTATAGTGAATATAAATTTACGTAGACTATCAATTAGTAATAACTTTATTCATTAAAACTGTATTTATTTGAAAGAAAAGATATTGATAGATAATTTTTATTTTCTTTATGATTATTATTTTTAATATTTTCTTTTTTGAAATCATTAATTTATATAATTCAAAACAATAAATACCATGATTAATTTCAATACTTAAGATTAAAACGTACATTTTTAAAAATAAATTGGGAAAAAAATGGTTGTTATAACTACTAAAAAACCAGTTGAGGAAGTTCTTAATGTTCTGAAAGATAATAATGCTAAAAAATTGTTTCTTGTAAGTTGTGGTGTGTGTTCAGCATTATGTCAAACAGGAGGCGAACAAGGATTAGAGGAATGGAAAGAAATATTGGAGAAAGAAGGATATGAAATAATTAATGGAATGGTTGTAGATGATGTCTGTGATAATAGGGAAATGGCTAAAGTTGTACGTAAAAATGATACTGACGTTCAGGAAGCTGATTCTATTGTCACTTTAAGTTGCGGTCTTGGGGTTCAATCAACAATTCAGGTGTTATCTAAAAAATACCCAGAAAAGAGAGTGTTTGTGACAAATAACACAGAATTTATGGGTATGACAGAGAGAATCGGCAGATTTTATATGCGATGTCGAGGGTGTGGTGATTGTCTATTAAATGAAACAGGAGGTATTTGTCCCATAACTACATGTGCAAAATCGCTTATGAATGGTCCATGCGGTGGAATGGTTAAAGGTAAATGTGAAGTTGGTAATTACGAGAAAGATTGCGGTTGGGTATTGATTTATAATCGTTTGAAAGAGATAGGAAGATTAGATTTATTTTCCAAATTGAGAGATCCAGTAGATTGGAGCGAATCTGGTCACCAACGAGAAGTAGTATGGAGGTAAAGCTAAAATGGCAGAAAAAAAAGTATATTCCAAATTAGGTGAAAAGTTAGTAAATGGGGAATTTATACTAACAGGTGAGCTTGAGCCTGAAAAAACTTGTGATCTTTCCCATACAATTCAAGAAGCTAAAGAAATGGCCCCATACGTCGTTGCTGCTAATGTGACTGACAGTCCTTTAGGAATAGTAACAATTAATAGTATGGCAGCTTCCCATATAATCCAGAAAGAAGCCGGGTTAGAGGTTATTTGGCAATTGACAGTAAGAGATGTGAATAAATTAGGTATCGCTGGAATGATTATGGGAGGTCATGCATTGGGGTTGAGAAATGTATTATCGCTTACTGGTGATCATCCTGCCCTTGGAGATATGCCTGAATCTAAACCCGTATTTGATCTCGATTCAGCAACTTTAGTCAGATTAATAAAAGAAATGGTTGATAAAGGAACCATAAATGGTCATGAAATTGAGCATCCTCCAACTCTTCACGTAGGTGCTGCTGCGAATCCTAACTCAGATCCTATGGGGGCTGAAATTTTAAAAATAGGAAGGAAAGCTGAAGCAGGTTGTGAATTTATTCAAACTCAAGTTGTATACGATTTAGATAGAACTATTGAATTTTTAAGTGAGATCAAAAAGTATAATGTTCCTGTTTTACTTGGAATTTTTCCAATGAAAAGTTATGGTATTGCCAAGGGTTTTGATACTTTTGTTCCTGGAGTTGATGTTCCAAAGGACATTTTAGCCAAATGGAAAAATATCAAAACAGAGTTTAAGGATGATAAAAAGGAACAGAAAAGATTATATGACCAAGCCAATTATGAGTTTTTTAAACCCTTTATTTCTGAGTTAAAGAGAAAAGGATTATTGGCTGGTGTACATTGTATGGCAGTCCATTATCCACGTATCTTTCCTAAATTGATGGAAGTAATTCAAGCATAAAATAATTTTATAGAATTTTTTTTTATTTTAGTTATATATTTATATTCAAAATTCTGATAACTGATACGGTTAATTGAAATATAATTTAAGTATTGTATTAATATATAAGATATAAAACTATAAATTCGAATACAACTACATTAAGAGGGAAGAAATAAACATGTCTAAAGAAATTCTAGGTTTTATGAAAAGCCATTTAGGGTATTCTGATGAAGAAATGAAAATCTTTATGGAAAATCCAAAAAATATTGAAATTCTTAAGAAAGCTCCAAAATTAATGAACAAAACAATTGTAATAGAAGTCGTTGATTCACATGGCTGTAACAGTCTGCATAAAGTTGGTGATAAATTTTATTTCGATGGTTTTGGGAATTTATTAACTAAACTTTGTCCTAAAAGAATCTGTATGTCAGCTTTGGGTGCTATGGAAAATTTAATAAATCCTATAGTAGCATTAATGTATGCTGGTCAAGATCCAAATGAAATAGTATTTAATAGAGTAGGTTGTCCTGATATAGGATTAGAATGTGGTGGTTGGGGCAAAATAATTATGGAAATTAGCGTAGTCGATCGAAAAAGAGAATAAGAAAAGAAAGGTGATTTAAATTCCAATTTTTAATTTCGGGGATATTAACATCAATTATGTGAAGAAAGGTAAAGGAGAACCGCTTGTACTACTTCAAGGTTGGGCAACAACTCTCGATGGATGGACTTTTCAAATCCCTTATTTCAGACGCAGTATGATGGTTATAGCGTTGGATAATAGGGGTATCGGGGGTAGTTCTAGACCAAATTATCCCTATACAATGGATATGTTTGTGGATGAAACTAAATTATTGCTCGACTTCCTAGGTATCCAGCAAAAGATTCATTTATGTGGTATCAGTATGGGGGGAATGATTGCTCAGAATTATGTTTTAAAACACTCTGATATGGTTAAAACCTTAACTTTACTCTCTACAACACCCTATTATAGAGAAGAATTTGCTCAACCAATAACGGAGGAATATAGGGCAATTATGCAGGATTTGGATCTCAAACAAGGATTCAAAAAAAAACTTAATTTATTGTTTTCTGAATCGTTTATTAGAAGGGTAAATGAGGATGAAATCCTTCGAAATACTCTTTATGATACCTTAATGATCAAAAGTGCGAGTAATGCAACTTGGCTGGATCTAGAAAATCGGGGAGCTGCAGTAAATGAGCATGATACACGTACTACACTACAAAAAATTATCCAACCTACATTAATAATACATGGAACAGAGGATAAATTTATTCCTATAGAAGACGCTTATCTCTTAAATGAATTAATTCCATATTCAAAATTAATTACACTCGAAGGTTTCGGACATGGAAGTATTTTAATTGAGGATGCTGAAAGAGTTAATAATCTGATTTGGGATTTCATACAAGAGAATATGGAATGAAAAATTAGTTCTTAAAGAAATAAAAAGAGTAAATGGATAAAGCTAATCAATATATACAAATAATTTTTTTTAATTCTAATACTTTTAGATATTTCATGTGGAAGCATAGATATATCTTTTAACTCTTTGTCACAGAACTGAAATCGAAAGTACTTCTTGAAGGAATTCATTGTATGGCAGTCTATTACCCCAGAATATTTCCTAAACTGATTGAAGCTATCAAAGCATAACCAAAAACTTTCTTTTTTGAATATTTTGTTTTATTTCTTTTTTTAGAAATTTTAGATTTTCACAAAATAGTATAAATATCAAGTTATGATCACTATAATCACCTTTAATGAAATCCAATGGTAATCAATAATGGACATTAGTGATATTAAAATTGGTATAGAAAATACCTATACTGTTCCCTTTGCTAATGGGATTAGAAATACAAAAGTGTTTGAGAAGCATGGTTTTGATTCACTATGGTATACAGATCACATAATGAGTTGGTTTCCTGATGCGATTTGGAAACCCGATTTAGTAAATATATCTACCTTTCTTAGGCGACCCCATGACTTTTATAATGTATTTCCTACGATGGCAGTCGCAGCGAACAATACAAAAAAAGTCTTTTTAGGAACCATTGTTACAGAAACTTTTCGACATCATCCTGCTTTACTTGCCCACATGATGATAACTTTGGATCATATTTCAAAGGGGAGGATAATTCTTGGAATAGGGGCGGGAGAGGGGGAGAATGTTATTCCCTATGGAATAAAATGGGAAAAACCAGTAAGTCGATTAGAGGAGGCAATAAAAATTATCAACCTTTTATGGAAAAAAGATAAAAAGGTCGACTTTGATGGAACTTTTTGGAAATTGAAAGATGCTATTCTTTCTTTGAAACCTTTTAAAAGAACAAAACCACCTCCAATATGGATTGGAGCTTTTGGACCTAAGATGCTTGAGTTAACAGGTAAGTTAGGAGATGGTTGGTTACCATACGCTCTGCCTCCAAAAATATATAAAGAGTGTCTTGAAAAAGTCAAATTGTCAGCTAAAACAGCAGGACGAAATTCCAATGAAATAACCCTAGGAATAGGTCTCTGTGTCATAACTGATGAAAACCAAGATAAATGTGATGAAATGATTGAAGCTCCTCTAATAAAAAATCAAATGTTGACAGCTCCAGAAAGATATTTTAAAGATTATGGATTATCTCATCCTCTAGGTAATAACTTTTATGGTGCTATCGATTACATTCCAACTAGATACGACAGGGAGACACTAATGGAAGCATATAAGAAAGTACCACTTGATATGTGCAAAGATTTTATCGTATTTGGCACACCTGATAACGTTATTGAAAAAATTGAAGAATTCATTAGAATTGGGGTAAAGTATTTGGTAATTTTTAATTATACAACATTGTGTGATGTTAATAAGGCAAATACTTCATATTTATGCATTAAAAAAGTATTAGATTATTTTAAAGAAGAAAAATCGCAAGTAGTTGAACCTATTCCAAGTTAAAATTTAATAATTTCAAATTCTATTTTTTATTTTACATTTTAACCGAAGGAGATACCTCCTGATTTTGTTATCAAACTCCAATCTTCCCATACATAACTTGTATCAATCATAGTAGGAGAATTACAACTATCACAATTTTCTGTATCTTTTAAAAATTGTTGAAATTGGGGTAAGTTCATAGCTTCCCTAACGGAAGTTTCTCGTAAATTCGCGATAGGTTTATCTAATTGGAGACAATCTTCAATATCACCATTAGAATTAACAAACATGAACACTTTTCTTGCATGGCATCGATAAGATTTCTTACCTCCAATAAAATGTTTCAAATACATTTCTGAATTTAACACATGAGACTTGTTCTTTTTTGCTTCTAAAATTCTTGAAAATGCATCACTTATTTCCTGGTCAGTTGCAGAAAGTTCTCCTTTTTCATCAATATCCCCATTTGAATAATGGCGTATAGTATTTATCACATTAAATGCAATAGGAATCTCTAATCTATCACCAAGAGCAATCATTTCATCAACACGGTGAATATTATATTTACTAATCGAAAAACTAAATTGTAGAGAGATGAGGGGGTAATCTTTCTTCATAATCTCAACCGATTTCATTATATTATCATATAATCCGGGTAATGCTCTAATTTTATCATGCTCTTCTCTTACAGGAGAATCAAGAGATAAAAGAATAAGGTCAAGATCATCCCCATATTCAGAAATTTGTTTAGGAAGTAGGAAACCATTGGTTACCATTCCTATATATGCAAATCTCGCCTTCTGCTTAGCGAATTTTATAATATCTGTAATGTCTTTTCGAAGTGTTGGTTCACCTCCCCATAAAATAGAAACAAAAAAACCTACCTTCTTTGCTTCCATATAAATACGCTTAATCTCTTCCAGAGTTAATTCATTTTTGGCTGAATTATCCTTCCAAAGACAAGACTCACAATCACAATTACATCGTAAAGTTGTAAGAAAATGAAAAACAAATGGTTTTCCTCCACTTTCTTTAGCCTGTTTTGCAGCTAAAGCCAGTCGAGCAAACAATTTACTTTTTCTAAGTTTTATCTCTTTATTTGTTAGATTTTGTTCCATAAAGGGTAGTTAATTTAAAATTCTTTTTATCTATTACTGTCACTGTTGATTTTTAATTTTCGTATCTTTATCTCTAAAGGTGAATATTATATCATCACTTCAATGATCTCTAAACCATTTACCATATCTGTGACATAAGCAATATTACCGATAACCTCTAAATCATTCGAATGACCTCCATCGAAAAATTGAGCAATCTTCGTAGGATTTGATAGATTACTACCATTAACGACAATTAAACCCTTAAAATAATCTGCTAAATATATGGTAGTACCATCCACATAAATCCCATAAATATCACCTCCACCATCAAAAACAGTAATTTGGACTATATTTGAAGGATTACTCGCATTTAGGATTCGTAATTCTCCCCCATCATCAGCATGATTACAAATAAAAACATAATCTCCCTGAATAAATGGATTCCATAAATCTACTCCCGTAGGAGCATGAATTCCAACCTGAAAAGGATTTGATGGATTACTTACATCAATAATTCTCAAAGAATTATAATCTGAATGATGATCTATTATATAAGCAAGGTTATCAGAGACAGAAACAAAGACCAGATATTTCATATCGGGTAATATAACTAACATTGTCAGGGTCACTTACATTTAAAATAACTAAACCTCTATATCTATCTGCTAAATATGCAATATCCCCTATAACTTGTACATCAAAAGCAGATCCACTTCCAATATATTCGTCTATTTTAATTGGGTTTAATGGATCGCTAACATTGAGGATTTCTAATCCCACCTCAGTATTCGCGAGATATGCAATCTCTTCAACAACATCCACTTGTATTGGAAATCCCCCTTCAGAATATGAACCCATCTGATAAGGATGAGCAGGGTCACTAATATTAATAATTACTAAACCGCCAGGATTACCAATTGTATTATCCACTACATAAGCAATATCACCATGAACCTCAACATCATACGCTCTCCCTCCAGTATCAATTTGTCCTAATTGCCGAGTATTATATCGCACAATAGAATCTAAATTAAGGAATATTGGAATTGAAATACTGAGAATGATTACAATACTAAGTGATACTGTAATAAGTATTATTTTATTTTTTCTTTCCATGTTTTTCATCTAGTTAATTGAGCTTATTACATTGTATTTCTTGATTTTCCAAGATGTTATAAACAAACATAAATCATGTTTATAAAGTTTTCTTGAAGAGTTCTTGACTAATCAGAATATCTATAACAAAAATGTTGCTAAATCTGAAAAATTTAATTTTTTTTAATAATTAATTTAAAAAAGAAAAAATGTAATTTAATTAAATTTAAGTGATATTAGTTGAGTTCTAGGCAAGAGTAGCCATTTAGGTTATTAAAAAAAAAAAGGTTTATATTGATCCTTGGATTTTTTCTTGAGAATTATGGTTAAAATCTATTTTTGATTTTGTTCTTTTCTCGTTCGGTTCATTTAATTTCTCAAGAAAGCTTTCTTTTAAACTTTCTGCCATTATTCCTAAATTATTCGCCGTGGAAGTTATTTCTTCCATCGATGCAGTTTGTTGCTGCGTTGCTACACTAATTTCTTCCAATGAACTGGTAATTATATGAATTTTATTGACTATATCGCTTATTACTGTTTCACTGCGACTTATAGCGTTTTTGGATTCCTCAGCAAGTTTTCTTACTTCATCTGCTACAACCCCAAAACCTCTTCCATATTCACCCGCTCTTCCTGCTTCAATACTTGCATTTAAAGCTAATAGGTCTGTTTGTTCAGCAATATTAACAATTATATTCATTATATTTTGAATTTCATTGGATGAAATTGTCATTTTTCTGCTCTCATTTGTTATTTGCTGAGTTGATGATGCAATTTCCTCTGCAGCAGCATTTACTTCACTCGCATTTGCTGCCAGTTCGGTGGCAATGTTTGCTACGTTAATGGATGCGTTAGAATTTGATTCTAAATTAGATTCTATTTTCTTCCGCTGCTTTGAGACAATTTTTGTTATAAAAATTGATGTATAAATAATAAAAGCAAATGAGATCGGATATCCAATACCAAGGATTAGAAGATTAGAACCTAAAACATTAACAATCATAACAACCTCAATCATTATTCCTAATGAGATAAAAAATAGAGTTATCACACGAAATTCTACTAACTTAATGGATCTTCCTAATTTCCACCAGAACAATAATATAAATCCGAGGATAATAAAAATAATTAGTATCATATTGAGATATCTGGTATCGACTATTTGAAAAATCATTTTATCACGTTTATTTTAGGATTTTAACATTAATTAATTATTGAGCAATTAACTTTTAAATTAAGTATTGACTTCTCTACCTAATTTATTATTATTGCTATAGAATACATTTTTAAGTTTAAGTATTACCTTCAATGTCCCTTTTTCCCCCTCAAGAATGCTATTCCATAATAATTATTTTCCAATTTAATGTTTATTAAATGTTCATCTATTGTCTTTAATTATAGGAGATGATATTTGACAAGAGTATCTGTATGTGAAAAAAAGAATAGTCAAACATAAGAAAAATATATCCTACTCAATCTAATATTTAGATAATTCATTAGTAAAAACTGGACTTATACGAATAAATATAACAAATTACAGATATTAATTTTTTTTCATAAGATTATACATCTAGGGATAATATAAACATGGCAGTTCAAAAAATGGATAAAGTTATTGATTATTCATTTAAAACCATTCAAATTGAAAATAGCAAATGTGTTGCTATTGTTAGAGTTGAGAATTACAATCCTGAAAATGTTAAAAATGGATTAGAGAGAATCATAAAACTATTGAAACCTTCTTTCTTTGATGACGATCTAACTGAAAAATTAATTTTAATTAAACCAAATGTATTAGCACCAGATAAAATGGCATTTACAAATGAGGTTGTAGTTGAACAGTTAGCGGTAATATTAAAAATGAAAGGTGTAGGAAATATTTTTATAGGAGATAGTACAATGACCAAAGAAATAACTAGAATGGCTCATGTAAAATCAGGTTTGGCAGATATAGCTTTAAGATTTGGACATGAAATGATAAATTTCTTAGAAGATAAATTTGTTACAATTTCTCATAATAAATTTGAAGTAAGTAATGTAGTTAGAATTCCTGAGACTATTTACAATGCTGATATTATTATTAATTTACCAAAAATGAAAACACATGCAGGATATGTCTTTACAGGGGCTATCAAGAACTTTTTCGGGTTAGTAGAAGATAAAATATCAATGCATAGAATTTACAAGAATAAAGCCGTATTTCAAAAAATGTTGGGAGATATTCACCATGCTGTTTTATGTTGTGGTGAAAAAATTCATACGAAACCAGTCTTACATATAATGGATGCGATCGAAGCTATGGAAGGGAAAGGACCTAGAAGTGGTAAACATAAAAAATATAATTGTCTTATTGGTTCATTCTCTCCTGTCGCTCTTGATGCTTTAGCTTATTCAATAATGGGAGGTAATCCTGAAGATCTCGAAGCTATCAAATCTTTATCCAAAAGAAATTCATGGGAAGTAAATATAAATAATCTAGATATAATAGGTGATAACTGGGAGGATTTCAAGGATGAAGCTCAGCTACCTTCTTTAGAAACCTTAAACACAACTAGAACGGGTGGGTCACTAATTGAACGTGTTGCAGTACCTATCATTAGAATATTTCATCCAGTAATAAAGATCAAATCAGAAAAATGCAAATTATGCATGAATTGTGTATCTCATTGTCCTATGCAAGCATTATACCTAGATGAAAAAAAAAAAAAGATTAGAGTTGATCGCTCAAAATGCATTAATTGCTTTTGTTGTGGGGAAATTTGTTCAAATAATGCTGTACATCAAAAAAGACCTATATCAAAAGCTTTACCATTAATTTTTTAGATTTCTAAAGTTCTTTATTACAAAATTTTGATGGTCAAAAATTAATTATACTTTTCAATATTGGGATTCGATGTTCCCCTCGGGATTTGATAATCCCATTTATCTATAGTGAAATTCCAATTATGTTCAACCTTTTTGATTATCTCTTTTGTAAATATATAATTATTCTTCTTATATCCATGAATAGATTTTAAGTATTTCAAGAGTAAAGGTTTAATTGTACCAAATCCATTAATATTTAATTGAGTATATATAGAATTTAATTCTGTAATTGGATCTTCTTCAAGATCTTCAAACCTTGTTTCAATAAAATTCTTTTTAGGTATCAATCTCTTATTTTTAAAGAAATCTTTCATCATTTTTTTATAGATATCAAAAATAAAGTATTCTATCTCATCATCTGATAATTTTTGGAGCATGAAAATCTGAATTGCTTTTTTGTAGAAATTCTTTGTGGATAAAAATACAGTATAAGGATTTCGATATATGTGAATAAATTTCGCTTTAGGGAATAATTCT
This sequence comes from Promethearchaeota archaeon, assembly GCA_019058425.1. Lineage (GTDB taxonomy): Archaea > Asgardarchaeota > Lokiarchaeia > Sigyniarchaeales > SOKP01 > Loki-b32. Next base: position 16,111 of record JAHPYZ010000010.1, read on the forward strand.
AATAATATCTTAATTCTGGAGGTATTTGCTGGACTTTTGAGAATTAATTGCTTTCCTCTTGTGTAGTAAGTTAATTTCTTTAATAAGTAAAGATACTTATTTTTCCATAGGTTAACAATTTTTTCTGAAAGCCCTTTAAATCGAATAAAATGATCATAGTGTTCATTCATTCTTTTAGGTAGATACCATCCATTATAAAAAGAGTATGGAATAAGATTCCCTAAAGCCATCTCTTCTTCTGTTGGGGAATTCACTCCAAGCTCCATATTATCCATTGGTCGAGTTGCTGGTAAATATCTCTTAAGGACGGCATAACATAATCTGTTACTTAAAAATGATTTTGGGAAAGTTGCTTGGAGCATATTAATATAACCGAACTGAGGATCTTTACATAATAAATTCTGAATGTGAGTGGTTCCTGTTCTCCAATGTCCAATAATGAATATGGGTGGTTTTGATATGTTCATTTTTTTTAATATATTTCGATACCTTAAAGATTCATAGATTTCAAAAGGTGTAAAAAATGGTTTAATTAAATTGATTGAAAAAATACGTGGAAAATAATATTTGAAATTTTTAATTCCTTCATTCAAAAATAATTTCATCCAATTCTGAAAAGAGAGCCCAATTGAAGGTCCTAATTTATTTAAGATTTTATTAATATTTACCATAGCTGGATATTATCTTATTAGAAATGTGTGAAACCAAAAATTATTTTGATCTCATCCACTTTTAACTATTTATTTTAATTTTATCCTTACAAATTATGCTTTAAATCTAGTTAATACCTTCAATGTCACTTTTTCCCTCTCAAGAATGTTATTCCATAATAAAACTTTTCTGATTTAGTGAAATTTAAATGTGAATTCAAGAGTTATTATTATGGGATATACAGTATTAAAAAAGTATCTGTATGTGGAAATAAAAATATTAATAAAGAGAGAAAATTATTAATAATCGACCGAGACTTTTAATATCTGAAAGATTTTAAGAAATTTTATTAAGTTCTAGCATTCTATTTTGAACGTAATATATTTTTCCTCGAAAAAGAACATACTTTTTTTAATTCTCATCAACTTTTTCCAAGATATCTAGTTGAGTTAATGAAAGTTTACAAAATCTAAAACATTTAATTAATTCTAGTAATTAAATTAAAAGTAATATAATAGCAATTTAATTAAATTCATGTGATGTTAGTTGAGTTCTAGGCAAGAAGAACATATAGTTGGTGGAGGAAAGATCCGTAGTGTCATATTAGGGTTAAATGATGGATTGATTTCAACGTTTACCCTATTAGTCGGAGTCGCAGCTGCAACCTTGGCCGCTACAGGTGGAAATTCCATTGTATTATTAACTGGATTTGCTGCCATGGTTTCTGGAGCAATTAGTATGGGGCTTGGTGAGTATATCTCAAGTAAATCAGAATATAATTATATTAAAAATGAATTGAAGAAGGAAAGAGCAGAGATTGAACTATTTCCTGATGAGGAAAAGGAAGAAGTTCGAGAGATTTTTGAAAAGATGGGATTAGAAGGAGATACCCTTAATGCTTGTGTAGATAAGATTACTTCAAATAAGCAAGTATGGCTTGATTTCCTTACAAAAAGTGAGTTAGGATTAGAAGAACCAGAAAATCCAATCGTAGGAGCAATTTTGACCTTTCTTGCATTTGTTTTTGGGTCTTTCTTGACGTTATTTGCCTATTTTTTTAATTTGGGTTTAACTTCATTAGTTTTATCCTCAGTAATCTCTTTCTCAATGTTATTTATTGTTGGAGCTTTAAAAACCAAAATTACTGGCGAAAATAAGCTTAGAAGCGGATTAGAAATGATATTGATTGGGATTGTAGCATTTATTGCCTCATATGGAATTGGTACTGTGCTTGAACAGTTAATTGCTGTAGCATAAAAAGAAGAAGAAATTCTAGATTTCCAGAAAAAATTTCTGAGTGTGATCACATATAGGACATACTGAGGGAGGAACAGCAAATTCTACATTTCCACAAATCTGGCATACGAAAATTTTCTGTTTATCAATTATTATTTCTTTTTCAAGTTTTTTAAGGTAACTACTAAAGATCTCTGCATGTACTTTCTCTGCCTTTCTTGCTAATGAAAATGATAATTCCGCTACTTCATTGTCTTCTTTTTTCGAATTTCTTACAAATTCCTTATACATTTTTTTTGTTTCATAAGTTTCACCATTAATAGCGTCAAGTAAGTTTGATTTTGTATCTTTGACATTATTTCGTAATACTTCCTCATTCACTTCAACAAGGTCTTCCACTTTCACATCCTTATTTGTAAGAACTGTCAGTGCTCTCAAATGATTTTTAATATGAATTGCTTCTGCAGTTGAGATGGCTTCGAATAAATGAGCAATTTCAGGATGATTTTCTTCTTTTGCCTTCTCCGCGAACAATTCATACTTTCGCTTAGCATTGCTCTCACCATTAATAGCTTCTTTCAAATTATCAATAACTACTGACATTTTTTCTCTCAAGTTAATTAAAAATAAGCGTATAATTTGAATGTTATTCCTAAAAATTAAATTAGAGAAATCAATTTCTTTAAGAAATTCTAATTATATTATTATAAAATATCACTTAAAATATTGAGAATTAAGGCTTTTTTTTTACCAATTTCTAATAACGAAACTCAAAAAGATCATTATGCAAAAATATCATAATTTAGTTATTCAATTATCTAGATTTACATAATATGAAAAGCAATTATTATAAATATACATCATTCTTTAGAGATTGATAAATCAATATACGGATTGCTGTATCTCTTTGACTATTATTCTATATTTGTGATCATTCCCGATCATTTGTAATTTCGTTATGCGGCAACATAATACTCGAAATCAGTAATATTTATAAACGAGAATTTACTTTCATCTATTGGAAAAGTTGGTTTTTTCCGATTTCAATGGTCATTTGTATTCCGAGTGTCTAATAGGTTCAAATTTGATGCTCGAAATGACGGGGATGCATAATTCAAACCATATAGATAGTTCAAAAACTGATCTTTTCCAAAAAAAATGAAAAAATAAGAAGATTATGATGAATGGTCCAAAACATTTATATTCCAGAAACAATATATCATTTATAGATATATCGGCGTTGGTTATATCAACCTTGGACTTATATTAAATTAGAATAAAAATTACAAAAAAGGGTAAAAAAAAATGAAAAGTATAATGTTTGAATCATTAGCTGACAGAAATTTTTCTGTATATTTAATAAGAGATTTGGATGCTGAAGTTACTAAGGAAGATATTGAAGATGTTGTCGAAAAGATTAAAAATATTCCAATCCATTTCGCAACTATCGATTTAGGTTATACAACTCTAAGAGAATTCAATGAAACATATTTAGCACATGTATTAAAGCAATATGAAATCCCTTATTTCACTGTTGAATTACCTCATTATGTTAAAGGTCATTATTCAAGTCAAATTACTGAAATTCAAAATAAATATGTTGAATTAAAATCGACCTATGATTCTTTAAAAGATAAAAATTCTCCAGGTGCTCAAGAATTAAGTTATTTGATTGATTATTATTCAAACGAACTTATGGAGTTAAAGCACTATATCAATAGTCAAGTACGAACAGACGCAATCACCAAGAGAATTTTGGAAGTATTGAAAGATCGTGAAGATAAGGAAATAACTTTTGTTCATTTTGGTGAAGAGAATTCTTTTATGGAAATTATGAAACAAATGAAAGAAGCAAATATTAAGGCGAATATTTTATTCATTCAGAAATCAAAATTTTTAAATTAATTTTATTAAATATGCAAAAAGTTAAGTCTAAAATAAGGCAGAGGTAGGATTAATGAATAATACAAAAATAGTAGAAAAGCAATATGATTTAGCAATCATAGGGGCAGGTCCTGGTGGTTATCATTCCGCTATTAGAGCTTCTCAGTATGGTGCAAAAGTTGCTTTAATCGAAAAAAGTAAGTTAGGTGGTACTTGTTTAAATAGAGGATGTATTCCTACTAAAGCTTTACTTGCTTCTGCTCATTTTGTTGAAAAATTACAAGAAGCTGAAGAATTTGGTGTAGAAGTCAAAGGTTTTCGCACTAATTTTGAAAAAGTTGTAGATCGGAAGAATCGAATTGTAAATGAATTAGGTATGGGTATTGCAGATCTGCAAAAATCCTGGAAAAATGATGTCTATATCGGACATGGTAAAATCCTTGGAGGAAATTCCGAAGAAGGTTTTAAAGTTATGATCCAAGGTGATAATAATAATGAAATTATTGTTGCAAAAAGAGTTATAATTGCTACAGGATCAACTCCCGCATTGATACCTAATTTTAATGTAGATCATGAGAGAATTCTTACAAGTAATGATATCTTAGATCCTAATTTTAAGACAATCCCAAAGCGTTTATTAATTATTGGTGCTGGTGTGATTGGATGTGAATTTGCAGATATTTTTTCGACTTTTGGTAGCAAAGTAACTGTCTTAGAATATCTTCCTTCGCCAATCGCTAGTGAAGAACCAATAATTATAAAACAATTACAGAAGAAGTTTAATTTGATGGGTATTGAGATTGTTACTTCCCAAAATGTTTTATCAGTAGAAAATACTGGATCAGGGATAAAAGCTACTACATGTTCAGCTGCAATTCCTAGAGAAGAACTTGAAACTGCTGAGACGTCTACTTTTGAAGCAGATTTTTGTTTGATATCTATTGGTAGGACAAAAGTATCAGAAAATCTCGGATTAGAGGAATTAGGAATTACTACAAGAAGGGGAGCAATTGAAGTCGATCCTGGTACCTTAGAAACCTCTATTCACGGAATATATGCTATAGGAGATGTGAATGGTGGAATCATGCTCGCCCATGTAGCAAGCTATGAAGGTGATATCGCTGTTCCAAATGCTTTATCTAGTCTTGGAGGATTTCAAATACATTCAAAGAGACCTAATTATAGAGTTATACCATCAACCATATTTACTAGTCCTAATATTGGATCCGTGGGTCTTAAAAGAAAACAAGCAAAAGAATTAGGTATAGATGTATTAGTAGGACAATTTCCTTATAGTTCACTTGGAAAAGCTAAGTGTATGGGAGATGAAGGTCTCTTAATGATATTAGCAGATAAGCATACTCTTCAAATTGTAGGTGCTTCTTGTATTGGTGAGGGAGCATCTGAATTGATTGCTGAAGTCACACTTGCTATGCAACATGGTCTAACAATCGAAGATATTGCCCATACAGTTCATAGTCATCCAACTCTTTCAGAAATGGTTTTAGAAGCAGCAGAAGCTGTTGTAGGTCGAGCTATCCATAAGAAAGGCCGCCCAGCTGCGCCTAAATTAAGGGATCTATTAATGGAATTAGTTCCATTCGGAATTGAAAAAATTTAATTTATTTTTATTCTCCTTTTTTTAAAATATTAAGTTTTGTATAAGCTTAAGTTTAATTCACGTGTTTTATTCTTGTCCATCTTTATTATTTCACGATCATAAGTAAGCAAACCATTGATTTCTTGCTCAATATCAGTTGTTTGAGTGTAGATTGCCGCACTTAATCCATTTTCAATTAGTAATTTAAGCTCTGATATCAACTCTTCATATTTTTTCAGGAGTTTATGCTGGTCCTGAAAATTTCTATATACAAATTTTCTTTTGAAATGCCATATGTGGTTTTCAATCTCTAATCCTAATCCTCCAAATTCTCCCACCACAGCAGCTCTTCCTTGGAGTTTTTTAGGCATTTTCGGATCTGGATAATTATGTATGTCTCTTATATCCCCAATTCCCTTATCAAACCAACCACTAGCATGATTTATAAGACGTGATGAATCTAATTTTCGAATTTTATCAACAACTTTTTCTGTATCAAATTGTCCCCAACCCTCATTAAAAGGAACCCATACAATAACAGATGGATAATTATAAAGAAACTTTATCATAGTTACAAGTTCATTAAAAAAATCTTGTTTAGCATATTCTTTTCGCTCTCCTCTGTATCTTTTTTCACCTTTGAGTTTCATTTTAATATGTTTAAATATACTCCAGTGTTCTCCATTTGGCATATCTTGCCAAACTAGGATACCCAATTTATCACAATGGTAATACCAACGAGCAGGTTCTATCTTAACATGTTTTCGTATCAAATTGAAACCAAGTTCCTTGGTAATTTCAATATCAAATCGTAATGCTTCATCTGTTGGTGCAGTATATAACCCATCTGGCCAATATCCTTGATCTAAGGTTCCGTATTGAAAAATAGCTTTATTATTCAATTCTATGCGTTTAATAACATTTTTATTTTTACTGAGTGAAATTTTTCGCATCCCAAAGTAGCTTTCAACTTTGTCAAGTATGGATGCTTTTCTCTTTATTTCAACAGTAATATTGTACAGATAAGGAGATTTTGGACTCCAAAGTTTAGGGGATGGAATATTAATGGTAACATTGTTCTCCATTGTTTCCTGATCAACTATAATTTGATTATCTTTCTCAAGAATAGTTATATGTAGGATATCATTCGATTCTCGATCGTTGACATTCATTACAAGGTTAATATTCTCAGCGTCAATATTTGGAACCATTTGGAGACTATTTATAAATGTATTTGAGACCGGTTCAAGCCAAACTGTCTGCCATATTCCTGAAACTGCTGTATAGAGTATTAGTTTTGGATTTAGAGATTGTTTACCCTGTTCTTGATGACCTTTATCTGTAGGATCCCAAACAGACAGGATAAGTTCATTTTCTTTAGAGTCATTTAGAAAATCTGAAATTTCAAAATAAAAAGGGGTATACCCCCCTTTATGAACTCCAACCAATTTCTTATTAATCCAAATAGTTGTTTCCCAATCAACAGCACCAAAATGTAATAGGATTTTCTTTTGATTCCATATTTCAGGTATTGTAAATGTTCGATGGTACCATAACTTTTCCTTAGGATCCAATTTTTTCTTTACTCCAGATAAAGCAGATTCTAAGGGATATGGAACAAGGATCTTCCCATCAAACCTCTCAACATCAGTTTGGTCTTTAGGGCGAATAGCATAGTCCCAAGACCCGTTCAAATTTAACCATTCTTTGCGTTTAAGTTGTGGTCTTGGATACTCTGGTAGCGGTACTTCGGGATCTACTTTACTTGCCCATCGAGTCATTATTTGACCTATTACAGGTTTCCAGGAAGAATTATTGCTCTCATTCATAAAACAAATCATGAAATTATCTTTTTTTCTTAGGAAAGTACATTCCTGTTTGAGCTTTATATTCGATATAGGGTTTTCCATATCGAATCACTAAATCTTTTTCTTCTGCTTTACAAAACCAATGAAATAATGGAAACCATACGATCGAATATAGAAAAAGAAACGGAGAATTCAAAAGAAATGCCACTACCCACCAAATAAAAACTTCTCCAAGTGCTTGTGGGTGACGTATTTTTTTATATATCCCTCCATAAAGAGTATGCTTTTTATCAGGAAGGAGAGCTTCTCTTCCAGCATCTTTAACTCCCTTAAGCATAATATATAAACTTGGAACTAGAATAAAAAAACTAAGAATAATAGAAATCCAATAATCCCATATAAAATAGTGAGAGATAGAAATTGGAAGAGGATAAAAGAAATACATAATGTAATTTATAACAGCAATAAATTCAAAAATAGTCGCAATAATTCGATAATTTCCACATTTCCTATATGCTTTCTCACCTAACTTTTTTTCTAATTTTGCTGGACCTGCACTGCTAATGTAAAAAAATGTCATAAGAACAGTTGAGAGAATTAGGATTGAAACATTAATCCATTCTATCATAACTTTTACATAAATTAACAATAATATAAAAGCTTTCCCTTTCTTTCAGTAATCTTAACTTTTCCTTCTGCTTCAAGATAGAACAGATGTCCTAACACTTCTGAAAGCGCCATATATGAATTCATCTCATCTAGATCTTCTCCAAAGTGAATTTGAGATATTCTATAGGCTGTCATAGGATTATCTTTAATCAAACTTGAAATCTCTTTTAATCTATTTTTATGATGTTCTTTAATTTCTAAAATTCTCTCATGGGGATTATAAATAATCTCTTGATGCCCTGGGAAAATTATTTTAGGTTTCAAATTATCAATTTTATCCAATGATACTAAATAATGCATTAGGATATTTTTAAAATCATAATCCTTATATTCCTCTGCTAAGTGTTTAGGAACAACAAAATTGCCAATATGGGGTGTGATTCGACTTAGAATATGATCTCCTGAAAAAAGATACCTTTTTTTCTTATAGAAAATGCATATATGTCCAAAACTGTGCCCTGGAGTCCAAATAATCTTTAATTTATCAAATATAGTGTCCCCATCATGCATTTCAATATCTGGTTTTTGATACTGTAAGAATCGAGGCCAGAAAGTAAAAAATTGAATAATTTTATTTCCTTTTTCTTCACTCATTCCATATTTAATAAGTTGATCAGCAGTTTCTCTTGCTTGTATTTCTAATTCTTTTAAATTGTTATTATCTGTTTGCCATCTCAATAGTTCATGAGTGATATCATGCATTAAGATTTTAAGCTCTGGGTTTTTCTTTTTTAGTATTTTTACCAAACCAATATGATCCGTATGGATATGGCTAATAATGCAATAATCAATATCTTTTATTGAAATATTCATTTGTTCAAACGCAGAAAAAAGCTTTTTCTTCCAATTTCCCATATTCAATCCAGAATCAATAAGAATTTTCTTCCCTTCTAATTCAAATAGATAAAGGCATACATATTTGACTGCGAATGGAACATCTATCTTAATTTGATAGATCCCCTCAATTTCATTTATTTCAGATTTAAAATCAGACAATATTAACCTGCTTACTATTCTTACTTAAAAAGAAAAATTATCGAGAATTTTAGTACTTTCTGATTTAATATTAAGACATGATTAGACAAAAAATTATATATTTTAAACTTAGAGAAAATACTTAATATTAGTCAATATTTATTCCCTTTTTCAGAAATCACTAAAAGAAATGAATGAATTAATAACTCTCTCAAAGAAGCATATAAGACCAGCTAGTAAAGTCTTATCAAGAGCATTTCAAAATGATCCAGTGCTTCGGTGGCAAATACCTGATGCAAATAAAAGATTAGCAAAAATTCATAATTTCTGGGAACTAACTCTCCATATTGGAATTAAATACAGTAAAGTTTACGGGACCTCTGAAAATTTGGAAGGGATTGCGATTTGGCGTCCTCCTGAAAATGTTAACATCTCTTATTGGAAATTTGTAAAACATGGGGGATATAAATTTCCTTTTAAATTCGGAGTAGACACTGCAAAAAAAATTTCATTTTTTCAAGCAGTTAATAATTCCATTCGAGATATATATATGAAAACGCCTTATTGGTATTTGGATGTAATTGGAGTAGATCCAAAGCATCAAGGAAAAGGTTTTGCCCGTATGCTCTTGAAACCAATGCTAAAACGAATAGATAAAGAAAATTTCCCCATATGGACAGAGACTAATTTGAAACGAAATGTAATCTTTTATGAACATTTTGATTTTTCAATTCTTGAAGAAATAATTATCCCAAATACCAATATTGTTAATTGGTTTATGATTAGAGAAAACGAGAGTTAGAAATTTTAGGAAAATATAAAAAAAATTAGGTTAAAATTTGGTTTTTTTCTGGAAAATAATGATACCTAGTATTATAAACACTAATGTAAATGCCATAATAATTAAAAGTCCACTCCATAATGGAAATGCAGTTGGTTGAGCGGTTGCTCCTATTAATGAACCATTATATAAAACATCATTTAATCCATGCCCCAATACAGTAATTTGAAGGAATACTTGCTTAGCCCAAAATGGCGGAGTAAAAAATACTATAGGACTTTCAAAAGGGAATAAACTTCCTGAAAGAAATAAAATTGGCATGTAATAGAATAATGAAATAGCATTTGCTATTTCAGGTGTTTTAGCAATTCCTGAGATAATAATACCTATTCCCACAGACGAAATACCGAATAAAATAGCAATGAAAAAACCAATTACCAATTCAAGAATGCCTTCATATGGGACTTGAAGCACGCCATATCCAAGTATAAACATTATGAGAATCTGAAGCGAAATCATAAAGGTTTCAGATAATAAGGCACCTAAAAATAAATTTTTTCTTCCCGTAGGCATGGTATCTAATCGTTCAAGCATACCTGATGTCTTATCTAATGCAAATGACATAGCTGCACTAGTTGTACCTGCTGCTGTTGTATATATTATCATTCCCGGAAAACCATATCGAAACTCAACACGACCTAGAAAAAAGTAGAACATCAATGTAAACATAACAGCAAACCCCAAACTAAATACCATGTATTGCCAATGACGTAACTTATCTTTAATATTTTTTATCGCAATTTGGATGGCCTTATTTTCTAGAAAGGGCATTCTAATCTCTCAACCTCCTTCCGGTTAAATTTAAAAATACATCCTCAAGTGAATTTTGTCTAAACTTCATATTTTCAACCTCATCAATGTTGTCAATAAGCCCTTGTTGTAAAAGTCTCACAAGGTTTTTTAATCCACCCTGAAAAGAAATTATTAATGTTTTCCTTTCCTTTCGTTGAATTTCACTCGAATTAGCAACAAATGGAATGTTTTGAATATTTTTTTTTACTATCTCAAGATCTTCTTGTTCAATAAAAGAGACTTCTAAAGCATTATCACTCCCATATTTTTCTTTCAATTCAGTTGGAGTTCCTTTAGCAATGATCTTACCGTGATCTATGATTGCGACACGGTCACTTAAAGAATCAGCTTCAACCATATCATGTGTCATAAGAATAATTGTAATATCCTTATTTTTCAACTCCCGAATGAAATCCCAAACAAGACGTCGTGCTTGAGGATCAAGACCTGCGGTGGGTTCATCAAGAAATAATATCTCAGGTTCGAATATTAGTGACATTGCGAGATTTAAACGCCGTTTCATGCCCCCTGAGAAGCGTTTAGACCAATCTTTTCTTCCAGCTATACCAAAATCTTCCAGAAGTTTTTTAGCTTTTTCTTTTGATTCATCCCGAGGCATTCCATGCATAGCTGCAACGAACTCAACATTTTCTTCAGCTCTTAATACTTCATAAATTGTAATAACTTGTGGACACACTCCAATTTTCTTGACAATTTCATTTTTTCCTGTCAAAATACTATGTCCGTTGACATTTGCATCACCATCGGTAGGAGTTAAAATTGTGGTCAGCATACGTACTAATGTCGTTTTTCCCGCACCATTAGGTCCAAGAATGCTAAATAATTCTCCTTTCTTAATTTTCAAGGACACTCCATCAACAGCTTTAACTTCTTTAAAGTATTTTTTCAGATCTTTAATTTCAATAGCAATGGAATCTTGATTCATACTTTTAATTTTAGAATCACATCAATTTTTTATTTTTCATTATAATTACTAATTTGACAAAAATGAATATATTAAAAAAACTGGAGTCCAAATTTTAATAATTTTATTAATTTGTACTCAATTTTCTTAGAAATATATTTTTGTTCTAAAATAATGAAAATAATAATTTAAGAGTAGTTTTATGCTATAACTGCTATGCAAAAACGTTTTATATAACTAGTGTTATTATTGTAATTACATAATTTTGAAATATAAATAAATTTAAAAAGATGATAAATAAAATGGAAAGACATTTAGAAGAAGATTTAGCGAAAACTCTCAAAAAGGAAAAGTTTCAAGGGAGCATGATAAGCTACATGTCCAAAGTTGGAAAATTATTACTTTTCACTCTTCCTATAGTACTAGTAGTAATAACTATTCTTACGTTATTCACTACTCTCGATATCACCTTAAAAATTATCTTTTATGTAATTTTATCCGTCTATTTTTTTAATTCAATAATGCTATTATTAGGAGCAAATTCAACTGAATCCTCGCTTAAATTGCGTTTAAATTTTGAAAGAAAAAGGGGACGACCAATAGATAGTCTTGATGGGTTTGATTTACTCGCTAGCAATGTAAAAAGAGTGACTAATTTATTAAAAATAATTTCGCTAATATGTTTTGTAGCTTTAGTATTATTTTTAGTAATGTTACTTGGGATTGAAGATATATTAGGATTTGCTGCTGCAGGGTTTTCTTTGATAGGTTTTGGCTTAGCGATATTAATACGGAGTTTAAACCTAAATATTCATGATGTAAATGGACTCCAAGATTTTTACAAGCCGACCACTCATCAGATTTTCCTAGACAATTTTTTCGCTGAAATTCTTTCAAATCACTTAGATCCAGTGACTTTCCTTAAGTGGGATGAATATTTAGCTGAATTAAACAAAATTTTGATCCCTACCTTTATTGAAAATATAAAAAGAGAAGAACCTGATGAACTACCTATTACATTCGCAATTGAAAAGCTATTATTTCTTTATTATCTCAAATTTCAAGAAGTTCTCTCAAAAGATCAATTAATACTAGAATTAAGAGAAATAATTAATGTAGATTCAGATCATTTCGATGTTGAAAAGGGTATATTCATGGAAGAAAGATGGTATTTCTCTATGAATGATATCTATAAATTATTTAATTATGTCAAAAAATTTAATCCTGGTTTTTTCGATATAATAGATAGGTTACAACTAGAGCTAGCTGACAATATTGAACGAACATCAAAAGATCCAATCTACATGGACTCATCAGCTCAAGAAGTCGTTTATCTCAATACAGAATTAAACATTTTTTGCTTTTTATATAATAATTCTCCTGAAGCTAAAAAATACATAATTAAGATTAATGCCCCTGGATTTGAACCAAATAAACTAAAACTTGATATTGAAGTTGAAGGAAGAGGTACTTTTATGATTCCTAATACCTCCATTCCGTTAATTTCGTCTGAAGGTAGAGATATTGCGGGGGTTTTATCAACAATGTTAGAAAATGGGGACACAACATGGTTAACATTAGAACCTAGAGAAACTGGGGAGCAAACAATTCAGATTTTCTTACTTTCTGAAGACGGAACAATAATAGAGGGAAAGACACGTGCTGTGAAGGTTTCGAAGAATATCAAAGATTATCTTAAAAAACTGAGCTCTATCGGAAGTCTTCTTGGCGGATTGGCTGTACCCCTAGCAAAAATCTTACCCTCAATGTTAGCATCATAACATTTATTTTTTTTATTTTTTCTTTAGAAATATTCAAGGATTCAATTATAAAATGAGTTTATCTTTTAGATAGGGTTAAAGATCGACAATATATCACATAAGTTTAAATAACATTACCAGACTATATATGTGTTTAAATCACTCAAGTGGAAGTAATTTTGGAACGCTTAGTACTTAAATTTAAAAAAAGGGGTTGTTAGCCTCAATTTATTAATTTTTAAAAGTGATTGAAATTGATCGAATCAGAACTTTATCAAACTGAAAATTTATTTAAGGAATTTTTCGAAAATATTAGTAGCGGAGTAGCAATTTACGAAACCACTGATAATGGTGAAAATTTCAAAATAATGGGAATAAATAAAGCAGGTTTAGATAGTTGGCGAGTCAAGAGAGAAGATGCAATCGGTAAAAATCTTGTTGATGTATTCCCTAATATTGATGAATTTGGCTTTATTGATTCATTACGTAGGGTTTGGAAGACAAGTAAATCTGAACGGACTCCAATTACAATGTACCAAGATGAAAGAGTCTATGGTTGGACAGAGATATATATATATAAATTGCCTTCTGAGAGAGTTGTAGCAATTTTCGAAATCCAAACAAAACTTATTGAAGCACAAGAAAACTTCAGAAAAAAAGTTGAATTTGAGAAGACAGTTTCTACTATTTCTTCGCAATTTGTCAATCCCGATAGTATTGATGGAGCCATAAATTATTCGCTCAGAAAAATGGGAATTTTAAGTAATTCAAGTCGCAGTTATTTATTCATGTTTAATGAAGATAATATAACAATGAGTAATACACACGAATGGTGTGCTGAAGGTGTTACTCCACAGATAGAAGAACTTCAAAATTTACCGATGGACATATTCCCTTGGTCAATAAGCAAGCTTAAAAATGGTGAAATTTTAGACATTAATGACGTTGAAAATCTACCTCCTGAAGCATCGTCAGAGAAGCAAGAATTCTTGAGAGAAGATAATAAGTCTTTAATTTTTCTCCCTATCATAATGGGACAAAAAACTGCTGGTTTTATTGGATTTGATAACGTAAGGTCATCAGGGAAATGGAGTGACGATGATTTAAACCTCCTTAAAATATCTTCTGACATAATTGGGAATGCTTTAAAGCGTAAGAAAACAGAACAAGAACTAGAAGAGATAAATAAGGAATTAGAAGAAAGCTTTAAAAAAAGATCCAGAGAATTGGAAGAATCTGAGGAGAAATATCGTAAATTATTTGAAAACTCTCCTATAGCAATAATGGAACAAGATTATTCAGAGACAAAAAGTTATATTGATCAATTACAAGCATCCGGAATAACTGATTTTGAGAAATATTTTGATGACAATCCAGAAGAAGTTTTAAAGTTAATGGCTAAGAATAAAGTAATTGATGTGAACAGAAAAACTTTAGAGTTATATAATGCAGACAATAAAGAAGATTTAATTTTGAGAATGAACGAATTAAGCGATAGAATGGATAAAAATATCACTGATGAAATTTTATCGTACAATAAAAACGAATTTCTCTCCTTTATTAAAGGTGAAACAATTTGTGATTCGGAAATTGTGTCTAGAACCTTCACAGAAGATACAAAGTATCTATATGCCCGAACTTCAATAATGCCAACATTTGAAAGTACGTGGTCAAAAGTTATTATTACTCTTGTTGATATTACAGAAAGGAGAATAGCTGAAGAAAAATTAAAGGAATCTGAAGAGAAATTTAAAACACTTGCTGACCAATCGTTAATGGGAATATTTATTATACAAAATAATAAAACTGTTTATGCTAATAAAAAGATTGCAGATATGATGGAATATTCATATGAACAAATATTGAACATAACATTGGAAGACCAGTTAAGAAATATTCACCCTGAAGATAGAGAACTAGTAAAAGAACAAGCAATTAAAAAACAAAAAGGAGATGCAGAGGTTATCCATCAATATCAATTTCGATATTATAAAGAATCGGGGGAATTAATGTGGATTGAGGTCTATTCCAAAACGATATTGTATGGAGGTGAACCCGCTAATTTTGTGACGTTTGTAGATGTAACTGATCAAAAGAAAATTGAAGAAGCCCTACTGAAATCTGAGAGAGAAAAATCTACAATTATAGAAAGCCTTTTAGAGCATATTGTCTATCAAACTGTAGATAATATCATAATTTATGCTAATAAAGCAGCAGCTGATTCTGTAGGTTTAAAACCAGAACAATTGGTTGGTCGTAAATGTTATCAAATCTGGAATACCCTAGATGAACCATGCGAAGGATGTCCAGTATTAAAAGCAATAGAAACTAATAAACCCGCAATTAATGAAATGACCACTCCAGATGGGAGAGTTTGGTATGTAGGAGGGTATCCTGTTAGGGATGAAGATAATAATATCATAGGTGTTGTTGAATCTACTCTAGAAATCACAGAAAAAAAAAATGCGGAAGAGAAGATAAAAAAATCTGAGGAGAAATATCGAAAAGCCTACTATCAGGCCAATCTCTATAGAGACATATTTGCTCATGATATTAACAATATCCTTCAGAATATTAGTTCCTCCGCTGAACTTAGCACCCTTTATCTGAATAATCCTGAGAAACTCAGCACTATTAAGGAATTATATAATATAATAGATGAGCAAGTTAATAGAGCAAAAAAGTTAATATTAAATGTAAGAAAAATTACTGAACTCGATGAATCTGAAATTAGTTTAGAAAAAATGGATGTCAATCGGATATTGAATAATGCGATTGAATTTCTAAAATCCAGTTTTCAAACAAGAAATATTGAAATTCAACTTAATACACCTACTAAAAGAAATTATGCCTATGCAAATAACCTATTATTAGATATTTTTGAAAATCTTTTGATCAATGCTGTCAGACATAACAATAAAGCTAAAATTGAGATTATTATTGAAATTAATAAAGAAGAAAAAGAAGATAAAAAATATCTTAAAATGGAATTTAAAGATAATGGAGTTGGTATTTCTGATTATCGTAAAAAAAGTATTTTTGAAAGAGGAAAACAAAATTCCCATGAAAGTAAAGGAATGGGTCTTGGATTATCTCTTGTGAAAAAAATTATAGATATTTATCATGGTGATATTTGGGTTGAGAACAGAGTTAAGGGAGATTACAAACAAGGAAGCAATTTTGTAGTTTTAATCCCTACTCATTCTTAATTTTGAAAGAAAATTTTCTTTGAGATCTATCTTTATCAATTCAAGTAGTATTTTTCTTTAAATTATTAATAAAAACTTTAAAAGCAATATAAATGAAAATGAAATTATGGAATCTTATGACTTAGTTGTTATTGGGAGTGGAGTAGGATTAAGTGTTTTAAATACTGGACTTCAATTAGGTTTGAATTGTGCTATTGTCGAAGATACAAAAATGGGAGGTACATGTTTAACTCGTGGTTGTATTCCTTCGAAAGTTTTAGTTCATCCCGCTGATTTAATCCGGGAATCTCAACATGCTAAAAACGTTGGAATTACATTTAACATAGAGAAAATTGATTGGGATTTAATTGCACAAAGAATGTGGTCTCAAATCGATGAAAGCAAAATGATGGATAAAGGATTATCAACAGTACCCAATCTGAAAGTGTATAAGGGGATTGGAGAGTTTGTTGGAGAATATGAGATGAAAGTGAGAGATACTACAAATCATAAAGAATTAGGGCATTTTAAAGCTGAACGATTTGTAATTGCCTCAGGAGCAAGATCTTTTATACCACCAATCCATGGAATTGAAGATTTAGACTATATTACTAATGAAAACTTTTTTGGTAATAGATTTCCAAAGAAACCATGGAACAGTCTTATAATAATTGGCGGAGGAGTAATAGCAGCTGAATTTGCCCATATTTTCTCAGCAATGGGTACTGATGTAACCATTGTGGAGATGCTTCCTCGATTAGTTGTTACGGAAGAACCTGAGGTTAGTAAATTACTACAAAAAAGCTTCAGTAAACATATGACGGTTTTATTGAATGAGAAGGCAGTTAAAGCATATGAGAAGAAAAAACAAAATACTGTATTGATTAAAAATATGGAGACTGGTAAAGAAAGGGAAATAATAGCAGAGGAAATTCTTATTGCAGCAGGAAGGCGTTCAAATGCAGATATTTTAAAAGTAGAAAATACCGGAGTAGAAATGGATAAAAGAGGTTGGATTATAACAAATCAATACTTAGAAACCAATAGAAAAAATATCTGGTGTATAGGTGATGCAAATGGGCTGTATCAATTTAGACACAAAGCGAATTATGAAGCAGAAATTTGTACAAATAATATATTTGGTCCCGAAGACCAAAAAAGAACAGTCGATTATTCTGCGGTTCCATGGGCGATCTTCTCATATCCTCAAATAGGACATGTTGGAATGACGCAAGCAGAAGCCATTGAGAATGGTTATGAAATTTTTGTAGCTATAAAGAATTATTCAACCGTAGCAAAAGGATTTGCTATGGGTTTCGAAACTGGCAACGAAGATGATGGATTTGTGAAGCTAATTGTTGATAAATCTTATAGAATATTAGGTGCACATGTAATTGGTCCTCATGCTGCTCTTTTAGTGCAACCATTTGTGTATTTGATGAATTCTGGCTTTACGTGTAGCCTACCAGAATATAATGATAAGAAGGACATTGCTAAAGTTGAGAGAGCTTGTCCAGAAGCAGGTTCATTTATGCCAATTTACCATTCAATGGTTATACACCCCTCTCTTAATGAAGTAACTGGGTGGGCCATAGGTAATCTGAAACCAGTTAATATTAAAATGGAACATCATGAGCATCATCATAGTTAATTCCAAAATAAGAATTTTTTTTTGATTTTATGTATTTCTTCTCCATACTAATTTTAATAAATAGAACCATCAACTATTTAGATTCCAAATCCAATATTAAGATTAGATGGTAATAAAAAACAATCATTCTGAAAGAGATAATAAAATTGGACAAATTTTTACTCCAAGTTATATTGCTGAATTTATGGTTAAAAACATTATAAGTTTTGTGACAAAATCAAGAAAAGAACATTCTAATTTAAGAATCCTAGAACCTTCAGTGGGAGAAGGAATTTTTTTAAAATATCTCTTAAAATATAACTTTTCTGATATAATTGCTTATGAGATGGATGATAATTTAATAGATACACTTTTGAATTCTTATCCCAATGTACACTTTAAATTTGAAAACTTTTTAGGTTCAGATAAAAGTGAAAAATTTGATATAATAATTGGAAATCCTCCTTATTTAGGACAGAATTATAATGCTGAAACTTTTCAAGAATATTGTAAGAAATATCCTATTTGTGAGAAATTTTTTGTGGGTAATATGGATCTCTTCTACTATTTCATTCATTTAGGAATAGAAAAATTAAATCCTGGTGGATTTCTATCCTTTATTACAACTAATTATTGGGTTACAAAATCGAAAAAAACTGGAATTAGATTGTTAAAACCACATGTATTAAGTGAGTGTTTTTTACTTCAATATATTGATCTATCTCATCTTCAGCCATTTGAAAGTGCTAAAGGTCAACATAATTGTATTTTTGTTTTACAAAAAAAAACTAAACTAGAGAAACAAGAAAGGGAAAATAAAGATATTGAAGTAATTCAAATTTTGGAAAATAATGAGATTGACAAAAAATTTTATTTATTAAATAATGTAGATTTAAAAGAATTGAATTCTGGAAAGAATCTAAGATCTATAAAGAAATATACTTCAACAATCACTAATAATGATTTAAAAAAGGATGAAAGCTGGAATCTTACATACCCCAATGAGGTAAAATATGTAGTTGATAAAATTGAAAGCTTTTGCTGGGTTAATGGAAAAACCTCATTTTTACAAGATTATTTCTTAATAAGAAATGGGTTAATTCTTATAAAAGATTCAATTTTCATATTGAAGGAAGGTATAAATTTAAGAATTAAGAAGGAAGATTTCTATATTCGTATAAATGGAGAATTTTTAAAACTCTCTAAAACTGAGAAATCAAGACTAAAAAAACTATATAAAAGCAAATCAATAAAAGCATACGGGTACGATCAAGATGATTACATAGGATATGTGATTTATTTTAACAAAAATGAATTTTGTTCAAAATCTATTCTTGACCGAAACCAACTACTTGAGAATAAGTACCCTGTTCTTTCAAAATATATTAGACAATATGAAAAACAATTAAAAGATATTTTAATTAATGCCAAAGAAAACCCAGATAATTTTTATTTTCCTCGAAGAGGCTCTTATATTCACCAATTTGAAGGAAAGGATAAAGAGAAATTAAAAGATCTTGAGCTTTCGTATGATAACACTGATAAGATATTCTTTAAATTTATATCAAAAGAGAATAGATTTGGATATACAAAATCCACCTATTATGCTACTTCAGATACTTATTTCCTATGGCAAAAATATCCCGATGAAGAAATTGATTATTTGTTTATCCTTGCTTATTTAAATTCCAAATTAGTAACTTTCCTTTTTCATGCAAAAAACATTTCTATAAAAAGAAGTAAGACAAAACTTGAACAGGGGTTACCGATACCTCACCTTATAAATTTCATAGATAAAGAGAAAAAAGAAATAATAGAATTAATTAAATTCCTTTCTTCATACTTAATTGAGATTAATAATAATACGTATAACATTGAGAATGGAATCATTATTAAAAAAATTCAGAATATTAAATATTTTTCCTATTATAAAAATATCAAATTAAAACAAAGACTCATTAGATCCTTAGAGAATTATAATTTAGATAACATTAACGATACTTTAGATCAACTGTTTTTTCAACTTTTTAATTTAGATGGAATTATGATTAATAAATTATTAAATCAATATTATGGTCTTTAATTAAACTTGTATCTTTGGTGTTTCTTCTTTATTTTTCAAAATCGATAAGTTTTTATAGTTATTATAGTATATTTTATATGTAAGAAATAGTTGTCAATTCATAATTGACGTTTTTAAAAGTCTAGGTGATTAATGATTAGAGATGAATTTGATGATATTATTGATAAAATAAAAGATTATTTTAAATTAGATTCTGAGAAATTTGATGTAGACTTTCTATTTATTCCAGAATCGGAAAAAAATTCATATTTAAACCCTGAAGATAAGGAAATAAAAGGATTTAAAATATCATATCATTTTGAAACAGGAATGGAAAAACCTGAGATTCGAATTGAAGGAAATATTGATGAAAAGAAAATTCAAGAGTATTTAGAGGGTATTGATATATCTCAACATCCTCATCTAAAAAAACTCCTTGAGTCAAAAAATATTGAGGAAATTGATGCTAGTAAGCTTTCTTTAGAAGCAGATGAGCGTGCCGAGGATCTGTCCATAATCGAGCCACATACAGAAATAAATGATTCTAAAAACTTTACTGAGATTGTTCTTGAAATTCCTGGAATAAGTAAAGAAGATGTTATAATAGAATTTAGTGAAGGAGGAAGTAAATTAATTTTTAATGCTGAGAATGAAACTCGAAAATATATAAAAAATGTTTATCTTCCTTACGCAACATCAGCTAAAAACTATGATTTAGAAGTAAAGAATGGATTAGCAATTATTTTAGTAAAGAAATCATAAAGAGATTTTTTTTTAAATGAAAAAATATAATTCTTTAATTTATCGAAAAACTAAAAAAAAGTGTTAAAAATATGAGTGGCATAACAAGGGAGTTAAATGGAAAAGGAATAAAAGTAAGGATAAAGGATGCTTATAAGGGAGATGCAGGGAGAGGACGGATAAGAATAGATCCCGAAGTAATTGATAATCTCAACCTTAGAACTGGAGATGTTATTGAGATTTCTCATAATATAGCAGGTAAGAAAACTGCCGCTTTATTATTTCCAGGAAAACTAGAAGATAAGGGTACAAACACAATCAGAATAGATTCTTCATTAAGAAGGAATATTGGCGCTTCATTGGATGATTTAGTAGAAATTCGAAAAATAGATGCTAGTCTAGCCGATAGAATTACATTTGCTGGCTTAGAAGAGTCAGTAATTCTAAGGAGATCTGAACAATTGGTGAGAATGTTAGAAAATCGTGTTATTACTAAAGGTGATATTCTTAGTTTTAATGCTATGGGCCGAAGAATTGATTTCATAGTTATTGATTATTATCCTAAGGCGCCAGCTGTTAGAATCCATTTAGATACTAGGATTACAATCTCAGAAAAAACTCATAAAGAACTTGAGGAATTAGAGGCAAGGAGAGTCACTTATGAAGATATTGGGGGTCTAGAAGAAGAGATTCAAAAGATCCGGGAAATGATCGAATTACCGATACGACATCCCGAATTATTTAAACGAATTGGTATTGATCCTCCAAAAGGAGTCTTATTACATGGTCCTCCTGGAACAGGTAAGACTCTGTTAGCGAGAGCTGTAGCATATGAAACTGAGGCGCATTTTATAACTATTAGCGGACCTGAAATCATGAGTAAATTCTATGGACAAAGTGAAGAAAATCTTCGGAAAGTTTTTGAAGAAGCTAAAGAGATGGCACCGTCGATAATTTTTATAGATGAATTAGATTCAATAGCACCTAAAAGAGGTGAAGTCACTGGTGAAGTTGAGAGAAGGGTTGTTGCTCAATTGCTTTCATTGTTAGACGGTTTAGAAGGGAGGGGTGAAATTATTGTAATAGGAGCAACAAATAGAGTGAATGATATTGACCCTGCACTTAGGCGTCCCGGAAGATTTGACCGAGAAATTGAGATCGGTGTTCCAGATACAGATGGTAGATATGAAATATTATTAATCCATACTCGTGGAATGCCTTTGTATGGTGATGTTGATCTCCGTCTCATAGCTGAAAAAACTCATGGATTTGTCGGAGCAGATGTAGAAGCATTAGCAAAAGAATCTGCTATGCTTGCAATAAGAGAAATACTACCAAAAATTGATTTAGATAAACCTATTCCTCCTGAAGTTTTAGGTGATCTTCAAATCAAAATGAAAAATTTTGAAACAGCTTTAAATAGTATTGAACCATCTGCTTTAAGAGAGGTTTTAATTAGTCAACCCACTGAAACATGGGATGATATTGGAGGTCTAGAAGAAGCGATACAACAATTAAGGGAAATTATTGAATGGCCATTAAAATATCCAGAATTATATAGACATTTGAATTCAAAACCACCAAATGGAATATTACTATTTGGACCCCCTGGAACCGGAAAAACACTTTTAGCAAAAGCCCTAGCTCATGAAAGTGAAGTAAACTTTATTTCAGTGAAAGGACCAGAGTTTCTTTCTAAATGGGTTGGTGAAAGTGAAAAAGCAGTAAGAGAAACTTTTCGAAAGGCAAGAGCAGCAGCACCTTGTATTATATTTTTTGATGAAATTGATGCAATAGCAGGTATGAGGGGTAGATTTGCTAGTTCCCAGGTAACAGAACAAGTAGTTTCTCAGTTATTAACAGAAATGGATGGATTAGAAGGACTAAAAGATGTAATATTACTTGCTGCGACAAATAGACCGGACATGCTCGATCCTGCTTTATTGCGTTCAGGGAGATTTGGTAGGCATGTTGATATTCCAATGCCAGATAAGGATACGCGTACTGAAATATTTAAAATTCATCTTAAAAATAAACCATTAGCGGAAGATGTAGATATTAACCAAATGGCGCAAGTTCTGGAAGGATATACTGGTGCTGATATTCAAGCAATCTGTGAAGAAGCAACATTATTAACTGTCCGAAAGGCAGTCGTTAATACAAAAATTGACACACAGAATGCAGATTCAGTTAAAGTAGTAAAAATATCAAAAGCAGAATTTGATGATTCAATAGAAAAGGTATTAAAATCCGCTGATAAAGCTAAAATATCCCATGAGATGTATTCAAAAGAACCATCAGAAGAATTATATCGATAAAAAATATAAAAAAAATATAGGAGTGATTAAAATGGAATTAGAGGAGCAAGAAGGAGGAGATGTTTTTCTTAGTATTGATAACTTACTTGAAATATTAGGAAACCCTACAAGAAGAATGATTCTCTCAAAGTTAGCAAAAGTTCCATTAGGAGCTTCGGAATTGGCAGCCTCATTTGGGAGAAAGATATCACGACAAGCGATTCATAGCCAACTTAAAATGCTTACTGAATCTGGGATACTTGATAGTCTTGGTGAAGATCCAAGAAGTATAAAATATCGAATTAGTAGTAATCTATCTTTGAGAATAGATATCACTCCAGATTATTTTAA
Organism: Promethearchaeota archaeon; assembly: GCA_019058425.1. GTDB lineage: Archaea > Asgardarchaeota > Lokiarchaeia > Sigyniarchaeales > SOKP01 > Loki-b32. The sequence continues at coordinate 39,521 of JAHPYZ010000010.1, forward strand.
TATTAATTACAATATCGCTAAAATTAATAATACTCGAGATAATTTAGAACTTAAGGATACGGGATACCATATAGATTATCAAAAACTAAGAGGTCCTGACAAAAAACTAAGATTTTTAGGAGAAAAAATTAAGGAAATTGAACAAAAAATCAGTATTTTGGAACAGCAGAGAAATGTATTATTACATAATAAAGAATGTTTTATCATAGAATTAAAAAACATAATCAAAAACCAATATGAAGATGACCTTAAGACAAAAGAGCAACCCAATTTAGAGAAAGAAATCTTTTATACACTTTTCTATAACACCACAAAATATTTCAAAAGAATAAATATAGATAATTTACTTGATGATATGTTCTTTTCAGAAATGGGACCGATTAGAAGAGATCAACATAAAGTATCAATTAGGCATCTACTCAGAGATTTGTCAAATTTAATGGGTGTCTTTCGTGAAGATGAGGATGATTGGTTTTTCGACATTTAATAAAGTTTTTATTAATTTAGTTATCTGCCTTTAAATATTGAATCATGAATCTCCAAGATTTAAAAAAACAAATGCCCACTATATTTAAACAAGTTAAGAATGATGTGAAAAAGGTATATGGGCGTCATCGGGCCGGATTAAGTCTTGGATTGGTGGAAATGGGTATATATAAAGGAGGATTTATAGGTGGAATGCATTTTGCTCCAGGAACGGATATTGTAATGAATAAGACTCCCCTTAAGATCATTTTAAAAGAACAACCTTATAAAATTGTTTGGGCTTATACATATCACATTCTTCTACATGAATATATTCATTCTTTAGGGATACTAGATGAACAACAATGCAGAACTATTACTCTTAGGATAAGTGAAAAAATTTTCAAGGAAAATAATCACCCCGCGATCATTCTCGCAAGAAGAGGGATTGCAGCTTATTTTCCAAATTTACCATTAATCTATGCTCCACCAGATCTCAGACCTGATGGTATGCCGATTGAATATATATTTAATTTTGATAAAGAAAGTTATGATTATATCTCTTAGCTGAATAGACCGAATTATCTAAACTATTAAATTTATTTCCAATTTATTGAAAAAACTGCTTTTATGAGTTTAAACATTTATTTAGAGTATTTACTAACTTTTGGTGTGTAAAAGGCTTATTCAGGAAACCCATCGCTCCATTAGCATACACTTCTTCTTTTATTGTCCTATCTGCACTAGCAAAAATAACTTTTGAATTATGATCAATTTGTAGGATTTCTTTTAAAGCATCCATACCATTTTTAATAGGCATTCTATAGTCCAAAATTATGATATCAGGCTTTTCAGAAAAAGAACTAAACATTTTTATTGCTTCCTCTCCATTATTAGCAATGCCTAGAACTTGAAAACCAGCCATTCCTAATAAAAGTTCATATAGTCTTTGAAGATCTCTATCATCTTCAGCAATAAAAATTGTCCTTATTCTTATATCACCTACAGAGTATCTAAACCCCTCTTATATCACTTCTGCTTTAGATAATTCCAAGACAGAGTTTTATAATAATTAATTGTACAAACCTATTACAGAATTATTACTATTTATGCTTTGACATTTAAAAAAAACCATTAACTCATGAGCTATATTATAAAACTATAAAAATAAGAAGTATTTGAAAGTAATTATCGAAAATTTTTTTTGTAGTCAAACCTACATGAACTTAGAGGATGAGCTTTTATCTTTCACCCTTTTCATAAATAATAAAAAATTAGAAATTTTATAACAATGCATAAAGAATAGCGAGGGCATAAAAAATTACACCAATATCATCTAGCAATGAAATTATTGATGATGAAAAAGAATCTATTGGAAAAAGTATAGATATTACACCAGAACAGTTGATATTCAAATGGAAGTATCAAAATGTAGATAAGAAACTAACATATGACATAAAACGATGCATAGGATGTTCATTATGTAAAATAATATGCCCTGTTGATGCTATTGAGCTCGGTCCAATTCCAGATATAGCACAGGGAATACTTGATGAAAATAATCCAAAAATTTTAGTAGATCATGATAAATGCTGTTATTGTATGTTATGCGCAGTAGTATGTCCAAATGATGCATTTCATGAAAATATTACTCCTGAAAACCAAATTGACCTCAAAGAATACCCGTCTATAGGAAAGTTTTATAAAATAGACATGGAAAAATGTATTGAAGATTCCAAAAATGAGATTTGCAAGCTATGTTTAAATGCTAGGGATAGAAATAATGTTAAAGAATTCTTTAAAATTCAAAAAGAGTGTCCCGTTGAATGTTTTTCAATTAATTCTCCGATAAAAGGAGAAGTAATTATAAAGAAAAAGAGGATTTTCATTCATTTTTTTAAGTATCTCCGAATTTTTATTCATCCCTATTATTAAGTATCATAAGCTTGAATTTAAGTAGGAAATGATGTCATTACGAAATCTTATAATAGCAATAATAAAAATCCCTTTTTTATTGCAACATCGTTTTCTCACATATTTTTCAAATTCTATCATCTAATTGCTTCCATGCAAACGTTAGATCTGATATTGTATATCTTCCCCAAAATTTGTGGATATTCCGCTCTTTAGGGAGATGCCAGTTTGATCGCTTTGAGATCGCTGCAAATACTTTTACATGGGCGAAGATATCCATTTTCCGTGTGTTCATGTGTTTAGTTGGAAAATAAGCTTAATTAAATTAATGGAAACCTTTGTGTAAATCTTTCCTTTATCAAAACTCACTAGAATTCTGCAAAATTAATTCTAGCATTGAAAATATTATATCCTCAACAATATGTTTTAAATACTCAAAAATTAGAAATTTTTAAATAACAAGGAAATAAGAGAAAAGTACGCATTAGTAAAATAAATTTCAAAAGACATTAATAAAAGTAAAATAAATTTCAAAAGACATTAATAAAAGTAAAATAAAATGATAGTAAGAAAAATATTGGCTGCTTTGGGGGGGAGAGATGATGACCATATTTTACAATTTGGTAGCTATAAAATTGAAGGAGAATTAGGTCATGGACAACAAGGAATAGTTTTACTAATAAAAAATAAAATAGAAAAATATTTTGCTTTAAAAATTTATGACCCAAAAAGAGATGAGGACCCAAAAATTCTAAAGCATGGTATTGATGATTTTATAAGAGAAGTGTCGATTTTAGTTACAACTAACCATAAAAATATAGTTAAAATCTTTACCGGAGGATATGCACAATGGAAGAATGATTCTGCTTGGGAAATAAACGAAAATTTTCCTGAAAACTTAGATAAAGTAATTACTGATGAGACTTTTATTTTTTATTATATAATGAATTATATCGAGGGTTCAAACTTAATAAAAATTTTTCCAATTTTAGAATATATTAATGATAATGACGAAGAGAAATGGAAAAGTTATCATGGAAAGTCCGATCATAAAGAAATCATACTATTCGAAAGATTAATCACCCAAATGTGTAACACTTTAATTTATCATAATGAGGAGGAAATCGTACATAAAGATTTAAAATCAGAAAATATCCTTTATAGTAAACGGGATTCTAATTTCATTATTGTAGATTATGGTTTTGCACATCATTACACATCCCCACAAATCAATGGTACCATTTTAAATACTAAAGTCCTCGATATTCCTTCCATTAAAGCTCATAATTATGAAAAAATGGATATGGGTCAATTTTCTACGATATTGTTTTTTCTCTTACCATTTTTCAAAAATCAGTATGATAAATTGAGATATGAAGGGATTCAAGCCACTATTGAAAGTGGTAGGAACGAAACTCTCGAACATCGATTTAAGGATATGTATGAATTTTACAATTCAATTAAACATAATTTTATTACTGGAATTGAATGGAAATTTCAAGTGAAACTAGATGAATATATGGGGCCAAATAATTTTGGGAGATTTAACCAAAAATTAAGAATTCCCGTTTCTGGGTCAATAATATTAACTGAAGAAGTGAGAAAAATAATTGATACAACAGAGTTTCAAAGATTAAGAGGGGTTAGACAATTAGGACCAACAATTGAAGTATATCCTGGAGCAAATCATACTCGATTTGAGCATTCATTGGGAACATACCATCTATCTCTAAAGTACTTAGAACGATTATTAAAAATACCTGATTTTAGAGAAATATGCCAACCATTAGATGAATCTATTAAATATTTTATACTTTCTGCATTATTGCATGATATTGGTCATTATCCTTATTCCCATTGGATAGAAGAAATGGATTTTGAAGATAATATTTCATTTCCAAAACATGAAGAAAGAGCCGAGATTATTCTTAAAAAAAAAGAAATTAAGGATATCATCGAAAATGTTTGGAATGTTGATATAGATACGATTTCAGCGATAATTAGAGGTGATGAGATTTTCGAAGAGCAAGTAATTATGAACTCATTTATTAATTCAATAATAGATGTAGATAAGCTAGATTATCTAGTGCGCGATAGTATCCACTGTGGTGTGAATTATGGAAAAGGAATCGATATTGAACGATTTCTTGATTCATTATATTATATAAAGACCTCTAAACAAATAGCATTAACCGAGAAGGGTCGTACAGCCTTGTTATCATTATTAACATGCAGAAATATTCTTTATACATCGGTCTATTGGCATAAAACAGTAAGAGCTTGTGAAGCGATGTTTAAACGATATTTTTTTGAATACGTAGAAATAAATAAAAATAAATTAGAATATATTGAAAGTATATTTAATTTATCAGATGACCATTTTGTTTTTACATTATATAATGATCTTAAAGATAATCCCTGTAATTTCTCTAATTTAATCTTGCCTTTTGTGTTTGGAGAAAGTTCTAGAGTGTTATATAAACCAATATATATTCATTATTTTTTTGGTCTATATATTGAAAAAAAACCTTATCATAACACATCAAAGTTCTTTGATTCTTTGCTTGATTATAGTTATGTAAAACTTGTAAAAGTTAGTAACGAATTAGTGAAAACTTTAAAAGTGATTATTCCTGAATTAAATGATCACGACATTTTAATAGAAAAAACCCCAATAAAACTTCATCATGAAGAATATAAATTAAATCAATTCCAAATCTGGGATCAAAGACAAAAAAGACTAGAAAGTGTTCCTACAGAAGTTAAAACCCTTAATACATATTTGAAAACATTCAAACAAGCATATATCTTCTGTAATCCAATATATAGCGAGCAACTAAAAGAAATTTTCCTCGATGATAAACAAAGAGAAAAAATTTTGGCTGTTATCAATAAAACAATAAAAAATTTATAGAATTAAGATTTTTTAAATAAATTTTATTTTGATGAGATTAATAACCCTTATTAGTAGAAAACCTTGAAATTTCATAGGTGATTTGTTTAAAATGGAAAGAGTGGAGTTGCGGGTTCTTGCAAAGAACTTTAATGCAATAAAAGCTGTTTCTAATTATGTAGATTCTGTATATCTTGGAAGTGAAGAGATTAAAATTAGAATGCTTTCAAAAAATGATTAGAGGAATAAGAGATTTCATTAACATAAATCCAACTTAAATTATTTCTGGTTCTTTTAAAATCTCATACCATCTTTGGATTTTAGAAAACCATCTCTCAATTGCATTCACACCATCTACTAAAGCACCCTTACTTTGTTGGATATAACCCAATATTTGGGGATTTATACTGGTTGCAATATTTTCCCCACATCTAAAATCGCTTCTTAAAGCAAAAATCGGTCCCCGTTCAATTCCAGTATAATATCCAATTTCACTTGCGACACCATCATCAATTTGATGTCCTCCATCTAAAACTGCTAGGAGACAATCAGAATCACGCATTAGCATATTATTTATATGGGGAATTTTATTATTAAATTCGATGCAATATTTTAATCTATCCTCATATTTTTCTAATTTTGATAAATAATCATTATTAAATTTTTTTCCACACTCTAAAAATGGATCATTTATAAGAATTCCAATTTCTTGGATTTTTGGCTTAATTAATTTTTCCAAAACATACCTTCCAGTTTCAGAGAATCCAAATTGATTTGCGAGATATGCTTTTACTTGCTTCATATTATTCAAACTAGAATATCTATTATTTGTTAAAATTTATATTCTTTCTCAGCAGAAAAAACTTGTTCTTCTAGGAAGGATTTGTTATTGATCTTAATTCTTAAATTCTTATTCGATTCTGATCGTAAATTAATTCTTTAGCCTCTACTGTTAAAGCCTTTATCTCGGAGTTCTACTAATTCTTCGGTATTCTGGTCACTTTTCCAAGCAGTAAAAAAGTGTTTAGATTAAGACAATTGACTTGAACCTGGATTATTATTTTCTGGAAAAATAATTGCATAATAAATGTTTCTTTATGTTGTAATTTTAATTTAATTCGGATATCATAAAGTAGATCTTTTACAATAATACAAATGTCTTCTGTAACTTCAAAAATTCCTCGTCCAGTGTTAAATACATAAGTAATAATATCCATCTGTTCATGGATAAAAATTAGATCACATTCCTCACAAGCAACTCCAATACTAAATCTAGGCTTATAGGTATATGGGGGATTATTTATTTTCTTAAAACAAATTGAACACTCATCAAATCCTTTTATTAGCACAAATTAAAATTGAGTATTTTGTATCTAATGAAACTTTTTTATTCCTATTTTTATACATTATATCAATATGTTAGAATGGAATAACTTTTAGCAATTAATTAGAGTTATCATGATAAACGTTAGAGAATTTAGCAATATGATACTCAAGAGTTGGATCACAAAATTCTTATAGAGATTACAGATAAATAAAAGATTTTTTTATAAATTTAAAAAGATCATAGTAATAATATTAATAGGAATAAAAGTTTCATACAAAATTGCGATTTACTCTGTAAATATTTCAGGTAAATCATATCTAATTCAGACAGGGTATTTTAATATGAAAGATAGTAAGAACCTTAATTGTCCAGCAAAGAACCGATCTAAAATTAGGTGCTATAATCCAAATTCATCTAATTCTAAAAAGTATTGGGAAAATAATTCCATTCAAAAAAAAAATCCAATTTTTAATTTTCAAAATTATAATTCATATATTTATAGAAATGAGATTTTTGAATATATTGTTAAAAATATATATACATTGATTTCTGAATTAAAATGTAAATTAAATAAATCGTTTCAAGTAGAATGCATTCATATATATGATAACATTTTAATTTCAATACCATATGACAACCAAAATAAAAAATTTAATTACTTCTATCAAAGTTTTGGATCTAGAAATGTAAAAAATCCGAAATATATCGCTGCTTCATTAATATATTTCAATTTCGTTAGATCAGGAGAAAATATTAAGCGTAAATTGTTAGTGAGAATTTTAAGTTTAAATTTATCAAGTTTTAATCGTGTGTGTTCTACTATTTCCAACTATCTAAAAAGAATCCCTGAATATGATTTCATTTTTGAGTTTATAAATGCCGATAGGCTAACTGAAGATGAATATCTTGTACTAACAAATAAATATATTACTAGATACATAGATTATCTGAATAGTAAAAATCCTGATTATATCAATTTTTCGAGCAGTGATGATGAATCTATTTTCGATTTGGTTTTGAACATCATAGGATCTATAGAAGGTGAGGACAAATTTCAACTTTTTTTTGAAAGTTTAAAAAAAAAGAAGCCAAAAATATTAGCAGCAGTAATGTGTTTTATTTTCCTAAAATATGAAAAAGATATTAAATTGAGTAAAACCTATTTTCTTGATTTATTGCTTGAAAATAATTATTTTTATATACCACCAACTAACTTCACCGAAGTCTTACATCAAATAATAGTAGAATTTTTTGTATTAGATCAAGATAAATATCAGAAGAAAGTTGAACATTATTTAATTCAATACATTATTGAATTAGAATCTTATTTCTGTTCTCATTTAAATAACCTTAAAGATGATTTAATTGATAAAGGAATAGCTATCTTTGATTACGCTATAATAAATGATTTTCCAATCTTGGATAAAAATAAAAATAACGAAATAGATTATTATTTTCCCCAGAATTTCGCTTTTTCTTTACTTTACTTCACCTTTAAAACTACAAAAGGATTAGGAGATTTAGCAACTCCCACGAAATTGGACCAATGTTTTGGATCTGAATTTAATTTTAAACATGTGAATGATCGAAACAGTAATCGGTTATATGATTATATATCAGATTACATAGGAAGATATAAAGGGCAGATATATAGTAGAGACACTTTTATTAAAATGATGAGAAAATCTTTGAAAGGATTTTATCACATTGAGACTCATTTTTTACTTGAATTATATCAATCTTTAGAATTGGAACCAAAAGAATTTGGAGATAAATTATATATTCACAATACACCTGGAACCAGTGGCGTATTACGTGTAATTCGAAATAAAACATCGTTTAGCGACCCTAATACATTTGAAAATATTCGTGATTTTATAAGAACAAATCATATAGGACATCATAAAAATTACTTTATTGATTGGATTAATAATATACAAGAATTAAAGCGAAAGGATTTTAAACATCAAAGTATTACTTATCCGTTTAGATGGAAAGAAGAACGTTTAGATATCATTAATGACAATCAATTGAGATTAGGACTTTATAGCTTTCTTAATGATATTTGGAGAGAAAACTTTCCTCGTGATATATTCATGTCTAGTGATAATCCCAGAGCATCAATGCTAAAATTTTATGGATCCTATGAAGAACATTTAAAATTTGATAACATAGAAGACTTCTTTAAAGATGAACTAAAAACATATGATTCATCCTTTTTTCTGTGTAAACACGTTCAAAAAGTTTTTGAGTATTATAAAAGAAATAGAATAGGTAAAAGACCGGACCATCCACCGATTTTGGCTTATATAATAAAAAATAATAATAATACTATAGCAATTGAATCACCAGTTTGGAAGCCTATTGAAAATTCAGATTTATTTAATATTGGGCATATAGATATTATTCTTTTCATAAATGGATATTTAATAATTGCCGATTATAAGCAAAATGAGGATAAGATATATAGATCACTACCACAACTCACTACTTATGGCATATTATTAAAAGATAGATTAGAAGATTATTATGTCCCCATTAACAACAATATTTTGTGTATAGGTTTTAGTAAAGATTTAGCATATTCATTCAATCCTGAAGATTTATATCCTAAACTTCTACAATTTGTTAAATTCATGAATTCACAACGAATATCTTCCTTGAAAAGTAGAAAAATCCCAAAAAAAACAATAAGAACAGATCTTTATTCTGATTTAAAAAACTTGAAATGAAGAATATCAAGAGATCATAAATATATTCAACGTTATGGTCAATAATATATTTTATTTATAATAATAAGAAGATTACTAGTTTTTTACGTCTAACTTATAACAATTAATCTTATTTGAAATTAAATAATACGATAATTAGATATATTTCATATTTATTACAGGATTGGTAAAGATTACTTCTGACTTAAAAATAGAAAAAGAACAGGATAAGGAAGATATAATAGAAAAAATTTTAGATATAGATCCAGATCAATTAATTTTAAATTGGAAATTTAAGAATGTAAACAAAAAGCTAACCTATGATATTAAAAAGTGTATAGGGTGTAGTTTATGTAAACTAGTCTGTCCTGTTAATGCAATAGAGTTAGGCCCCATCCCTGATATTGCTCAAGAAAAAATTGATAAAAGTAATCCCAAAATACTAATAGACCATGAGAAATGTTGTTACTGTATGCTATGTGCAATAGTTTGTCCTAACGATGCATTTCATGAGAATATAGAGCCAGAAGGCCAAATTGACCTAAATGAATTTCCAACCATTGGAAAATTCTACAAGTTAGATTTGGACAAGTGCATCGAAGATGAGAAAATTGAAATTTGTAAATTATGTTTAGATGTCCGAAAAAGAAACAATATTGAAGAATATTACAAAATTGGAAAAGAATGTCCAGTTAAGTGTTTTCATATTGACTCCCCAATTCAAGGAGAAGTCATCATAAAAAAGAATATGTTGCACAAATGCACTCCTGAAAATTGTAAAGCTTGCATTAATATCTGCCCAACTGAATCCTTTTTTATTCCTGAAAGTGCTGAAGATGTGAAAAAATATGGAAAAATTGCATGTAATGAAGATGAATGTTTTTACTGTGGAGCTTGTGAAAATTCTTGTCCTGATGATTTAATACTTGTTGATCGAAAGGAGGTTGAGATCCTAGATCCTAAAAAGCCTGGTAACTATCCATGGGTACAAGGATGGACAGTTAGTATAAAAGAAATACTGAGAAAAGCATTAATTCGGGGTAAAAAACAAATAGAAATTCCAATTATTGAAGAGGAAGTTAAAAAACTAAAGGAAAAAATTGAAGATACAATACCTCAATTATCAAAAGAAGACCGAGAAAAATTGAATGAGTTAGATAATAAAATTCAAAATTTCCTTAGATCTCCAAAAATTAGATATTGGATAAAGGATAAAAAAACAGATAAAATAAGAAAAGAATTGAAAAAGCTCTTAACTTAACTTTTCAATTATTATAAAAAGATAGAAATAAAAATTTCAGGAAATATAATCAATTCTCCAAAACAAAAATGTCAATATGATAGTTGGATGAATTAATGTTCAATCTCCATATAAACTCAATTATACCAAAGAAAACTCTGCAAATAATCACTTGATGGGAACACCAGATTTGCTTAAAATTATTCCTTCTATAACATCTTCTAACTCTTTCAGCTGCATTACTGGTTTAGAACTATGATAAATAAACCTTAATTGCGGGGGAATCTGTCCAGGAACCTTTCTTTTTATTTCCTCAATCGATATTTTAACTTTGAAAATCTTTTCAAAAAGTTCAGGTGACCCAGAGATTGATAGAGTAACTCCTTTACCCTCGATTGTAAATCCACGTTTTTTAAGTTCTGATATAACTCTTTGTATAGTTTGGGGAGATGATATGAATGGTTTTGGATCGGTGCCTACGATACCCTCCTGTAAAAGAGAACGACCAGACAACGACCTCAAATAAACTGTTGCCATGATTCTTTTTTGGCTAGATTGATTTTTATCTTCACTTTTACCCATTTAATTGGCACTCTTCTTTTTATACATAAATTAAATTTGTTATTTATCGTTTTGATTCTCCTAAGCAATGGGCACAATTATCATATCTGTGTCGATGGGCTTGGGGTATATCACCGAATGGTTTTCTATTATAAGGACTCATCATATTCATCCAAGCACAAGTTTTGTTATGAACTTCCTTAGTTTTTCGATTCCCAACAAAAGCATAATGGGATATATTAATCATTTCAGTAAAACTACCAATTTGTTCACCATCTATTAGTAGTGTAGCACGAATTGGATATGCTCCGTCTGGAGTGTTTTCAGGTACAGTGTAGTAGATAGTAACTTTTGTTTTCTCATTGGATTTAAAATCCATTCCTCCTAGCGAACCCATTTTTCCGATATGAGACAGTGTAGAATAAAGGCTACTTTCATGAATGACATTCATATTATTCAATGTTGCTGAATGCGTTAACCGTTTGATCATTCTGACCAAAACTTCTGATTTTGGAGCAAACTTGGTAAGATCCACTTGAAGATCAGCTTGATGATATTTACCTAATGGACCTTCCATATAAAAACTGAAGGAAGAAGTCCCACCAGGAATAATATCTACGATTGTAATGTTCTTCCACGCAACATTGTTCTTATCCCGAACCATTTTCCTGAAATCAGCAGCAGTTTGAATTGCGTTTAAATCTGGAGCAGGATCATCAGGACTATCTAAAATACTAATCAAACAAAAATGACCTGTTCTAGGAATTTGAGCATCTGACCAGATGATAGGTCCAATAACCCGGAATTCACCTGGTTCCAGATTTTGTATATCAGTTTGCCCAATCTCCTCCCAACCTGCTGGATTGGGTAGCATACCAGGAATTGTGAAGTATACAGTTGCTGTACAACTTCCAATAACTGTACCACGGTTCTGAACTCGCAAATAAACATAATTGTCTTGTCCATCTTCTACTTGATCACTTAAATCGTGCCGATGCTTAACAGTTATTCCCAACATTTCTGAAGGATCAACTAATTCCTCAGTACGTACAATTATATCTGGACTAGCCCACAAACGGTTTAGAACTACTGGCTCTGTTCCATTATCCTCGATACTATCGCGTATATAAGCATTGAACTTATCTTGCTGTAGAAAGTTTAATGCAGCTTCTCCATCAATTAGACCAAATCCAGTCGCGGCATCCCATCCAATTGTTGCGTTATCTGGACCTGCACTATTACTTGAACCGGTTTGAATGTCTTGAGATGAATTCTCTAGGATGTTTTTTACTGCCATGGGAGTTAGATTTGGATGTTGCTCCAGTATTAAAGCACAAATGCCAGCAGTTTGTGGAGCAGCTGCAGATGTCCCACTACATGCACACCATCCATCATTAGGTGCAGTATTATCCCCTAAAGGAAATGCTTGAGCCGCTAAACCCTGATCCATTGTACAATCCGGTTCAGTAGGCAACATGATTAATATTGCTGCAGGAATCTCACCAACTAGGCCTACAACATCAGGGCAATGTCTCTGAGGATTAGTATAGACAAAACTATCGTAACTACTGGCATAATTAGAAGCACGAAATCCTCCGCCCTGAATTGGATAAGCACCGCCAACTGATATCAAGCTGGGATGAGCAAGTGATTGAACTGACATTGCTGGATCATCAGTATGTCCATTACCTGCTGCAAAGATAACCACAATACCATTAGCTACAGCATTAGCGATCTCTAGAAGCAGTGCGAGATCCTGACCTCCAGAACCCCAACTACAAGTAATGATATCTGGATTTTGATACTGTACAGCAGCTTGAAATCCAGCTAAAGGAAAGTTATTCCATCCTCCATCTGTATATTTAACAAATGAGAAAGTAGCTCCTGGTGCTACAGCTAAGATATTTGCAGCCATTGCTGTTCCATGTCCATATTCATCAACATTTTCATTTAGTCCACCCACAGCTCTAATATCATCAATATTATACCCTTGGGCTGAATAGTAGGGATGTTGGAAGAAACCAGTATCAACCATTGAGATGCGTACACCAGCACCGGTGATTCCAGCACCATGTAGGGTTGAAACGTTAAGTATCGTCGGGACATCGTTCAGCACGTTTAGAAAATAGTAAGACGGATTAGGGGTGGGAGGATTTGGGTCTTGAAAAGGAAAAGCAGGAATAGCCAGCTGGACGGATTCAACAAGCTCAGAAATTCGGTTACTAATCATTTTTGGTTGACTAGCCTCAAAAAATGAAACCGAACGTTCTGCAATTTCTGGTCTTTTAATCTTAATCTCCCGTTTACTAATAGTAACTCCAAATTCAGATTCAAAGAGTTCTTTAGGACCAGAGAATGAGATTCCTACATCAGTTTGTGCTTCAATATCAAATCCTGCTTCATTCAATAAGTTAACTGTGCTTTTAATACTTTTATTTTCAGGTAAGAATTCATCCAATGCACTAAATGAGAATTTATCAAGATCTTTTTCAATAGACAATCCACTCTTTGATTTTAATATCACTGAGGCTATGACTTTTTCATCAACCATTTTTTACTCCACTCAAAATATAGATTAAGTTTAATGTGTTGTTTTTAATATAAATTATTTTGAAAATATCTATAAAATACATACAATTAATCACCCTCCTTTAATAATTTAATATGGATTTTTAGAAAAATTTGACGCTAATGTATATTATACAAATTTGTTATTTAATAATTACTAAATTATTCCTTTTAAATAATTCATATAATTGAATAGTATATTAAAAGAGATTTCGAGTCTTTTATGAAATTTTGTCCTTCTGAATCTTTTTTCATCCCTGAGAGCGCTGAAGATGTGAAAAAATATGGAAAAATTGCATGTAATGAAGATGAATGTTTTTACTGTGGAGCTTGTGAAAATTCTTGTCCTGATGATTTAATACTTGTTGATCGAAAGGAGGTTGAGATCCTAGATCCTAAAAAGCCTGGTAACTATCCATGGGTACAAGGATGGACAGTTAGTATAAAAGAAATACTGAGAAAAGCATTAATTCGGGGTAAAAAACAAATAGAAATTCCAATTATTGAAGAGGAAGTTAAAAAATTAAAGGAAAAAATTGAAGATACAATACTTCAATTATCAAAAGAAGACCGAGAAAAATTGAATGAGTAAAATGAAAAAATTCAAGATTTCCTTAGATCTCCAAAAATTAGATATTGGATAAAAGACAAAAAAACATATAAGATTGCTAATGAATTGAATAAATTTCTTAAAAAAAAAAAATAATGAAAAGATTTGTTATCAGAAATATTAACCAATTGGCCAAAGCCTAAAAGCCTAAAACAATTACTTATTTTTAGTTTAATTCTTTTACTAGTTATTTATCCTATTATGACCTATTTTTTCGCAACATCTTATCCAGTGAGTTTTATTGAAAGTCAACTCTCTTTTAGCGGACAGCTAATTAAACAATATAATGCAAGTGCTAATATTGAATTATATAGAATTGCTAATATACTAGATTACTTTTTTATGATCAGCTATGGTAGTATCTTCTTTAGTCTTGGATTAGTTATTGCACGAAAATTTAATGTAGGAACAATATGGAGGAAAATTAGTTTAATACTGATACCTCTCGCACTTATTGCTCCTATATGTGATGCTATTGAAAATATCTTCATTCTACTAATGTTAACCGATCCATTAGGGTTTCCAGATATATGGGCAATAACCCATTCATTTTTTGCACTTATAAAATTCATAATAATGTGTATTGGATTTGGATGGTTAGGGATAGCTATTATTAAGTTAATTCTGATCCGAATGTCTCACAAAGCACAGAAGATCTAAAAATCTATTTTTTCATTTTAAATTCTTTTTCTTTAAATATTTTAAGTTATAATTATGTTAACTTATCCATAAATAAATTCCATAATTTAGAGTTATTGATAGAATGATTATAAAAACTAAAATAAAGTTTAATAGATTGGAGAATAAAAAAATTCTCATAGCATGGATACAAAAACATAAGGATCTTGATAAAGATGTTCAGGAGATTCTAAATTTTTTTAACGATCAAATTACTTATACCCTAATAAATAGATTCCATCTATATTATAAAATTACATCCGCTAATCCTGCTATTATGTTATCTCTAATTTCATCCATTCAAGAATTAATTGCTGAAAATTATTTCAGTGCAGAAGAATCAATAGAACCTGAAGAATTAGCAAATATTTAATCATAATTAATAAATGGGAGAGGGGGGATTTGAACCCCCGACCCCTTGGTCCCAAACCAAGATTAACGCCGTAGAGAAAATCCCTACAGTATCATACCAAGCTAGACTACCCTCCCTTTGAGAAACTGGCTTTTTTTTTAAAGATTTTTAACAATACTATGAGATTATTTATTTTAATATATAGCTTGATATAAATTCTAATGTTTATATAATACAAACAATAAAAATTAAAATATTTTTTCAATTTGTTTTAGAAATTATACAAATTCATATGTGATTTTATGACTTTCAAGTCAGTCGATAAATTTTAATTCGAAATATTCTCAAATTTCATAGTCTAGAATGAAGAAAATTATTGAATTATTAAAAATTGGAGATTTGGAACAATCGATTTTAGTGAGCTTAAAGGATAACCTCAATGATACCTTTAATAACCTTAAAATGGCTGTTAACATAAGTCAGAACGCCTTTCAATTAGAAATAACAGAATATAATTCAGAAAGAATGCAATATAATGCTGATAAAATTCTAGATAGAATTATAAAGCTTACTAAAAATCATAAAGTCTTTCGAATATTGGGAGTAATAGATAAAGATATTTATTCAGAACTATTGAATTTTGTATTTGGTATTGCTATAAGACCAATAAAAAGAATCTCAGGGACTCCTGTAGTCAGTTTAATATCAGTCACAAGACTCAGAGAACAATTTTATAATAAGCCTGAAAATGATGATCTTTTCGAATTAAGGATATTAAAGGAAGCTATCCATGAATTAGGACATACATTCAGTTTAGAACATTGTAATAAATTCTGTATAATGCAATTTTCAAATTCTCTAATGGATACAGATAAGAAACCGGTCCAATTTTGTGAATCCTGTGGAGAAAAAATTATTAATTTTCTTTAAGTTTATATTATTACCTTTTTAATACTTTAATTTAAAGCTTTTGTAAAGATCCTCACTGAGTTTCAAAATTTTTTTATAATTTTTAACTAATTTAATTAAATCCGGGGGTATATTTTGTATTCCAAAATAACTTCCTGCTAAACTTCCTCCTATCGCTCCGACGGTATCACTATCTCCCCCTGCGGTAGCTAACTCATAAATGCACTCTTTGAATGAAGTTAATTTGTTTAAAAAAATGAAAATTGCACAGATCACAGTGCTTATGGTATAAGGATGAACAAAAGCTTGACCTAAATATTGTTCTATAAAATATGGCGATTTAACTCCAGCTTGAGAAAATTTAATAAGTCCAGATTCAATTGGTCTATTCAAATTCGATTTCAATTTGTTCAAATTTTTGACAAATTCTTCCCATATCTCATTTTGAGAATTCGCAATTGAATTTGTAATAATTTGAAAAAAATTCTCTATCGAGAAACCACTCTCTGGGTTTTTATCCAATAGAAAAGCTATAGCATTGGCAATAACGACTGCTCCTGCTGAAGCAGCGGGATGAGAATGAGTGATTAAACTTGATTTTATAGCATTCGTTTTTAATGCTTTAAAATCTTTAGAGTAATATAATCCAATTGGGGCAATTCTCATAGTAGTACCATTTCCTCCCGAATTTGAAGCTGCTTCTTTCCAGGGAATACCTAATTTTAAATTTCTGATTGATGAAATACAACCATATCCAGGTCCTATAGGGGGGTCGTCTAACCAATTAATATATTCATCAATTAAATATTCGAGTTTAAAGCCATCGCCTTTAATTAAAGCTTCAGCGGTATGGAGTGTTAATTGAGTGTCATCAGTATAAGTTCTAAAAATATCTTTATTCTTTTGCAAAAATTCATTAAAATCCTCAAAATAACTATAAATTTGGGAACGAAGTTTACCTTCAAAAGGATGACCCAGAGTATCTCCTATCGCTACACCTAATAAGCAGCCTTGGAACTTGTCTAATAAATCTTTTCCCATAATATCTCATTATAGTCTTTTTTTCTTTAAATATAGATGGTATAAAAAATATCAAATTAATTTTAAAACAATTAAATTGTTATTAAAAAGGCTTATATATGAAACTTACTAAATAATTCTTTAATTTGAGTATTAATACAAACGAGGAGGTTTGGAATGGCTAAAATAGATAAACTTAAAAATGTAATAACGGCAATGATCACTCCATTTAATGAAGATTTATCATTAAATAAGGAAAAATATAGAGAGTTTATCAGGTTTCAAATTGATAATGGATGCCAATTATTAACAATGGGAACAACTGGAGAAAGTGCTACAATGTCTCATGATGAACACCATATCGCTATGGATATTGCAGTAGATGAAGCAATCAAAAGTGGAAAAGATCCATTTGTTCTTGCAGGAACAGGAAGCAACTCAACAAAAGAAGCAATCTCCCTTAGTCAGTATGCTGAAAAAGCAGGAGCAGATGGATGCTTAGTGGTTGTACCGTATTATAATAAACCTGTACAACATTCATTAATTGACCATTTTTCTGCAATTGCAGATTCTACTTCACTTCCAATAATCTTATATAACGTCCCAAGTCGTACTGGGAGAAATTTAGAACCAGAAACTGTTTCAAAATTAGCACATGCTAAAGAAAATATTGTAGGGATAAAGTGTGCTAGTGGTAATATTGATCAAATTACTAGGATTATTAAAACAACACCAGATGATTTCATTGTTTTGAGTGGAGATGATGGAATGACGTATCATATTATGGCTTTAGGTGGAAAAGGTGTAATAAGTGTTGCTTCAAATATCATACCATCAAAATTAGTCGAATTTACAAGTAGTATGCTTAATAATGAATGGATTAAAGCAAGAAAAATGCAATTAGAGCTATATGATTTATTCAAAGTATTATTTGTTGAAACTAATCCCGGACCAGTAAAATTTGCTGCAGAAGTAATGGGTCTAATGAATATAAGGATGCGAATGCCACTTACTCCTCCATTAGAAGTAAATCAAAATAAAATAAAGGACGTATTGAGGGGATTAGATTTAATTTAAGATTTAGAGGTACATGGAAAGTTGATTAAATTACTAATTTTAGGACCAACTGGTAATACATGTAGGCTAATAAGTAAATTAGCGATAGAAGATGAAGAAATTGAGGTTGTAGCGGCGTGCGATATCTCTCATATTGATGAGGAATTAGGTTTTGTTGTAGGTGTGAATGATTCAAATAAAATAAGAATAACAGATGTTAATAATCTACAAGATGTAATTAATGAAACTCGTCCAGATGTGGTAGTTGACTTTACAGTTGCAAAAGCGACTGAAAAAAATTGTATAAAATGCGTTGAAAATGGTGTACGATGTGTTATTGGTACTACTGCATTATCAGAGGATTTCTTAACTAAGATGGAAGAACTTGTTAAAGAAAATAGCGCTCCGGCAGTAATTTCTTCTAATATGGCAACAGGCGTTAATATACTCTTTAAAATGGCATCTTTACTAACAAATTATTTAGGTGATTGGGATATTGAAGTACTAGAAGCTCATCATCATCGAAAGCTCGATTCACCTTCAGGAACAGCTCTTACCATTGCCAAGAATATTAGCAATTCCTTGGGAGTAAAACTGGAAGATGTTGCTAAATATGGAAGGGATAAAGGCCCAAATAAAAGACAAGTGGGGGCTAAAAATGAAATAGGGATTCTTTCCGTTAGAGCAGGTGATATTGTTGGAGATCACACCATTTTATATGCAGGATCTGGAGAACGTATTGAACTTAAACATCAAGCACATAGTAGAAACTGTTTCGCTTCAGGTGCAATAACTGCAGTTAAGTTCATAGCAATTGCTAAAGAAAATAAAATATATTCAACAAGTGAAGTTTTAGGGTTGTAAAAGATTATTCAATAAAATAGGCTATAGTTAAGATAAAATTATAAAAAAATCAGTGCAGATCAGTATTATCATCAATCTTCTTAGTTGAAAAACTTTATTTAGATTTCATAATGCCAACACTTCATCGAGAGTAGTAAAGGGTATCCAAGCCTTAATAATCCCACTTTTTATAATTATATCTCATAATTATTAAAGTCTACTAATTATTAATTCTTTTTCCACATTCGATCAATAAATATTAGTATAATCGGTATAACTATTTGAATAATTTCTGAGGCAAGAGTCGCCGGTATAAACTCAAAAGTGAGATTTCCTATAGTATGTAATAGTGCAGTTGATAAAATGCTTCCATTAGTGCGATTATAAAGCCAAGTAAGGGTAATAGCTATTTTAATAGTATTAAATAGAAAAAGGATGAATTGAAAAGGAGAATCATATTGAGGTAGATATATAGGGGCGTGCCAAAGGCCCCAAATTAATCCAAGAATTAAGCTTGAAACGAGAGGTGAATATTTTAATTGCAATTTAGGTAAAGCAAAACCACGCCATCCAGGTTCTTCATTAGTACCAGCTCCAAAAAAAAATGTATACAAAAAAGTAAGAATAATCAATCCAAAAAGTTCAACTCCTGTAGGTAAAGACATCCATACAACAGGTTGACCAAATCCTAATGTAATAACAATACCTATTAAAAAAATCACTGGCAAATATAGAATTGCTAATATATACCAGCCAAAATGTCCTTCAGGTTTTATATATGATCGAAAAATAGCTCTTATATCCAGATTCTGGGAAAATCCAGATGAAACAACTAATGCAGGTAATAAGCCCAGAATAATAGAACCTATAATGATTAAGAAAGGCAAGTCGGCAATTTGTATCAGATAATTCAAAATAAAAATGAATGTAGCGATTACCCAGATAATTAAAAAAGTGATCCATTTAACTCGTGTATTATCGCAATTTTGTTTATTGCCTGTTATTTTTGAGATAATTATTGCGCTCAAAGCAGGAGCATAAATAGAAAATATAAGCAATAATGTACTAAGTTCATTGGGATTTAAAATATAAATTAAAAACAAAATCCATGAGAAGCTAAAAGTAAATATAAAGAAACTAATTAACGGATAACGCCTAATTGAGATTGATAAATTAACCACTTTAATTCCCCTAATTATATAAAAGTTTTTTTAGTATTTATAAAAAATTTGCTATTTTAAATGTTTTGGTATTATTTGAGATTTTAATAAATCCTCAAATGTTTCTTCATCACGAATTTTGTATATATTACCATCATTTATTAAAAGTTCTGCCGGTCTAGGTCTTGAATTGTATGGACTGCTCATAGTAAATCCATATGCTCCAGCATCTAAAATCGCGAGATAATCTCCTTCATTCAAATCATGTAATTCTCTTTCCTTTCCAAGGACATCTCCTGATTCACATATAGGTCCTACAATATCATATTTCAATACTTTTTTTTCATTTTTCATATTGCAAGCAAGAATGTGATGGTATGAACCATACAATGTAGGTCGAATTAAAGTGTGGAATCCTGCATCTAATCCGGCGAACAATTTATAGCCATTATCTTTTATTGTGTTTATTTGTGTTAGTATGATGCTTGCTTCAGCAGAAATATAGCGTCCTGGTTCAATAAAAAGAATAGGCTCACCAATTTCTCCTTTTTCTACAATGTTTCTAAAATTTTTAATTATAATTTCACTATATTTGTTTAAATCTAATGGATTTGCTTCTGGATGGTATGGAATTCCTAAACCTCCACCAAAATCTATAAACTCAAATTGAATTCCTACATCATTTACTATCTTCTCTATTATAAATAGAAATTTCTCTATAGGTCTTTCATAATCTTTAGCATCAGTAATTCCCGACCCGATATGCTGGTGAATCCCGAATTTTTTAAAGCCTAATTCCTTAGCTTTTGTATAAGTCTTGACTATCTGAGTTTCTAATATACCAAATTTAATTTTTTTCCCTGCTGTTATAGTATGGGGGTGATGTCCTGCCCCAAATTCAGGGTTAAATCTAAAAGAAATGATTTTTTTATCTTTTCCTTTATTTTCATATATTTTAGCTAACCTGATTAATTGGCTATAGCTATCTAAGTTAGTTAAAACATCATTATCAATGGCAAATTCGAAATCACTATTTGTAAACATATTTCCCGTATAAATTATTCGATCTGAAGAAATTCCCGATTTTAAACATGTATATATCTCTCCTGTCGATGAACAATCAAAATAAGATCCTTCAGATCTTAACATTTTTAAAATGGATAAATTAGTGTTTGATTTTACAGCATAGTAGATTCGATTTTTTTTATATCCCAAATTTAGAATGTCTTTTAATTGTTTATACCTCTTTCGAATCAATTGTTCATTTATAATATAAATAGGAGTATTATACTTTTCTACAATATTTAAAGTGTTTAAATTTGCAAAATATAGCTCTCCATTACGATATTCTAAATCCTTTCTATTTAACCAATCTACAAAATCCATAATATCTAATGTCAAAACTGTTAAAATGATTTAAATCTTTTAAATCGTTAAACTATGGCTCTTTCAATATTACCATCAAACACTTTTTCTATTGGACCTTCCATAAGTACAGTTTTACCTGTATAAGTTATCTTTAAATCTCCCCCGTCGTTATGAACTAAGATAGGTGTATTATCTTTAAAAATACCCAAGATTGTTCCTGCTACAACAGTAGCACAAGCTCCGGTACCACATGATTTAGTGATTCCAACACCTCTTTCAAAAACTCTTACAATACTCTCTTTATTGGAAAGGACCTTTACAAATTCAACATTTATTTTATTTGGAAAGCGATCATGAGATTCTATTGCTGCTCCATACATATTAAGTTGATTATCGTTAGGTTCCTCTTCGGTAAATATAACAGCATGTGGATTTCCCATTGAAACCGCCGTAAAATTAAAAATCTTGTCTAAAATCACCATTTTTTCATTTACACATCGATCCACAAGTGTATCTAAGATAACAGGAATTTCTTCACACTTCAGAATTGGCGGACCCATATCAATTTCAACACTCTCTACCTTTTCATCAATTATATTTAGTTTCGCTAATAAAATTCCCTTAAGGGTTTCAATAGTGATCACATCCTTTCTCACTATATCGTTCTCATAAATATATTTCGCATAGCATCTTATCCCATTTCCACACATTTCTGCTTCTAATCCATCATTATTAAATATCCTCATTTTTATGTCAGCATTGTTGGATTCGCATACGAAAATTAAACCATCTGCCCCTATTGAAAAATGAGTTTCACACAATTTCAATGCTAAGGGTACTTTTTTCTCTTCTGGTATTCTCCACTTGATATCATTAATTATTATATAATCATTCCCTAAACCATGATATTTTCCAAAATCTAAATTTTCTAAAATTAAATTCTCCATGAAATCTCTAAGGTATATGCTTAAGACAATATTATTAAATTTTATTCAACTTATAAAAATCAAAAATCTAAAGTGAATTTTAATTAACACTCATAATTATATTATAATATATTTTATCAATATGTTTCGGTAATTTCTATAATGAAATATAAAAAGACATCGATATCAATATTATTATTTTTAATGGTAATCCCAATTAATAATGCCTTAGCTTTCAATTATATCGATAATTTAAACAATGGGAATTATATTTTCTTCCTAATTGATTTGGATGTGGATCATAATATTCAACTTAGTCTAACTCATACAGAAAGTGGAAATTTTACACTTTTTCTATTTAACGTACGACCAGTACAATCTTATATAAATGATGATAACACTTTAAGGAGTGTAATATTTAATACACCCCCAACAGTCGCTTATAGTTTAGATGATAACCCGTATATTAACTATACTGCTACAGAAGAAAAAATCTATTATATTGAGATAATATTAGTCGACAGTGGACCAGATAGTTTCTTTTTTACCTCAACGATTAGTTATAGTAATGGTACGGTAATACAAAAAGACTTAACAAGATATTATCTTCCTATTATACCAAGTTTCCCTCTTGAATATATTTTAGTCTCAATTGTCGTTGCTGTCAGTTCAGTCTTCATTATATATAAAAAGAGGATTACTAAATAAGCAATCTTTTTAATATATCCAGAAATATCTTCTTCTAAATATTTTTGTAATTATTATCTAAAATCTCCATTTTGGAGGAATAATGATAAAAAATGTATGAAACTAAACCTTGGTTAAAGTTTTACGATAAACATGTCCCCGAACATATAGATTATCCTAAGACAACAATGTATAATGCTGTAAAACAAACTTCTGAAAAATATCCTGAGTCAATAGCTTATGATTTTATGGGATATGAATCTAGTTATAAACAAATGATTGAAGAAATTGATCAGTGCGCTAAGGCTTTATCTAATCTAGGATTAAAACAGGGGGATCGAATGACAATATCCATGCCCACCACTCCTCAAGGAATTATTTGTTTTTATGCAATAAACAAAATTGGGGCTATTGCAAGTATGATCCATCCCTTAAGTCCTCCAAGTCAAATTGAATTTTTTCTAAACCTGAGTAACACTACACATCTGCTTACTCTTGATAAAGTTTATGCAAATGTCGAGAAAATTATTGACAAGACACCATTAAAAATGACAATTCTAACTCAACTTGATCAAGAACGAGTAGATGTACCTGAAAATCCTAAAATTCAATGGTGGAAATATATTATGGCAAAATCTTACGCTGAAATACCTAAATATAGTATGCAACCTGATGATATGGCTGTAGTGTTATATTCAGGGGGAACTACTGGTGTTCCAAAGGGTATAATGCTTTCTAATTTCAATTTTATAGCTGAAGGTACACAAGTCGCAACATGGATGGATTTATCTGATAAAGATTCAGCTCTTGCAATTCTGCCAATATTTCATGGTTTTGGTCTGGGAGTATGTGTTAATGCCGTATTTATGGGAGGAGGAAAAAGTATCTTAGTTCCGTCATTTACTCCTGATCAAGTAGCTGATTTGATTAAAAATAAAAATCCTACCTTACTATTTGGAGTTCCAACACTATATGAAGCTCTTAGTCGAAATGAAAAATTTCAAAAAACCGATTTGAGTTTCCTAAAAGCCGCATTTTGCGGCGCAGATACCCTCCCTCGGACTACTAAAGAGAAATTTGAAAAAATTTGTAGAGATAATGGATCCCAAGTACAACTTAGAGAAGGATATGGGTTAACAGAAGCTGTTACAGGAATTTGTGCCATGCCTTTAGGTGAATATAGAGAAGGAAGTATTGGTATTCCTTTTCCAGATATGTTGATGAAAATTGTTGAACCTGAAAACACAAAAGAAGCACAAATTGGAGAAGATGGTGAACTATGTATAAGTGGTCCAGCGGTAATGTTGGGCTATCTAAATAAGGCTGAAGAAACTGCGAAAACATTGAAAAAACATGAGGATGGAAGAAAATGGCTCCATACTGGAGATATTGCTACAATGGATAAAGATGGATTCTTCTATTTTAAAATTAGACTAAAACGAATGATAAAGTCGTCTGGATTTAATGTTTATCCTGCTCAAGTTGAAGATGTCCTTTATAAACATCCAGATGTCCTTGAAGCATGTGTTATCGGTGTTCCTGATGAAAAACAAGTTCAAAAAGTAAAAGCGTTTGTAGTTTTAAAAGATCCAAACAAAGAAAGTAAAGAAATGGTAAAGAATTTAATTAATCATTGCAATGAAAATTTAATCAAATGGAGCTGCCCTCGAGAAATTGAATTTAGCAGGGAATTACCAAAAACTCTTGTTGGAAAAATCAATTTTAAACAATTAGAAGAACAAGAAATAAAAAAATTAATAGCTGTAGGAAAATTTAAGGGAGATTAAATTAATTACTTTCCCACCCAGCTAACCTTGCAAATAGGTACCAGCACGCATAAGCTTTTAAATTAGAATTTAGCGGCTCTGTATGAGCTGCTCCGCATTGGTACCAATCTCCGCCATTGGGTTCATTATGAATAGTATCTGAAGTGCTAGTCATTTCGGTTTTACCTACTATCCATTCTAATGCCCAATTTCCTCCATCATAATAACAACCATCATCCACATTATCATCAAGGAAGTAATTATCATCTGGATCATAACTCTCAATATCAGCAAAATCGAATAAAATTCTGTCATATGTCCTACAGTGTTCCCGAATGAGTTCATTCTGTAGATTATTGGTCCCACCTATCCCTTGACCATCAACATGACCCGTCATAAATACAAATTTTACTTCGTTTGATGAATTTCTTCCCTTTGAACCACCAGCAGAGTAAGCAGAAATTAGATACTCCATGTGGGATAAATATCTCGTGATATTGTGTCCTGCTATACTACACCAAGACCACATAATAACATTTGTTCCAGGATTGCTAGGGTGATCTAAATATTCCTCTGTCGCAGCAGCCCAGGCATCATCAGTAGGATTTCCTAAATCATGTGCTTCAGTTGTCGTTAAAGCTCCACCAAATCCACCATTATAATCATAGAATTCTAAAATAGTATCAATAGTGGCACCACTAGGACCAAATAAGTATATGTTATTACCCCCCATAAATGCATCTAAATTAGCCATTCCTGAGGTTAATTGACTCCCATGAGAAGTATGACCATAAGCTATATTAAGATTTTTCTTCGCTTCATTTATCCATGAAATTGGTATACTTTTTAAATCCTCCAAATGAGCATGATTATGTGTAATAAACCATGTGCCCAAGACTGTATAATTACTTACTGTTAAAGTCCACAAATGATAAACCACATAATTTCCATCAGTTACATTTACTTTAACCGTGTAAGTACCGTTTGGATTTATGTTAGCATCAAAAATATATGTTGTAACATTAACTCCTACTTCAGTTCCGTTAAGATACCACCCATACGAAAGTGGATCACCATCAGGATCAGAAAAAGTAATACTAAACTCTTGAGTTTCTGTTTCATTGATATAAGGATCTCCTAAAGGATAGTAGCTACTTATTACAGGTGTTCGATTAGTATCCCCCGCACTTAAGTTCCCACTATTTATCAACCAAATTATAGTTGGTACACTTACAATGCTAATACAGATAATTATTATAATTAAAGTTCTCTTTCGACTCATAACTCATCAGTATATTGTGAATTCAATTATATTCTTATGTTTGAAATACATAACGTTCTAATTATAAAAATTTAATTATGCCCAGACAACATCTATCTCTGAATTAAGAATCTTAATTTATCTATCCATTATTTAACTCATTATAAATTCCTAGAGAAAAAAAACGAAATTCGACATATATTCTATTTAAATAATTGTCAAATTCAATAAACAAATTTTAAATTTTTTATAATGTTTTTTTCAATATTAATAAAATTTTAAGATCAAAAGTGTGATGTAAAATTTCCTTCGATGAATTAAGTAAAAAGTTAGCAGAATTTATGAAAGATACTGAAGAAATCGAGCTCCAAGATGTAGATTTATTTGCTGAATATCTTGAGTTTCAAATGTTGCCAAGTATCGTGCAAGCTGCTGCACAAGCTGTACTACCGGGAGTTCCAGGAAAAGCAGAATGGACTCCAGCCAAATTTTCACTTGATTTAGATTTTCCTGGAAAAATCGAAACTATTGAATTTGTTAGGTCAAATGGTAAAAAAGTTATTATCGGTGGAGAAGTAGTTCCTCCGTTTTATAACTTCCTTGGACTTAACAAAAGGAATCCTAATCCGCCACTCGTGACTTATGACGTTTTCGATATGGGCTCTAAAATGATGCTTCCTAAACCAATAAAACAAGAATATGGTGAGGTATTAGGTAATCCCGCTGAATGGGCAAAATTTGCAGTGGACAAATTTGGTGCTGAATGTATCACCTTTCATTCATTAGAGATCGATCCTGCTATGGGAGATGCTCCTGTTTCACAATCAGTTAAATTCTTAGAAGATATCCTCCAAGCAGTTGATGTACCTGTAATAATTGGATGTTCAGGTAATAAAGAAAAGGATAAACAACTCTTTGAAGCAACTGCACCTATTACCGAAAGTGAGGTCTTGATGCTTTCAGCAGCAGATAAAGCTACCTGGGAGGATGTAATTCCTCTTGCAGTAAAATATGATCACAATTGCTTACTCTGGACAAGTTTAGATCTAAACAATCAAATTAAAATGAATAAAGATGCTCTAGAATTAGGATTGCCAAGAAATCGAATTGTTATGGATCCCACATGCGCTACTTTGGGCTATGGAATGGAATATTCATTTAGTATTTATCAAAGAATGCGTGTTGCTGGATTATTAGGTGAAACTGATTTAGCATATCCAATTAGTGGCGGAACTACAAATGCATGGGGTGCTAGAGAAGCATGGATGAGTGAAAAACAAGCTCCTGAATGGGGATTACGTCAATATCGAGGACCAATTTGGGAAATATTCAACGCCCTTAGTCTCAGTCTTGTTGGTTTAGATCTGGCAATGATGTTCCATCCTGTTGCAGCAAAACATGTTAAAGAGATAACATCTCAGTTTTTCGCAGAAGTTCCTAAAGTATTGGAAGATAAAGGCTATTATGATTGGGTTTCAGCAAATCTGAAGCGATAGATTATAATTATATAAATCTTCTTTCTTATCCCTTTTTTTCTATTAATAATTATAAATTTATAAATCAAATTCTAAAAAATCTAAATTATTATTAAATTCTTCTTAAAATATCAATAGCTATTAGAATTTAAATGTATAATTTTCCTTAATTCTTTTAGACAAGATTAGAAATTTTCTTACATAAATAAATTATGAATTTTAATTAAATATTAAGTATGAAAGAGTGTAAATTTAATTCTAATATTATGTTACAATTAGAATACCATGTTAAATAAGATAAAAGCAGGAATTGCCAATATGGCTCTAAAATTCATTTCCGTTGAAACAAAACTCTCCTATATGTTTCTCGAGACGTTTCCCAAAAACGTTCGCCCCATTGTTATCCTTCCCGCCGTCAACACAGTCATGAGATACATTATCCATAAACTGAAAAAGAGGAGCATTCACGGGCTGGTTTGCAATGGAAAATTGAATAATGTTGAAGTGTCCATAATCCAGACGAACATGGGGAGCCCCAGCACAGCAATGATAATGGAAGCCCTTAAAATTTGCCATTGTAGGGCTGCCATTCGAATAGACTTCTGCGGAGGATTAAAGACCACCTTGGAGAATAATCACTCTATAGAAACGGGTTTAAATCTTGGAAACATTGTTATTCCGAAGACTGTTTTTCTTACTGATGGAACTTCTTTACAATATTTACAGGAAAATGCGACGCACTTGACAGACAATCCGCTATTTCAAAATCATGTTATAGAAACTTTAGAAACTTGGAAATATCCAACCCTAAATGGTAGTTATTGGTCAGTAGACAGTCCTGAACCGATTTATGCTATATTTAATAATAATAAAGGGGAGTGGAATCGTCGGGAACGACAAGATATTCTCTGGAGCTCGGATACTCTTTTTTGTGAACCACCTGAAGCGATTAACACTTGGAGGTTGCATAAATGTAATTCGGTCGATATGGAGAGTTGTGCAGTATATCTTCTGGGTGCACTATACAAGATACCAGCGATCTCTTTGCTTGGGGTTTCAGACATTATCGATGTTGATGAGCTGAATTTAATGAAAGTTAAAAAAATACATCCCGGAATTTTACAGTCATTGGATGATGTGTTTCATCTGTTGTCGAAATCTTTACCAATGGTGCACGAACTGGTGGAGAAGAATTAATACAACTATTTTATGGAAAGATTATTATGGACGAAAAAGATAAATTTTTTCTGCGACGTGCCATCCAATTGGCTAAGCAAGCGCGAAAGAATGGACAGGAACCGTTTGGTGCGGTACTGGTTAAAAATAATGAGATCTTAGCAGAAGGAGGGAATCAGATTTATGCCACTTCTGACCCTACTGCGCATGCAGAGAATGCAATAATCCGGGATTATTGCCAAAGGAACAAACTTATGAACTTGGAAGGATTTAGCTTGTATTGCAGTACGGAACCATGTATGCTTTGCTCAGGAGCGGTGCTTTATGCGCGGATCACCAAGATCGTCTTTAGTGTTTCGCAAAAAATGCTCCAAAAGATCAGTGGCGGAACGCCAAAAACTGATTGTCGAACCCTTCTTAAACCTCACCAGAGGATAGAAATCATCGGCCCTATATTAATAGAGGAGGGTTTGAAAGTCCTTGAAGGATATCAATTTAAAAAATCAAACTTAATTAGCTAATGACTGTACACATTAGTCATCTAATTATTTCGACTTTCTCTTGTATAATAAGTATTAATTTATTTTATAAATTTGTTAAGGAGGTTTTGCATCTGGACGAGCTTCTGTAGCTGGTTTACCTTCTATACCCCAATGAGTCTTTGGGATTTCATGGACTATAACCTCTACAGCTTGAGCTGGAATACCTATATCAACAAAAACTTGAGTTATTCCCACTATTATTTGTTTAACGGCTTCTACGGAAATTCCTTTCCACATATTTACATGAACTACTGGCATTTTATAACACCTTAATTTATATAATATACTTCACTAAAAAAATAGTTAATTTTTTTCATAAGACTCATCCAATTTACAAGATATTATAATTATTATTTGAAGGTTATATTTATTTATCCATGGAGACATTTTAAAAATATAAGATTTTAGAGGGAATTTCAGTTGGATAATAAAAATGTTGGTAGATATTGGGATGAAAATGCAGAGAATTGGACAAGGCTAGCAAGAATGGGATATGATCGATGTAGGGACCTGATTAATTCACCTGCTTTTTTTAAAATGCTCCCAGACATATCATATTTAAAAGGTTTAGACATTGGTTGTGGAGAAGGGTACAATACTAGAATTGCAGCAAAAAAGGGTGCAAAGATGACAGCTATTGACATTTCTGAAGTATTCATTAAGTATGCGATAGAAGTTGAGCAAGAAGAACCATTAGGAATTAAATATGAAGTTGCTAGTGGTACAGAACTCCCTTATTCAGATAATTCTTTTGATTTTGCAATGGCTACAATGAGCCTAATGGATATGGCTGAAAATGAAAAAGCGATCCAAGAAGCCTTTAGGGTTATTAAACCCGAAGGTTTTTTTCAGTTCTCAATTATTCATCCCCTTGTTGGTGGTTCGGGTTGGAAGTGGATAAGGAATCAAGAAGATAAGAAAATTGGATTTGTCATAGAAGATTATTTTAAGAAACTCAATGGTGAACTTGAAGAATGGATATTCGGAGCAGCTCCTAAGGAAGTTTCGGAAAAGATGAAAATGTTTAAAATTCCACGATTTTCAAGGAACTTATCGGAATGGTTGAATCTATTGATTGAGAAAGGATTTATTCTGGAGAGGTTCTGTGAACCTTATGTAGAAGATGATATCTTGAAAGAACATCCAGAACATTACGACACTCGGATAATTCCTTTTTTCTTAATTATACGATGTAGAAAGCCGATGAAATAAACATTAAAGAACATTTTAATGATCAGCCTAAATTTCCTTGGCAAATTCATAAATAGTTGAGCCAAAAAAGTTACCCGTCTTTCCAGTCTTTTTGAACCCACATTTTCTGTAAAAATTCTGAGCTCTTTCTAAAATAGATGTTGTATCTAATGTTAATAAGGTACAACCCTCTGATCTAGCATCTTCTTCAACAATTTGTAATAAAGCTGTTGCAGGGCTGTTTTTTCCTTGTCTGTTAGGGATTACTGCCATCCCGCGTATATGACCTTCCTTAATATTAACTTTTTGCCAACCTATAGTTCCTATTATCTTCTTTGTTTGATTAATCGCTACATATAACTTCATTTCTTTCATGCGTTCTATTACAGCTTTCACTGACATCACTGTATCATTAAAACCTTCAGGAGTATAAAAATGACGAAATTCTTCAAATGCATTTAATAAAACGCCACAGATTTCATTTGCATCCTTTATTTGTGCTCGACGTATTAAATAATCTCGCTCCATATCATGATAACTTGAAGATAATATAATTTTTTAAACCATACTCTAATATGAGCTTTCCCTATAAAAAATTAACATTCTCGAATAGAACATTAAACAGTTAAAATAAAATTTAAAACAAAAAGATGAAAATTGGTTAGAAAAGACTTAAGCTTTCTCAATTTTAATATAGAAATTTTCTCCTTCGATCTTGAATTCTAAGATTTTATCTTCAATTCTATCTATATATCTTTTTATGTTTTCACCCGCCTCTGCTAAATCACCAGATACTTCAAGAATTTCTCCACTTTTCATTTCAAGTAGTTGTCTCTTGGTTTTAGCAACAGGCATAGGACAAACAAGGTTAGAACAATCTAATTTATATGAATCTGACATTTTCAAATTATCTCTTTAATTCTAACTAAAAATTATATTATCTGCTTCTGCACACATTTCAACAAATCCATGCATCGAAGTTTTTTGAATTCCCTTTATAAGTTCATCTTCAGACAATCCACGTGCTTTCATACATACACCACATGCTTTGACATTTGCACCTTCAGATATGACATCCGTCATCCATTTTCCTACATTATCATAGGTGGATGGTTCTTGATTTTTCTTACCTACAAAAATGCCATCCTCAACCAAAAATATGTTAACTTTATGCTCTTCTAATAAAGCAGTATAAGCAAATCTTAACAAAGTGTATGGACGTTCTCTTGTGTAACCACCATCTCCAATAGCAATTGTAAATATTTTTTTTTTATCTGCCATTTCTTATCATCAATTTTAATTCTTTCTGGTAAAATCTATTTTAAGTGTAATTAATCAAAAAATAGATAAAATATTAATTTTTTCGTATTAATTTATTCAAAAAATCGATAAATAAAAATAC
The DNA here is from genome assembly GCA_019058425.1 of Promethearchaeota archaeon. Lineage (GTDB taxonomy): Archaea > Asgardarchaeota > Lokiarchaeia > Sigyniarchaeales > SOKP01 > Loki-b32. The sequence goes on from JAHPYZ010000010.1 coordinate 71,622, forward strand.
TATTAAAACCTAATAAATTAGAAAAGATTGCACTTTTTATGTGAATAATTGTATGCATATCGAATACCTAAGAAACTTTATTAAATTAAGCCGTTATAAAAGTTTTTCAAAATTAGCAAATGAACTTCCTATTTCACAAAGCACATTATCGCATCAAATTTCTCAGATAGAAAAGGATTTTGGAGGAGTAATGCTAATTGATAGAAGTACTAAGAAATTTGACATGACCAAAGCAGGAAAACTTCTACTTGAGCATGCAGAACAAATAATAGAGTTATATGATAATTGTAAACTAGAAATTTCAAAATTTACAGATCAGACTAACGAAGAAATTATTATATCAGCTTCAACTATTCCTGGATCTCATATTTTACCGAGATATATAGCGGATTTTCGAAATAGAAATCAAAATGTAAATTTCAAAGTTTTAATTAATAATTCTCAGAAATCTATTGAAAATTTAAAAAATGGATTAGTTGATTTCGCAGGTATTGGTAGTTTTATGAGTTACAATGAAAAAACCTTCGATTTTATCAAACTTGGTGAAGATGAATTAAAATTTATATGTTCTCCTAATCATGAATTACTAAAACAAGGAAAAGTAATTGATTTTGAAGACCTAATCAAATATCCTTTTATTTGGAGAGAAAAAGGATCTGGGATGAGAGAAACATTTCAACAGCAATTTTCTAATTATGAGAAGTTAGATATTGAATTAGAAATTAATGATAATGACTCTATTATTTCTACCGTCAGTGATTCTAACTATATTGGTATTATGAGTGGATTTATGGTTAATAAAGCTCAATCAGCTGGTCTAATAAAATCTTTAGAGATTAAGAAGTATCCCGTCATCGCAAAAAGACCTCTATATTTTGTTAAGCTAAAAAATAAAAAGTTAGGTAAACTAAAAGAGAAATTTTGGGATGAAATAAAGTTGATAATTTAGGGAAAATAAAAAAAGTAGAAAAAAATTTAAATTATTTGATTAAAACTCCAGTTTGATCGAAATTTAAAAAGGCACTTATTTTTTCTTTAAGTGGATAAATTCCTTCTTTGAATAGTGTTATTAAGAATATTGCAATAAAAATAATTGACCCTAATCCTGGAGCAAATCCACTTAGAATATCAACAAAAGAAGATGTTGGATCCCAAGAGAAAAATGTATATACAAGTGAAATTCCAGCTATTAAAATAGAAATAAAAGATATTATTGCAGCAGCTTTTCTACTAAGATTTAGATGTATTGGACCAAGTTCAAGTCGGAAGTATTTTGGTTGGACGATAATTGATAATATTGTATGACTAATTATTTGCTCTTCAAATTCTATATATACGTTTAGGAATCTTCTTTCACTCTCTTTCTTTTTCTTTTTCTTTTTCTTAGATTTGAGTGGCATAATAGAAAAAATCATTACTGGTGGATTTACCGCATCCTTCTTAACCTCAACTTTTCCAAATATCGGATGTACTTCGAAGCCTTCTCCTGTAATTTTGAGATCTAAAACTGGAGGTTCTTTTTTAGTTGTAACTATCGTGAATGTTGTTTCATAGACAGTTTTACCCTCTTCATCCACAATCTTCAATTCTTTATGCGAAAAATAAACATAAAACAAATAACTTCGTTGTTCCATCATAACTGAATAATACTGAAGTCCCATATTTATCTCATATATAGTTGGTTGGGGTTCTTCTGGAGCAACAATAGAGGGTTTAAGTATTGGTTTTGGTGGTGGAGTACCAGGGCCAGCTAACACATCTGCAGGTGGAGGCGGTGGAGGTGCTGCTGTTGTGGGAGCTTTGACCGGTGGAGCACTAGTAGGAGGAGGTGGAGCACCTGCACTTCCAGAAGCTGGTGATGGAAATGGGCGTGATTTTTTTTTTGCTTTTGGGGCTTCTCTTGATCTTCTAGATTCTTCTCTTTCTCCTTCATCTCTTTTATATAATTCTTGTTCTTCAAATTTTTCCTCTTTAAACTTTACCCTATCATCCGCCACGGATTTACTACTTGTGATATCTTCATCATAATAATCTTCCTCTTCCATCTCATATGCTTCTTCCTTTAAATCACTAAGTAAAAGCGTTTCAGCGGGTTCTTCCTCAATATCATATAGTTTTTTTTTCTCTTCAACCTTCAATTCCTGTGCCTTTTTTGGTTTTTCTTCCTTTTTTTCAGGCTTCTTCTTACTTAATAATTTCAGATTTTTTAACTTGGTGGTTTCAGGGATTCGGGTATTGGTAACAAAATCTACAAAAGACATATCAACACGAGTTACTTGGATATTTTCTAAAGATGCAAAAATATCATCTAAAACTAAACTAAGTCTTGCAGATTTCTTATAAATCCCTACAAACATGAAATCCATAATCTCTACCGATAATACGCTTGATTTTTTATCATAGAATAACTTATTAGTTTGAATTTCTAGACTAGAAATACTTTTCAACGATTCCAATTTCTAACTTACCTCTTTTTTCCTTTTATGAAGTAGTATTTAATTTTTAATAATTAATAATTAACTTTTTATAAATTTTTATAATGATATTATACCTAATATAGTTATCAACTTCTTTAAATCAGATTAAAATCGTTGATACAACAAAGAATCTCAAAATAATTTTAGATTTATTAATAATCTAAACAAAGTACAATTAACCAACATAAAAAAAGTGATAATTTTGGTAGGAAAATATATTCTGACACATGATTTGGGAACATCTGGGAATAAGGCTGCGTTATTCGATTTAAATTTAGATCTAATTTCTCAAACAAAGGAAATTTATCCTTTATATTATCCAAAACTAGGATGGGCGGAACAAAACCCAGATGATTATTGGAATGCTGTGAAAAAAGCGACTAACACGATTATCCAGCAGAGTAATATTGCTCCAGATGAAATTTTAGCATTAGTGTTTGATTGTCAAATGAACTGCACTATTCCAATTGATAATGAGGGTAATGCATTAATGAAGACTATAAGTTGGTTAGACACACGTGCAGCTCAAATAACAAAGAAATTTTCAAAAGGTTTAATAAAAATATCTGGTTATGGTTTAAAAAAACTTTTAATGTTTCTTAAAATCACCGGCGGTGCTCCTGGATTCAATGGTAAAGATCCAATTTCCCATATTTTATGGATTAAAGAAAATCAACCAGAACTATTTGAACAAGTTTATAAATTCTTAAGTGTAAAAGATTATATAATTTTTAAATGCACTAATAAAGCAGTAACTTCCAGAGATTTAGGAAATACTGCTTGGATGATGGACAGTAACCCTGGTCAATTTGATTGGTCTGAAAAAATCCTAAAAAAATTTAAAATTGATAAAATAAAATTACCTGAAGTAAAAAAATCTACAGAAGTCGCAGGTGAATTAACTAATAATGCTTCAAATAATTTAAATTTAAAACCGGGAATTCCTGTTTTAGTGGGCTCAGGCGATTTGACGTCAGCGGCAATAGGTTCGGGTGCAATTTTAGATAATAAACTAATTGTATGTTTAGGAACGGCAGATTGGGTTGCAGCTCATACTTCAAATAGAGTAAAAGATCTCATTCATTATACTGGGTGCATAAGTTCTTCCCAAGAAAATTATTTATGTATTTCAAAACAAGAAACCGGAGCTACATGTCTTGATTGGATTGCAGAAAGAATGTTTGTAGGTGAGATGGAAAAATATAAAGAGAATCCTAGTGAATTATACGAATATTTAGATTCTCTTATTAAGGATGTTGATGTAGGCTCTAAAAGTCTAATTTTTACGCCATGGATGTTCGGAGAGAGAAGCCCAATAAATGATCCAAATGTAAGAGGTGGTTTCTATAATCTTAGTCTTGAGCACACAAGATATGAAATTTTAAGATCAATCTATGAAGGAGTCGCTTTTAATATTAAATGGTCTTTAATGTATGTGGAAAAATTATTAGGAAAGACTGATGAGATCAATTGTATTGGAGGAGGAGCAAAATCTGCTATTTGGTGTCAGATTCTAGCAGACATTCTAAATCGAAAAATAGTTCAAATGGAAAATTCCGATTTAGCTGCAGCGAAAGGTTCTGCAATAATCTCAATGGTTGGTCTAGGGAATTTAAAGAAATTTTCAGATGCTATCCCCATGATAAAAATCAAAAAAGTCTTTATACCTAACACAGATAATGAAAAAATGTATAATACACTCTTCAATGAATACATAAACATCTATAAAAGAAATAAAAAAATGTTTAAAAACTTAAATCTCTAAAATAAGATTTAAACATCGGTAAATCGTCTTTAATATCTTTTGCTTTTATAATATTTTTTTTAGACTGAATAATTTTTCTAATTGCGTCTTCTACAATTTCAAGATCCTCTTAAGCTCTAGGATTTTCGTTAACTTGTCTTTCAATATTACCCTTCCAAGGTTTTAATTTTGGTACAGATTCAATTTTTCTCAAATCCCAATTGATTTTATCTTTGAATTCCTCTGTTAGAGGTTTTAGATTAATTTCATTCCATTTTTGAATAACCCATGGAGCATATTCATGCAATTTATCAAAGTCAAAATCTAAATCATATCTCCATTCATATTGATGATCCCAATTTCCAATCGCTAAATAATTTTCATTATCTGATTTATCTGGAGGAAAATATTTCCAATTATTCCGGTTAATTGCTTCATCTCTAAAAGGTCTACCCTCAGCATATTGGAAAAAATAACCTGCTTTTTCAAAAATACCTTGGTTTTGTGAACTTTTTTTTAGGTAAATTTCAATCTGGGTAATATCTACTTTGCTCTCTATTACTTCTTCTAAGAATATCTTAAATATTGCATTTTTTGCTTCATTTGGATGGCATTTTCCAGTAAAAATTGGATAATAAATAAAACAATAGTATTCAGAGCCTTTATTTGTATTTTCTTTATAAATCTCAATCCAACACTCTAAAGGTTTAATATATACATTAGATTTAATGATGTTGATTATTAACAATACATCTGAGATTACTCCGATAACTATAATTATTATAAAGAGTACTAAACTGAAAAATATAGTTGCAAGAAAATATGAAAGCGCAGTATAGATAAATAAAGCTCCAGCAATGAAAAAAAAAGCTATTAAAGAATTATATGCTTCGTGTTCCTTATCCTTTTTTGAATATAGTATTATTGGTGCGTTATTAATGATAATATCTTTCCCATATTCATTTACAAACTGTTGGAATTCAACCTTATTCCATTCAGCAAAAGACATAGTAAATCAAACAATTTTGTGTTTATTTAAATTTGATTTGATCTGATTAAAATATTAGTGTTTTTTAATTTCTGATAATTGAGTAGAAAAATAATTAATCCTATACTCCATGTAATTTTTAATTGAGATTGTACATTATAGATAATGACATAATTTATGGTTGAATTTGAAGAATTTTTACACTTTATAACAACGCAAGATTATTATAATGATCAAATATATCATATTGAACATATTCCAATTCAAAAAGCCCGTTTTGGGGCATTAGAACAACCAATTAGAAAACGCCTTCAACGCTGGTTAGAGACAAATAATATTAAACTCTGGAAACATCAAGCAGAGGCTATCAATCAGATTCGTGATGGAAGGAATACGACAATTGTAACTTCCACGGCTTCAGGAAAATCTCTTTGTTATAACATACCTGTTTTGCAATCAATACTAGAAGAACCTAAAACAACGGCACTCTATGTTTTTCCTACGAAAGCATTAGCAAGGGATCAATATAATGTTTTGACGAGTATGCTTGCCGATACAAATATCAAACAAAATAGGATTGGAGTATATGATGGGGATATTGAACCAAATGAAAAAAGATTCGTTTTAAATAATGCAAACATCATTATCACTAATCCTTTTGGATTGCACTTTTATTTACCTTGGTTCAAAAAGAACTGGAGGAGAATCTGCCAAAATTTAAAATATATTGTACTAGATGAAATTCATATCTATCGAGGGATTTTTGGATCTAACTTTGCACTTCTACTCAGAAGATTAAAAAGATTGCTTGATTCTTATAGTGTAAAACCTCAATGGATTTTATCGAGTGCCACAATATATAATCCTAAACAATTTTGTGAAAAATTGGTGGGTGAAGAGTTTGTGGTTGTGGATAGAGATGATTCTCCCTCAGGTGCAAAGAAAGTAATTTTATGGGATTTACCTTATGATGAGATTTCTAATAAATATCATTCCGCTCATCAGGAAACAAAAAATCTATTTGTTAGCCATTTAAAACAAGGAATCCAAACATTAACATTTACCCTCTCAAGGAAAATGGCTGAACTTCAAGCAATATGGACAAGGAATACTTTACCTACATTAAAAGATAAAATCTTCAGTTATCGAGCAGGTATCAGTAAAAATAAAAGAAGGGAAATTGAATTGAATTTTAAACAGAAGAAAATCATAGGAATAAGCTCTACTAATGCACTTGAATTGGGAATTGACATAGGCACTTTAGATGCCACAATTAGCTCAGGATTCCCTTCAACAATATCAAGTTTCAGACAACAAATTGGACGTTCTGGAAGAGGTACTGGTCTATCCATATCAACTCTTATACCTATGCAGAATCCTTTAGATCTTTTCTATATACATAATCCTGATAAGCTATTTGGACAAATCCAAGAGGAAGTACTTATCACTCTAAACAATAAATACATATTAAAAAATCATATTTGTTGCGCAAGTAAAGAAAGTCCTTTAATAATTGAGGATTTTAATAAATTTGGAGTTCAAGATAAGAATCTATTCTTAGAGTGTTTAGAAGAATTAGTCACAGAATCTTTATTAATGAAAAGAGGAAATCGCTATTATTGGAATAGTGATTTTTTCCCAAATGAAAAATATGGGTTAAATGATCTTTCAAATCGGAGTTTTAAAGTCATATTAAGAACCGATTCAGGTGAAGAACTTTTGACTATTGAAGATGAATGTTATGTATTCAGGGACTTGCACCAAGGTGCTGTCTACCTTTATGAAGCAGAAACCTATTTGGTTGAAGAACTTGATTTAAATGAAAGATTTGTCTATTTAAAAAGATCAGATGTGGACTATTATACACAATCATTAAAACATACTAATATTACCGTTTTTGGAATAATTTCAGAAAACTTAATAGGACCAAACAACGATATCGAAGCATTTTTTGGAAATGTGAAAGTAGAACATGAATATTACTCTTATAAAACCATTAATACATTAACTCAAGAGATACGCTCAAGGCATCAATTAGAAGATATTCCTATAATAGAATTTGAAACTCAAGCTGTTTGGTTTTTAATTCCTTTTGAATATCAAAAAGAATTGGAAATAGAAGGATTTGATCTCGGAGGTACTATCCACGCAATAGAACATGCTATGATTGCGATGGCACCAACTTTAGCTCAAATCTCTAGATGGGATTTAGGAGGAGTATCAATAGATTTTGATCCTGTAAAATTACAACCCATTATTTATATATATGATGCCTATAGAGGTGGAATAGGGATATCTGAAGCATTGTTTTTAAATTTATATGAATTACTAGAAATAACTTATAGATTGTTGGATTCTTGCAGCTGTAAAACTCCTGATGGCTGTCCTTGCTGTTGTCTTAGCCCTAAATGTGGCAATAATAATGAACCATTAGACAAAGAAGGAGCGAAATTCATACTTAACAAACTAATTAAAAATAAGAAGTAAGAAGCAAAGAACAATAGCAGGAAGATCAAAGTAATTGGAAATTCTTAGAAATTTGAATTTAATGTAAAATATTTAAAGGTCAAAAGTATATTTATACATAACACCAGTAAAAAACCTATTGAATTGGGTATTAAAACCAAAATTTTTGGGTATTTGGGTTGTCATATACTTCCACATTTAAGATTGTCATTTTTGGTGATTCTCAGACAGGAAAAACTACTCTAACTCATAGATTTTTAACTAATCTTTTTAAGCAAGATATCACTATGACCTTAGGTGTGGATTTTCACCTTAAACCTATTGAAATAGATGGGGAAATGATAAAGCTCCAGATTTGGGATTTTGCAGGGGAAGAACGCTTTAGATTCCTCTTTCCTTCTTATATTAGAGGTGCTAACGGAGCAGTTTTTATGTATGATATTACAAATTATGGTTCAATCGCACATGTAGATGACTGGTTTGAAATCGTAGAAAAAGAGATTAATTATAATTTACCAATTATTTTTGTTGGTGGAAAAACTGATTTAATACATTTGAAAGAAGTCTCCACAAAAAAAGCAATGAATTTAGCAATAAATAAAGGAGCAGACGGTTTTATAGAGTGTAGTTCTAAAACTGGTGAAAATGTACATAAAATCTTTAACCTTCTTACAAAACTTATTCTTAAAAAAAGAGACTCGAAGTGAACTATCCTTTATTTAGAAGTCAAGATTCAAAGCACTAAGTTTTTTTGCTTCAGGTAATCCAGTAATAGGATTCCACATTCTATATCTATAAAATAAATCTTTTAATTTATTAAAATTAGGGAATCTTCCTGCAGATCCTCCAACTTCTAATGGGTTTAATAAAATTTGAGGTATTCTATCATCTGAAGGTTTTAATCCCATTTTAACATTAAACATTCTTTTCATATTAGCAATCCTCTCCCCATATATTTTAACTTCTTCAAGTCCAAAGTTTAAACCTGTAGCATTTTGGATAATATCAGCGTTTTGAGATGGTAAAGGATTACAAAAAGAACACATTATCATTGAACTATACAGGGCTCTATAATCCATCAATATAGAACAACATTCTGCCATTTCCTCATCATCCTTATAAGTGTCAATTTGCTTAATACCAATTTCTTCTAATGGAATTCCCATCAATACATAATAAGTATCACAAGCATTATGAGAAGGACCACGGGAGCCGATACCATAGGCAATTGACATACCATAGTTAGAGCGACTGTCGTGGTATGTAACTTCCAAATTATCAACTGTAGCAATTTCCTCTTTATTAATATTAAATTTCTCAGCAAAGCTATTTGATCCTTCAGCAAGGATATTACCAAGTCCTTCTCTTCTAATTGTTTTTTCTAATAACTGCTCAACTTTACCTAATTCTCCCCAATCTAGAGTTAATCCATCAGTATCTTCTGTATTTATGTTACCCAAGTTGTAGTGATGAATAACACTAGCAATAACTCCACTCGTACTAATTGTATCAATTCCGAAGTCATTACACTTTTTATTTAAAAAGGCTATAGATTCTAAGTCATCATTTAAGATTAAACTACCAAATCCGCAAATGGTTTCATATTCAGGACCTTTTATTTGTTCTGTTTTGTATTTTCCATTTTTAATTTCTATTTTCCTACCACATCCTATTACACATGAATGGCAAAAATCTTGTTTAACTAAGATAGTTTCAGCCATAGTTACTCCTGAAATATTTCCTGCCTTTTCCCAATTAGATATCGTATGATATTTCACAGGTAACTCGCCCGTAACATTATACATATCAAGAGCTGCAGCAGTTCCATACATACCCAACATTTGGGTCGCAAATGAGGATTTTACATAATCTCTAGCGATTTTTATCGCTTTGTCTAATTTTTCCTTATTTGCTACATTAATATTTAGATTGGAACCCTTAGCAATGATGGCTTTTAATTTTTTTGAACCAAATATAGCTCCCATTCCTGTTCTACCTGCTGCTCTTTGCTCAGAAATTATATTTGCATATTTCACAAGATTTTCTCCTGCTATTCCTATACAAGCAACTTTTCCTTTATTATCTCCAAAGACATCCTTAAGTTTTTTAGTTGTATGAAATGTTCCTCTTCCCCATATAAACTCTGCATTATTAATTTGAATATCATTATCCCTTATTTCGATATAAACAGGTTTTTCTGAAGCCCCAATTATTTCTATCCCATCATATCCTGCCTTTTTCACCTCTGCCCCAAACCAACTCCCACAATTTGATTCCCCCCAAATTCCTGTTAATGGTGATTTAGAACATGCAACCCATCTTCCAGTGTTTGGAGCAAAAGTTCCATTGAGTGGCCCTGTCATTATCATTAAAATATTCTCCGGAGAGAGAGGATCTGTATTTTGGTCTAATTTATCATATAGATAATGACAAGCATAACCTGCTCCACCCAAGAAATCTTTTGCTATTTCTTCATTTAAGGGTTTAACGGAAATTTTTTTATTTGTTAGATCAATTTTGAGTATCTTTCCTCTAAAAGAATATAAAATCATGGAGCACCTATTTGAGTTATTAAAAATTCTCTTTAGTAATAAAAATCCATTTTTTATTTATTTTTCTTTTCAATTTATATGGTTTTATGAGTCATTAAAATAACTTTTTTAAACCAAGTAATTTCAATAATTAATATGAACTTAATAAGCGATTTAAGATTGAATGATCTAATCTCTCCAACAATGACTCCTGATGAATACTTAAAGATTTACAGAGACAAGATTATAAATGTCTATGAAAGTTATGAACCTAAATCATCGGTCATTGGGAAAATTAAAGAGATTCTTACAAATAAACAAGAAAAATTAAAAATTGTTGCTCTAGGTGCTGACTGGTGTCCTGATTGTTCAAAAAATATACCCCGAATGATAAAATTAATAAAAGACTTTAAAGTTGAAAAGTTCAGTTTAAATATTCTATATGGTATAATGGTGAATGCTTTACATAAACCGGGAGAAATAATCTGGCATAAAAAACGTTCCCCACCAGAAGCAACCGATCCGAAATTTGATCTCAAAGCTATTCCCACTTTTTACTTCTTTAACAATGCTGGTGAACACATTGGGGTTATAGTAGAACATCCAAAGTGGAAATCAACTTTAGAAGAAGAAATTTTAGAGATATTAGAAAGAAACTTATAATTGGTAAACATTATCAATAGGATTTATTTCTAAAATCATCAAAATTTATATTTTTAAGAAATTATAATAATTTTATGTCAAAATTAAATGTAAAAAGAGTTATTATATTTAAACACGGAGTATCCTATTACATTCTCGAAGGTATCCTAAAGGGATCTGGTAATTTTGAAATTGAATTCAAAATTGATGAGATGAATGATGTTTTAAAATCACTTTTTGTATTGGATACAAGTAAAAATGGGTATATCTCATCGATATCTTATGATGCTGCTTTAGAAACTAGCCAATTACTAAGATCTATTATGTTAAACATTCCCGATCGTGATTCTTTTTCTTCTCTTGTCACACAGATAAAAGGTGCTGATGTGGTTTTAACTGTTGGTGGTGCTAAGAAAGTTTCAGGAAAAATAATGGGAATAGAATTTGTAGAAAAATTGAGTAAAGTAGAAAAGATCACTGAAAAATTATTAACTCTACATCAAGATGACGGTTTAATAACCAAATATAACTTTTCAGAGATTCGCTCTTTGGAAATTATGAATGATGAGATTAAAAAAGATTTAAAATTCTTCTTAGATACTGTGATTGCTGGAAAGAAGAAAGATGCTAAAAAAATAGTTATTAATTGTGAATCTGGAGGAGATGATGAGATTGATAGAAATATATTCGTGTCATATATACGTGAAAGCCCCATCTGGAAAACATCTTATCGATTAATTATGAGTAAACAACAAGCTTTAGATCAAAAGTGCTTACTTTCTGGTTGGAGTCTAATTGAAAATACTACAAATCAAGATTGGGAAGATATTGAATTATCACTGGTTGCCGGTATGCCTGTCTCTTTTATATATGAATTTTACAGGCCTATTTTCATCCAAAGACCAGTCATCCAGCCACCAAAGGTTTTAAGTGCTAGACCTACTGAAATTGAAGAAGGATTAGAAATGGAAAAGTTCAAAGATTATGCCATGGTTGAAGCGGAAGCTGCGCCCGTAGCTATGAAAAAACGTGGTAAAGTCATGAGATCAGCTATGCGTCCGCCTGCAGCACCTGCGGGAGGATTAGGTTTTGCACAAAGTGTTATGTCTGATACAGAGATGTTTGATAAGGTAAAATCTCAAGTTAAAACTCAAACAAAAGATCTTGGAGAATTATTTGAATATAATATTTCAAATCCAGTTACAATTAAAAGAAAGCAATCTGCCTTAGTTCCAATACTTACTGAATCAATTAAGGCAAAGAGAATTTTACTCTATAATATGAACGATCATGACAAAAATCCTAATGCTTGTTTAGAAATTACAAATAACACTAATTTAACATTGGAAAGAGGTCCAGCAACAATTATATATGATGATAATCTTGCAGGTGAAGCAATAATCCCCTTCTTAAACAAGGGTGACACAAGGCTATTAAATTATGCTATTGAACAAGCGGTAATAATAAGTCATGAACAAAAATCTGAAAATCTAAGTGTACATAAAGTTACCTTTGAAAGTGGTTATTCTTATGAATATTATTACACTAACTCAATGACAACTTATAAAATAAAGAATAAAACTGATGAAGAAAAGGAACTTTACCTTGATCATCCCAAAACATATGATTTTAAAATAATAGAGAAACCCGTTGAACCTGAGGAAACTCCAAATTATTGGCGGTTCAAAATAACTTTGAAACCGAAGGATGCAATTACTTTTAAATTAAAAGAACAAAGAGAAAATTATTCAAGTGCTTATATATGGAATTATAGCAGAGAAGATTTACTGAAACGAGTCAGTTTTTATGTCAAAAAGAAGTTTATTGAAGCAGATTTAGAAAATCAACTAAAGGAAATTGCAGAATTAATTCAAACTCTAAATGATTTAAGAGCTAAACAAGAAAAACTGACCGAAGAGAGAAATATTATGACTGACGAACAATCTCGTCTAAGAGAGAATATTTCTGTTCTTGGTGAAGATAGTCAATCGATTTCATTAAAGGAACGGTATATAAGAAAATTAAGTGATCAAGAAAGCAGATTTGAGGAAATTAAAAAAGAACTTAAAGAATTGGATAAAAAAATTAAGGATCTTAATAAAACAATTGAAAAAAATATGAATTCGCTTTCAAAACCATAATTTCAATACAAATTTATTTTATTTTTATTATGCAAAAACAAGTTGAAATCCCCCGATTCAGAAGTATATTATATCGTAGTGCATGGCTCTATAACGCAATTACTAGAAGACTATATAATCAAGACACAAAGTTTCTTACTATAGCTTTACTAATTGGAAAAGGTCCAAAAACAGTTTTAGATATGCCATGTGGTACCGGATATTTGATGCGTTTTTTACATCCAGCGATAGAGTATGAGGGTGTAGATTTAAATCATCGATTCCTAAAGCGTATAAGAAATAAAGAACTTAAAAAAAGAAACATTAATTTGAAAAAGATAATATTACATCAAAAAGATATTTTTGATTTTGATAATTATCAAGGCGAGAAGAAAGATGTTATTATTATTTGTGATGTTTTACATCATATTTACCCAAAACATATAGACTTAATTAATATAGCTAAAAAAATATCGCATAAGGTTATAATTTGTGAACCTTACGCAGTTAAACCTAAAGAAATATCTGCTCAGGATAAGATTTTAAAGATGGTTATTTTTTTTGGTAAATATCTACCGAAGAATATATTCAAAATGGTTGATTTCTTCTTTTTAGATAATGATGGCATTAATTCATACCAAAGAAGATCACAATGGAACCATAATAAAAAGAGCCTTAGACAGTTATTTGAGGATTTGGGATTCAATAAAATCTATACTCTTTTTGATGAATATATCGGGATTTGGGAGCAATAAAAATAAGTAGAGGTTTAATTAGAAGTTGAAAGTCACATTATCATTATGGGATACTGGAGGACAAGAACGATTTAACTTTTTTAAAACTGATTTTTTTAAAGGAGTTGCAGTCCTAGGTTTAGTTTTTGATTTAAGTCGCCCAGATACCTTTGATAAAATAGATGACTATTTTAATGAAATACGAGAAAGATCTGGGAACATTCCAATTTTTTTAGTAGGAAATAAGAATGACTTAAAGAAAGATATTGGAGAAACAATACCAAGAGAAAAAATCATACAAAAAGTTAATCAATATTATCTATTTGAATACATTGAAACATCAGCTCTTGAGGATCAAAATATAGAAAAATTATTCAATAGATTTGCCATCACCGCTTTACTCGATTTTAAACCTAGACTCGGAGAAATTGTGGATTCTAATCACTTTAGATTTAAAATTTTACTCGCTGGAGCTGCAGCTGTAGGGAAATCTTCTATAATAAGAACATTTACTAAGAAAACCTTTGAACAAGATTATAAATTGACTATTGGTTTAGACTTTATGATACAGGATCTTGAAATTCAAGAAGATGATATTCCTGATGAAACACATGAACTAATAAAAAAATCAATCAAAAGTCACAAAAAATTAATTAAAAAATATCGTAAAAGAGAAGAAATCTCTGAAATGATCGAAGTTTTAAAAGAAGTATAAGAGTACTTATCATAAAGGCATTAGACAAAATGAGTTTGGCTCGCAATCATATCCGCTTCATGTATTAAATCTGCTAACTCATTCATATCTATTGGATAATATTTACTCCATTGACCGTGATGAAATATTATTGCTTTATACATCTCATCATCAAAAAAAAGAATATTTTTATTATTTTTTAGTATTGCTATTGCTTCTTCAACATGGTGATGCCTCCCCTCATAATTAAACTTCTTTACAATTTCCTGATGAACTATATCTAGTTCTTCACGTTCTACAATGATCTTTGATGAAATGTCCTTTTTTATATAAGAATAATACGATATCTTTCCAAAATCGTGATATATAGCAGTTAATACTGCTTTTTTGACATCTACTTGGTAATTCATGGAATTACACAACCTATAGGTGTAATTTGTCACCAATAAGATATGATCAAAGAGTCCACCAATATACCCACCATGAAATCCTCTCAAAGCTGCGGGTAACTTTTTTGCTTCCATTAAGATATTCCTTAAAAATTCAGTTGCTGAATCAGAAAGTTCAACAAACTCAAAAAAGAAATCAAATCCTTTATAATCAAACTTCAATTGCTTTTCAAGATCCTTGTTTATAAAATGATTAAAATCTGATAAGTCAATATGATTACTCTGAGAAATTTTAACTATCTTGGAGTTATATCCGTCTAATAACTTTAATGCAAACTCTGGATCTTCTACCTTTAGAATGTGAAAGAATTTCACAATATGCTTACAAAATCTATTATTGGGCCTTTTTCGTGCTAAATAATCAGGACAATCATGATAAATGATATCATATAAGGCTTTTTGAGAGATATTAAAATTAAGCTTATATGGAATTAATTTATTACCTTGTACTTCTGCCTCAATTAATCCAACTTCTTTATTTATTTTTATAATTCTTATATGATTGTCAGAAATTGATTCTGCTCGCTTAATGGTATTTTTATCGCTTAATTTTTTAAGAATCTCTTCAAAATCTGTTTGATTACCCATTGTTTCTTATATAATACAAAAAATTATTTAAAACACTAGTCTCATATTAATTTAAGTTTTTAAACCAAAAAAAATTAAATAATTATATCCTTAATATTTTAAAAAATGTAAGGTGTGAAATTTGAGTATTGATGAACTGCAAGATGAAGTAGATAAATTGTTAGAGGAAATGGATGAACTTCAAGAAGTTTGTGACACACTTCCACAATGCGATGAGGATGACGGATGTGCTACATGCGATACCAATAAAAAAATTGAAGAACTTGAACAAAAAATTGAAGCTCTCGAAAATAAAGTAGAGGCATTATTGGGAGAAGAAGAAGATGAATAAAAAAATTCATCTATAAGTAAAAAATCTTGATTTTATTTTATATTCTATATTTTTCTTTTAATCTATAGTTATTTCTTAAGAATTTTAAATCAAGATATTGAGTTTCCATATAATAAAATCCTAAATCTACAAAGATATCCGTTGATTCAATGACTTTTATAACATTTACAAACCTTTAAAAAGTCTACGTAAGCCTCTACTCATAATAAATTGTTGTATTTGTTTTGTACCGCCTACAACTTCCAATATACGTGATACATTAACATAATCATTCATTAAAGTATTATCACATACTCCTGCACCCCCCATCAGATTAGCTGTTTCAAAGCATGCTTTTTTAGCCAAATTAGCACAGTTATATTTATACTGACTTGCTGAGGAGACCATTGATTGATTTATTCTATCAGGAAGCTTCCCATTGTATTTTTTATGTTTTTCATCATATACTTCTGCGAACTTTAAAACTCCATGAGTTAAAGCTGTTGTTTTTGCCCATAAATCTGCTAAGGAAAATCCTACTCCCTGAAACAGTAATATTTCTTTATCAAACTGTTTTCTCATATTAGCATAGATTACGGCATGCGCTAAAGCGCCCCAACACGCACTTACACATCTTACGGCAATCGCAATTCTTTCGGGAACAAGTCCTTCAAATAAATGCTCTCTACCCTTCCCTATTCCTCCTAATACGTAATCTTTGGGGACTCTCAGATTTTCAATACGCTCCTTACCAATATAAAGCTTCGGTGTCCACGGTATTCCGACACGCTCGCAATTCCACCCATCCCAATTTGTATTAATTAAAAATTGAGCCATTAAATTTCCCTGATTTTTTTCAGCAGTGGCATAAGAAACAGCCCACTTTGATTTAGGTGCATTTGTGTTAAATATCTTTGTACCATTTAAAATAAAAGAACCATCTTCTTGCTCATCACAGGTTGTTAATTGATGGACAGCATCCGAGCCTCTTT
>JAHPYZ010000088.1 GCA_019058425.1 Promethearchaeota archaeon
AGTGTAGAGGACTGGAAATCAGCCTTGTATGAAGAATTAGGAATATTAAGAGATAAATGCGATAAAATTATTGTAGGAGGCCATTCTATGGGTGGTATATTAACTTTAATTTTAGCTGCCAATAATGAATTTGATGGTATTTTCACAATTAGTGCACCAGTGGGAGTTCGATCATTTCTGTTTAAATTAGTTCCATTTTTTAAAATTTTTGTAAAATATCACCGTATACCTTCAGAAAAATTTAAAAGAGAAACAGACGGAAAATGGGTTGGTTATAATAAGATTCCAGTAAATATAGGAATAAAAATAAAAAATTTATTAAAGGAGATGAAAAAAGTATTACCACTTGTAATTTGTCCATCTTTATTATTTCAAGGTCGTTTAGATTCTGATATTAAGAAAAACAGTATGGACTATATATTCTGTACTATTGGTACTCAAAAGAAGAAACAAATTTGGCTAGAACATAATGACCATCCAATATTAGAGAGTCCAGATCATAATCAAATTGTTTCAGAACTTTTTAATTTTATTCAAGAAATTTGTCCTTAAATTATAAATTTATAAATAAATTACTAAAAATATCAAAGATTAGACTTATATATTTTAAAAAAAGTAAAACTAGGAATGATAATTTTAGACTAAATGGTATCTCAAGATATCAGTTCTATATTAATAAAAAAACCAAAAATCTCTATTAAAAATAGTGAATGTGATTAACACCCTTTAAAACTTTTAACTATAGGAGGAATATTTTATGATTAAAGAAGTAACCCAGGGGCATACATTATTAATAAAAGGTCCAGCAAGAATTACATTAGTAGAAGGAAAAATTGAAGTCTTTGGGAAAATATTTTCCCCAAAAAGAAGTGAACAAGACAATATGCTTATTATTCCAGGAGGGAATAAGTATCCTTTATATGCTATAGATAAATCAAAATTGGATGTTTATACCACTATTTCAGATAATCTTATGGAAATTGAAGAAAACACGATCTCTCCAAAATGGATTGAAATTAAAGATAAAATTATAGATGGTATAGCGAAAAATGAGAATAAACCTTTAAAAATCATGGTTTTAGGAATTAGTAGTGGAAAAACAACATTCCTAAAATATTTAGCTAATAATTTCCTTAAGAAAGGATTTAAAGGAGGTTATCTTGATTCTGATTTAGGTCAACAAATTATATACATTCCCACTACAATTAATATAGGCACGATCCATGATTATATAGTCTCAAGTGAAAATATAACTTCTGAGAAAACCATTTTTATAGGCGCTACTTTTCCTAAAGGCGATAATAAATTTATAGTTTCCCTCTCTTGTAAAGATCTGATTTCTGATTACATTGCAAAAAACAAAGATAGTGATTTCATATTAATAGATAGTGATGGATGGATTAAAACTGAAGCAGGAATTCTCTATAAGAATTTTTTTATAAAAGCACTAAATCCAGACGTTCTAATTGTATTCCATGATGACTTAATTGAAGAATTAGATGTAATAGAGAAGGCATCCTCGAGTTTAAGAAAGGATAGAAAAATGTATTTAATTGAAGAGGAGAATAAGTATTTTTACGATAAAGACAAAGATGAGAGAAGATTCTTACGTCAAAGTCAATTTTCCAAAAAATTTGAGGAGTTTCGAAAAATATCAATCCCTTTGGATATGATGGAGTTTATTAAAAGAGAATATGACAAAGAAAAAGATGAAATTATTGAAAAGAAAATTGATGTCAACGACCTCGTTAATCTTCCTTACCACTATGTAATAATAGGTTTAATGACTGAAAACTCAGAATTGATAGAAATAGGACTTCTTTTTACAATTAATATCGAAAAAAATTATATCTTACTCTATTCGAACTTTACCTATAAAGAACAGCTAAAAGTAAAGAAGATTTTGCTCGGTAGTTTACGACTTAGCACAAAAGGAAACCATCAAGGATATCTGTATCTTTAATTTTTAACTTTCTCAATATTTTACTCGCTATTTTCGGTTTTTAAAATCGTTCAATAACAATTCTGTTTTATTTTTTACTCAATCACAATAAAATTTATTTAAATTGTGGTGTGATTATTATAATTTATGGTGGATGAGGATCTTCTCACTAAGTTTTTAAAATTAATGTCATCAAAAATTACAGATTCAGATTTAGAATTAATTAATTTGGGAAAATCACTGGGATTGAATTTAGTATCCTTTGCCGATTTGAGAGCATCACAAGAAGATTCATTTATCGACGAAATAAGAAATATAGCCTTAGAAAAGATGGAGCAAAACAAGGACAATATTTTAGATAATAAAGATTCATTCTATGCAGGGAGTATTGATTTTATGGTATCTGATGAGCCTAAAGGGAAGCAATTTTTCCTTTTAGAGACAAATGGAGGATCTCATCGAGGACTTTCAATAGTTACTGAAAAACAACAATCTCTTCTATATAACGGATATTTAGAAGCTATAAATCAAGCGATTAAAAAATATGAGAGTACTCTCAACAAAATATTTGTAATAATAGGGGTAACTGCTAATGATGGATTAATTCATGAAAAAGTTATAATGATAGAATATTTTAGAAAAAAACTCAAAACTAATGGGCATACTGTCAAGATTTTTAATACTGATAATTATGATAAACATTTTAAAGCAGAAGTAGTTTTCTTAATAGCAGACTATAAACAATTATCGACATCTCTTTCATTTTCTAATAATTGGATTAAATATGACGGGGAGGAGGTAAGTGTTTTAATAGGAGATGGAATTACAAGACGTTTCAAGAATGAAAATTTTTCAGAATTAATTAAAGAAGATTTCCGGAAAATAAATTCAATACTAGTAAATCCTGTTTTTAAAATAACTGATGATAAATCGTTAACTTATTTAGCAAGCTATTTTAGTAAAGAAACTCTCAAAAAGTATAATCTAAAATATCTTTTATTTACTAAAGCATATTCTGAGGAAGACTTAATAGAAAAATTAAAATTTCTTATTAAGAAATTTAAAAAATCTTTTATTATTAAGCCTAGTGGAGGTTCTGGAGGAGCTGGGGTGATTCCTATTTCTAAAGACGAAAATCCTGTTAATATTAAAAATTTAGTTGAAGAAAGTAAAGAAGAATTTTATGCAAAATTTATGAAAACTCGTGATACTTTTCCATACACGATTCAAGAGATGGCTGATTTCTCGTTAATAGATTGGAAAGGAGGAAAACATACATTTGATTTACGAATTTATTTAGCTCAAAGAGAGGGCAAAGTTATCCCTATTGGAGGGTTAGCTAGGATTGCGCGAGAAGAATTTATTAAAAGAAAAATTTTGAATAAACAAGAATTTGTAGTTAATTTGTCTGGCTATAATGGTCAAATTGAAGTAGAGCGTGGAATAGGTTTCTCAGAAAAAAACTGTAAACTATTAAATTTAACAAGAGAGGATTTTGCAAATATGTTCTGCATAGGTTGTGTATTATTTACGAGTATTGTTAAAAATTACAGTAAAATCGTCAATTTTTCAGATTGGAATAATATTATTGATTAAAATGAATCATGATACATTAAAGGCATTATTGGATATTTCAAACCGTAGATTATTGTATATTAAAATCCTAAATGAATTAGAAAAGGTTAAGAATTTAGAATTTACTTTTTATAAAACCTTTGAGATTTCTGAAGGGATTATACCATTAGTAAAAATTGCTAACAATTCAAAAATTGATGAAATTAAACACGTAAAGGTCTTTATAGGTGCACAACATAATGAATATAATGGTCTTTTTAGCATTTTAAAATTCTTTAGATATTTGCGAGAAGGACAAATTAAAATTACTAGTATTATCAGAAAAGATCAGATTCTATATTTCTTACCACTAATGAATCCTTATGGGTTCTTAAATCCTAAAAAAAAAAATAAATCTGGATATTACTTAAAAAATGGTACAAATCTTAATAGATTCTGGCGGAGAGCATTTGCTCCGAACTATGAAGATGGAGAAAAAGATTTAGATAAACTTCCTGTTCCAGAACATGTTTCCTTAATGAAAAGAGTACTTCAAAAGTACTGGGATAATGATAAAATTTCTATATATCTTTTAGATTTTCATGAAACTTCTTTATTGGAAAGATTTCCTATTGAATTAGACATAAATTTAAATCTTTTCTATAAGTTTGATCATTGGCTAAAAGAAGGGATTGTGTTAAATATTGTAAAGCTATATAATATCCCTTATTATCGGAAACCTTTATTTTTAAAATGTAATCCTTCTGCTGATCATACTCATTTAAATTTGACCCATAGACAATTTGATACGGTTTTAGAAAAACTCCATGAGTATATGTTAAGAAATCAAGGAAAAGGAAAACTAGCATTCTATTTTTGTTATAGTAACAAGAGCAGAGATTACTGCGTGAAATTAGCTAATATTATATATAAAAAATTAAAAGAAAGGTTATGGGAAACTTACTATCCCGCGTTTGACCATAACTTCATAAATCATGGATGTTTTGTAAGAATGAGTGATGCAACGTCTCGTCCCCGAGTTTATTCTATGGAATTAGAGTCTCAGAAACAATTCTTCAACATTTTTGAAGAGATTAAAAAATCAAAATCAGATCCTAAATACTTTGAAAAAAAACTTAATCTAATTGATGTTAGTATAGAATTAGCCCTTGAAACAATAAAAGAGATGATTAATTTGTTTTGATGGGAATAATCTTAAAAAAAAAGACTAAGGTAATATAGTTATGAATTCAAAAAGTTAAGAGCAGTTCCAACTAAGATGCACTCATTTTTCTTCTGTGAGTGCCCTCCTTTCTTCAATATAAGTACATTTTTATCTGGAGATTCTAAAATCAATTTGTTTTCTCTTAAATTTTTGATTTTTATGACACGATCATTTTTGGTATGTATTAACAAGACTCTTTTGGAGAGGTTATTCCATTCTTCCAGTGCTAGTTCTTTCTTAGCATTTTTTATTAATAAATAAGGTGATAATTGATTAATTTCTTCTAAAGTTGGAAATAATTTCACTCCCTTTAAAATATAACTCAACATAACGATAGGATTTTTTTTTGGTATATTGGGTTTATAATGAGACATAGATGAAATTGCAATGATCTTTTCAATATCACTGTTTAAAAAACCTCCAGATAATACTGTAATAGCACCAATACTAAATCCAATACAATTTATTTTCATCTTTGATAATTCATCCTGATTTTTTACCCATTTGATTATTTTTTTAAAATCGTCAATCCTTTTTATAAAATCGCTTCTTTTTCCAGTTTTCTTAGATTTACCTGTTCCTCTAGCATCATAAGCTAATATTACATAACCTTGATAAGCGAGTGGATAATAAAAATACTGAAGTTTCTCTTTTGTATCTGAAAAACCATGGCAAATTATAATTATTGTATTTTTTGATTCGATTTTTTCTTGTTCTTGGTTCTTTACTAGATTTGCAGATAACAATCCATCAGGAACAGCAATTTTAATATTTAATACCTCTAAATTCTTGAGAAAAATTTTTTTCCACCGATCAAACCAAAGATCTCTGAAAGACCAGTATATCTCAAACGGTGTGTAAACTATTAAGAATGTTGTTAATGATAAGGTAAAACATCTCGAGAAAGCCGTTGTATAGCAAGGATTTCCTAATGAGATATTTACTTCCCAAATATACCAACTAAACCAAAGATCAATAATTATTAATATTGCGCGTTTTAATGTATTTCAAAACAATCTACTCAACTAAAAAAATATAATCAATGTAAATTACTTTACTGATTAATAAAAAAAATAAAATATAGTATTATGGCTTCTTTGGTTTTGGACACCCATGATCATGTGCGATTTTACAATCAGGTTTACTTTTTAACCCTGGACATGGTTTACATTTAACATCTCGCAACATTTTTACGACTTCATCAACTTCCATACCAAATTCTTCATCCTCTGTCTCATCAGCAACCATATCGTCATCATCAGGAATTTCATATATAACATCTTCTTCTAAATTATCTTTCCAGTCTGTTAAATCCAATATTTCGTCTCCCTCTTCATCAACTTTTCCACTCGGAAGTTCATAATCTTCTTCTTTAGGTGGAGCACTCTTTTTTTTAGCCATAGCTCTCAATCACATTTTTAATTTATTTAAACATATATTTAGTTTTATTATATAATCTTTGATAAAATTTAATTTTAATTTGAATTTAATGCTAGAAACATTAAGTGAGAGCTAAATTTTAGTTATATCCTTTTTTTCTATAATACTCATTTGATTTAATAGAGTCCTATTACTTTTTAATTGGTTATATAAATCGCTTATTTCAGTCAAGATATCATTTAATTCATTTATTTGAAAGATTTCGTAATTTTCCAGATTATATTTTGGGAATAGAAACTTAAATTGAAATATTTGCTTTTCTTTTTTCAAATCTAACATTTCTCGTAAAATATTATAATCTATTTTGGATTTTAGATAAAATTCATCTAAGAATAATACTTTCACCAAAGAATCATTTAATTTATTAAAAAAAACCAAGAAACTGTTTAGATTCTTTTGATAAATTTTTCTAAATCCGTTTAGTCCGGAATCATCTGAAAATTCAGTTTTATTTGAGTCAAAATCATATTTTAATTGTGAAAGCAGTTGTAAAATTTTCCCCAATTGTGATAAAAATGCTGGAAGTTTTTTAGGCATTGGTAGTCTTTTAATAAAACTTCCATTATATCTTAAATAGCCACCCGCCATATGTAAGGTACTAAACAATGTTTTAAACACTGAATCCATTAGTCTAGAATTTAGGATTGCTAGAAGCCCAAATAATTGCATAGTGTTAAGCGAAGGAATATTTATGAAATAAAGCCCAGTTATATTGGTAAATACACCTGGATCATAACTACACGTTAGTTCTTTTGCAATTTCCCTGAAAATTAATTTTTCGCTTTTTAGATCTCCCCAAATGTGCTCAAGATTAGTTTGATAATTAAAATAAGAAATTTTAATATCGTTACCTGCAATTTTTATTCTTTTCCTAAACTTTACATGATATTTTCCAATGTTTCCCGTTCCAATCAATAATAGATCATTACTAGATTGGGGTTCATCACTAATATTACTAAAATGTCTACTATATTTTAAAAAACCAAAAGGTCGATATATAATTTTTAAATCCTTATAGGTTTCCGCAAATGTTTCATATTTCTTAAATAAGTAATTAATTAATTCTATATCTCCAGAAATTGGGATAACTTTAGAAGGTATTTTATTTATTAAATTTTGATTAAATTTTATGGTCTTGGAGCTACTGTTTTTAACTAATTCATTCTTTGTTTTAAAAATTTTAATAGATATGTCTTTTTCCTTGCTATGCTTACATTTTTTTAAAGATAAAATAATAGGGTATGTAGCGGCGTTTTTGAATATAGTTAGAGACGACACATTTATGATTTCTATAATTTTCGTTTCTTTTAATAAAAGATTTCTAATTTTACTTCCATAATCTGCAGATAGGAATTTATTAGGCAAAATAAATGAGAGAATTCCATCACTTTCTAATAATTCTACAGCTCTCTCAATAAAAAGTATTGAAAGATCAAATAGTCGATATGCTGAATTAAATCGTTTAGTTAATTTTTTTTTAAATTCAATATTTTTGATCTTTTTATTTTCTACATATGGAGGATTTCCAATTATTATATCATATTTATCTGAGTTAAACTCTAAAAGAAAATCTGAATTAAAAAAATTAAATGTAAGATCTAAAGACTTTATGATTTGGTTGAATTCTGTAATTTTTATATTTTTATAATCAACATTTTTGATCATAAAGTTATCGATATTTGTAGATAAATACCATTTAATCAATTGCAATTTTGAAATAAAAATAGCTGATTCATCAATTTCAATTCCATAAAGGTTTTTTTCAATTATTATTTTTGTTATTTCAAAATCAGATAAATTTGGCTCTACTATTCGATAAATCTTATATAATTTTTCAGCTACTATTATCAAAAATCTCCCAGAGCCACAAGAAGGGTCGAGTATCCTTAAATTTTTAATTATACTGATTATTGTCTCTTTAGTTTCTTGATTTTTGACTATAGAAAAAATTAGTTCTTCCAAATTTGCTTGATCTTTAAATTCATTATTAAAAGTTATAAATTTTGTAAGGTAAATTCTAAAAATATTAGTTACTATATAATCTACAACTTGATATGGAGTATAGATAATTCCAAGATTCTGACTATTATTTTTCTCAATAATTTTTTCATTTTCAAATTTCTCAATATGTTCCTTAATATTATTTATTAACTTCTGAATTGATGACCCTTCCATTGAAATTAAACTATTTTTTTTAAATTCCTTTATTTATAAAAATAAAAGAAACTATAATAAAAATAATAGCGTCATTAAATAGATTATTAAAGAAAAACAATTAGATCAATTTTGAATTCAATTGAAAATTCAATTCTACACGATATAATAAAACACCCGAAAAAAATCTCTATACTAAATTTTGATATTATTTCAAATATCATAAAGAGATTTAAAAAAATTTTAGAAGAAGAATATTTACTTCTGGAGTTTAGTTTAGAAAAAGATGGAGATGATGTTTATGTAATAGGGGATATTCATGGAGATTTGGAGACTTTAACCCAACTAATTGATAAAATTAACAAGAATTGCCCCAAGATCGTCATCTTTTTAGGAGATATTGTCGATCGTGGCCCAATGCAATTTGAATGTTTATTGATCATTTTAGCATTGAAAATTCTTTACCCTTCCAAATATTATATTTTAAGAGGAAATCATGAAACATTAGAAATGAACGAATATTATGGGTTTTATCAAGATTTCATTTCAAGATTCAGAGATCAAAGTAAATTTAATGAGATTTTAAGTATTTATAATCTAATACCAATATGTGCTTTGGTTAATAGAGTAGTTTTATGCTTACATGGAGGAATTCCACAAGATATTGACATTTTAAAGAAAATTCAAGGGTATAAATGCAAGAATTTTAGAGAAATATATAATTCAAACATGAAAGGAATATTTCAAATTATGTGGAATGACCCTAAATCTGAATTAAGAGGTTTTTCAAAAAGTTTTAGAGGTTCAGGAATTAAATTTTTCGGAAATGATGTATTTGAAAATTTTCTGAAAAATAATGATCTTAAATATATAATTAGAGCGCATGAATGCTTCGCTGAAGGATATCGATGGTTCTTTAATGAAAGAATGTTATCGATATTTTCGTCAGCAAATTATCGCGGATCAAATCCAGCATCTTATGCAATTATCAGAAATAATAAGATAATTCCAAAAATATTAAGCTAATAAGACTATTCTAAATGGTAAATTTACTTGTAAAGGAAATCTTATGTTAAATATAAGTAGTAATTATAAAGATTTCCTATTAGAATTATGTAATTTGAGAGGCGTCCGGCTTAATAAATAAAAGGTTATTGCCTCGAATAAAAATCTCATTATATTTGGCAATGGGTTGTCCTTCCATGAGCTCTGTGGCGTTCTCTAATATCATATTCATGTAAGCATCAATTTCCTTTAATAATCCCCTATATTCAGTTCCATCTTTTAATCTTAGTAAAATAATGGATCCTTGACTATTTTGTAATATTTGTAGAGGATTTTTAGATCTTTGTTGATTATTATTTTTACTTGACATTTTAATTCTTATATCAAAACAATTATTATTATAATTATTAAAAAGATAATTTAAAGATAGAATTTTTTGAATTAAAACCTTACGACATTAAAAACAAGAGCTAAAATTAATTTGGTCATCCAAGTGGAAGAATACTCTAAAAATCAAAATAAAAAAAAGAAAATTATTGAAAAATACAATTCTTCATCATATTTTTATGATAAAAGATATAAGGCAATACAAGAAGAAAAATATGAAATTGTATTAAAAAATAAACCAGAGAATGGGAAAAGGATTTTAGATTTGGGTTGTGGAACAGGTTTATTTTTTGAATATTTAAAAAAATCAATAAAAAGGCAAGGAGAATTAAGCTTTAATTACATAGCATTAGATATATCTTGGAACATGTTATTAAGTTTTAAATCCAAGCTAATTAATAATAATCATAATAATAAAGATCTAAATTTAATACTCTCAGATATAGAATATTTACCTTTCAGAGATAGTGTTTTCTTTTCAATTTTTTCACTAACTTCTTTCCAGAATTTACCTCATATTCAAAATGGAATTATAGAGTCGGTTAGGGTAAGTAAAAATAATGCGGATTATAGATTTTCAATCTTAAAGAAAAATTTAGAATTAGAATGGTTAATAAAAATATTAGAACCGGGGATTAAAGAAATAAAAGTAATCGAAAAAGAAAATCTAGAGGATATTATTATTCAAGGAAAGGTATCAAAATAATAATTAATGGAGATTTAATTTTTATAAAAAGTACTAAGAATTTCACTGACATTACTTTCAATATTAAATTTTTTTTGAAAATAGTTACAGATATTCTCAATATCTCTTTCTAAAAGCGAATTAGCATTAGGATGATCTATTGGTACCCATTGCATCCAATCAATTATTAGAATATTACCCTTTTCATCCAAAACAATATTAAATTCTCCTAAATCTCCATGTATCATTTTTGCTTTTTTATATATTAATTTATATTGTTTTAAAATACTATTGAATATTTTTAAAGGTTTTTTTATACTTTTATAATAAATTAATTCCTTTCCTCTCAAATATGACATAATAATTATATGTCTGTTATATCCTATTGGTTTGGGTGTATTTAACTTTAGTATATATATTTTTTCAAGAGCTTCATACTCTTTTTTTGCAGCAAGTCTATTTACATAAAGCCAGGACAGGTGTCCTCTTTCTCCAATAATATCTCTCAACTGTTTGATACTTTTAAAGCTTGTTCTTCCCATACGGTAGAATTTAGCAGCATATATATTTTCATTATCATCCATACAACTATATACATCTGACTCTTTTCCTTTTCCTATTAAAGGTCCCAATTGACTTATTATGTCTCTTTCGACTAATGTATGCAAGGCAAGTAAATCATACGCCTTAGAATTAAGTGTGTAAGCAATTTCATGCTTGGATGCATCTCTTATTATTAAATCAAGTTTATGAACTTTTTTTAAACGAAAAAGCGTCTCTTCCATTTTATATCTCGAATAGAATTTAATATTATTTACTGTTACGAATTCTGATCTCTTCATTCCAATTTCAATTGCCATAAGAATTCTAAGATCTTCCTTATCTATTTTAGTAAGAAGCTTTGCTACTTCCACATTTAAATCAGTTAAAAAATGAATTTTCGATAGGTTTTGAAAAAAGATATTAGTTTATATATATTTGGAATTTCATAAATCAAGATCACGCTTAAATTTTGTATTAAGAAGAGGGTGATATCTTTTTGTGAAATCAAATAATTAGTTAAAGTTGATCCCTCTTGAAATAGAAATAAAAAAATACCTTGGTTTAAAAACACTATTAATCCAATAGATAGTATTACTCCAAATAAAGAAAATACAATAACTTGACTTTCACTCTCAATTAATCCTATTATAATATTAATGGAAAATAAAATTACTATAATGAAATAAAAGATTTTCGAGTTATTAATCCAAATATCGTAAATTGTATTAGATACTCGATAATTTGCATTGGATAGTGACCAAAATAAAGATGTACTCAAATTTATAAATGAAAAAATTGGTAAAATAACAGTAGCGATAATAGAAATGCTGTAAATACGTATTGTTGTGAATCTACTAAATTTAATAATTTTATTCTTTCCTAAATTTACTGTTTCTAATAATACACCAATCTTATTCTTAATTTCAATTGGAAAATTCTTTTTTGACATCACAATTTGAATGTTCAACTCTGGAAAGTTAGAAATTAATTGTTTAACTTGGTTATATCCTTTCCGAAATTTTCCTTTTTTGTTTTTTGGACCACTCCAAAGGTAGATGATTTCATTTGCTTCATCTAATATTGCACAGATGTCGTGTGATAATAAGTTATTTTCTTCTTCGATCCAGTGAGATTTGGACTCATCAAATATGAACGTTCTCAGCATATAATATCTACTTATCTTAACTAAAATTAGCTTTTATTTTTTTCTATAACTATTTGGAACCTAATTTGCATTGAAGAAAAAGAAAATTAAAACTAATAATAATGAATATAAAGTGTTATTGATATTCAATTCTTTTTTTTATATCTTTCCACATTATATTAATATACTCTTCATAAACACTAATTGTTTTTTCATCAATAGATTTGAATCTCTTTTGAGTTTTCAAATATTCTGTTATTGGTTTTCGTTTGGAGGGATCCAAATATCTTTTACTGGGTTTTGATATTTCGAATTCACCATTAATAACTTCATAAAGAGGCCAAAATCCCGTTTCATTTGCTAACCTTCCAATTATTATTGTATCTTTTGGTTCATACCCCCATCCAGGAGGACAAGGTGATAAAATGTGAAAATATTTAGGTCCTTTTATATCCTTCGCCTTTTTAAATTTCTCAAATAAATCAAGAGGATAAGCGGCATTAGCCGTTGCGACATACGGAATTCCGTGTGCTTCTAATATTTTGGGCATATTTTTTTTATTCACTTTTTTTCCCTCAGGTGTCGTTGTCGTTCGTACACCTAATGGTGTTGACCCGCTTCTCTGAACACCAGTATTCATGTATGCTTCATTATCATAACATGCATAGATAAAATTTGTTCCTCTTTCTACAGCCCCACTTAGAGCTTGTACTCCAATATCAGTTGTTCCGCCATCTCCTGCGAAAGCAAGAACAGTAATCTCGTCTTCTAACCCTTTATCTTCTAATGAAGCCAAAATTCCAGAAGCAGAAGCTCCTGTTGTAGCGAAAGGTGTATGGTAAACAGAAATTTTTGTTGAACAAAATCCCTGCATCCCATGTAATACTGTTAAACATGATGCAGGTACGGTTGCTATTGTTTTAGCACCTAACGCTTTAAGTGCAATTCTATAGATTAATGCCATGCCACACCCAGCACATGCACGAGTGCCTGGAAAAATAAATTCCTCTTCTGGAAGATCCATTACATTTACCATTGTTTTCTACCCCCTTTTAAAGTATGTTGATTCATCATAATCACCTAATTCATCTAATCGCAAACCTAAAAATTCAGTTTTATTAGTAAATATTCCTTGTTTAAATTCATTCAAAGCTTTATGAATACCTGCGATAATTTGTTCTGTTTTTACATCTCTGCCACCAAGTCCAACTATGAAACCCTTGATATGTGGTCTATTTTTTAAACTATAAAGACTAGCTTTCAATTCATAAGATAGAACCCCTTCATATCCATAACCAATATCCCTGTCGAATACAATAACCTTTTCTTTGTCTTTGAAAAAATGCCTTAATTCTTCAGAGGGAAATGGTCTAAATAATTTTAAACTGATCAATCCAACTTTTAATCCTTCAGATCTAAGTTTTTTAATAGCTACTCTTGATTGAGATGCTACTGAACCCATTGCTAAAATAATAATCTCTGCATCATCCGTCTCTATCTCTTTTAATACACCATTTCCATAAGATCGACCGAACTTCTCTGCAAATTCATCGTGAACCTCCTTTATTATATCGATTGAACTTTCTAATGATTTTTGAAGGGCATATCTAAATTCATAATATCCAGGAGCAGTTCCTTCTGCTCGTTTTATTATATGGGGGGTGGTTACTGGATCAATCCCTTTTACTTGCGAAATATCAGATAAATTAATATGGTGATTTAAGGGTGGTAAGAAATCATCAATCATTTCTTGCTTTTCTAATTTAACTGGCTGGGCCGTATGTGAGATTATGTACCCATCATATCCGCATACAACTGGTAAAAATAGACGAGGATCTTCAGCAATCTTAAATGCTTGAATATTTGTATCATAGACTTCTTGGTTATTTTCACACATAAATTGTATCCATCCTACATCCCGAATAGTTATGAAATCTTGATGATCTGTCCATACACTCCAGGGTGCTCCAAGACTTCTTGTTGCTAGGTTAAGTACAATAGGTAATCTATTACCCGATGCCCAAGGTAGCATTTCATACATCAACTCGAGACCATGGGCAGATGTTGCTGTAGCAACTCTTGAACCTGTTGCAGACGCAGCACATAAAACAGCCATCGCACTATGTTCAGATTCAACTTTTACAAATCTTGCTTTTAATTTTCCTTCTGAGATGAACTCAGCGATTTTTTCAACAACAGGACTTTGAGGAGTTATTGGATAAGCAGAAACAACACCAACTTTTGCTTGTCGAATTGCATGTGCTGCTGCATGATTTCCAGTCAATATCATTACATTCTTATTAATTTCAAGCTGATCTTCTTCACTTTCAGTCATTTAGACTTTACCTCCTCCATTGATATCGCTTTAACTGGACATTCTTCCATACATATTCCACAACCCTTACAATGCACTACATCAATTTCAGGCGGAATCGATCTAGTCACTACAGCCTCTGGACAATATAACCAACAATTAAAGCAACTTGGTTTTCCAGATTTGACAGGGATACATTTACTCAGATCAATTATTGGTTTTTTTGAGCTCCAAGTTCCAGTTTTACCTGCTTCCCCAACAACTGGTTTTTGAACTGAACCTAGGATTTTTTGATAATCTTTTTTTGAGTCTGTCATCTATACATCAAAAATAGTTATA
The DNA here is from genome assembly GCA_019058425.1 of Promethearchaeota archaeon. Classification (GTDB taxonomy): domain Archaea; phylum Asgardarchaeota; class Lokiarchaeia; order Sigyniarchaeales; family SOKP01; genus Loki-b32. The sequence continues at coordinate 14,733 of JAHPYZ010000088.1, forward strand.
AATCAGATTCTGTATTAAATCAAACGTATATAAGTTTTTAATTCTTACCATTTACAATAATAACAGCCTAAGTTAAATTTCGCTTATTTCATTAGCTATGCTATTAAAATTAACACGTTAATTTAGCAATATTAGGTAAAAGTAAATACTTGTTTTTAAAAAAAAAATAAATACTAAATACATCATTAACCTCATAAGAAGAAATAACAAAATGTACGAGTTTTAGGATAGCTTCAGAAAATGGATGCTTTTTGAGAAAAAATAAAAAATAGCAGGTTTAGGAAAAAAGTGGAGTTTTCTAAGGATAAATTTAAGCAAGTAATTGAGAGTATAAAAGAATGCTACTTTGAAGTTGATTTGAAAGGCAACTTAACATATTTTAATGAATCCACATGTAACATTACTGGATACTCGAGAGGAGAATTATTGGGATTAAACTTTAAATATATAACTGATGAAGAAAATAAAAAAAAGGTGTTTGAAGGATTTAATTCTGTTTATATAACTGGTGAGCCATTAACTGATTTTGAATATCAATTTAAGAATAAAGCTGGAGATAAAGTTATTGGTGAAACTTCTGTATATTTAAAATATGATTCTGACGGGGATATAATAGGATACTATGGGATATTTCGTGATGTCACTAAGAGAAAAGAAGAGGAAGAAAAATTTAAACAAGAATTAGAACAGCTAGTTAATGAAAAAACTCAAGAGTTAAGAGAATCTGAAGAAAGGTATCGGTTCATATCTGAAAATGCTATGGATTTAATTACAATCATAAATACAAATATGAATTTTGAGTATATTAATGAAAAAGTACATTCAAAAATAATGGGATATAAAAAGGAGGAACTTATAGGAAAAAATGCTATGAGTTTTATTCATCCAGACGATCATGAAGCTGTAATTAAGACATTCAAAGAAGTTACAGAAATGGGTGAATCTTTTGCAGAAGTGAGAATTAAACATAAAGAGGGGTATTATAAATGGATGGAGAATAATGGATCGATTTATATAGATAAAAATAGGAAGCCAAAATTTCTAATAATAGCAAGAGATATAACGGAACGTAAAAAAGCAGAAATTAAATTAATGGAATCTGAAGAAAAATACCATCAATTATTTAATAAATCTCCTTATCCTATCGGATTATTCGATTTAGAAGGTAATTTAATTGACTGTAATAGTGCTACAAATAATATACTTTCAACCCATGTTATAGAGGATATTATTGGCAAGAATTACAGAGAATTTTGGTCTTATAATGAGCGAGATAAACCATTGATTGTATTATTTGACAATGTATTTACTAAAATTATTTCAACAGGTGAAACCACAAATTTTGAATTTCCAATCCATCGAACTATAGGAGGGATAATTTGGTCTTATGCTACAGCTTCTATGATAAAAATCGGAAAGGAAGAATTTATACAATTAATATTAATGGATATAACTATACAAAAAGAAGCACAGCAGAAATTAAAAGAATCCGAAGAAAAGTATAGGAATTTGGTAGAGAATGCTCAGGAAGGTGTTTGGGCGGTGGATGAAAATGATGATACAATTTTCGTTAATCCAAAATTGTGCGAAATGCTTGGATATTCTAGAGAGGAGATAATGAGTCAAAACTTGCATTTTTTTCTAAAAAAACCAATGATAGAATTGATAAGTAGTTATCGAGAACGTAGAGCGAAAGGTTTGAAAGATACTTATGAACTCGAATTTATTAAAAAAGACGGAACACTTCTAAGCACTAGCATAAATGCTTCTCCTATTTTAAATGAGAATGGAGAGTTTAAGGGCTCATTTGCATTCATTACAGATATTACGAACAGAAAACTTGCAGAGCAAAAATTAAAAGAATCTGAAGCGAGATATAGGAATTTAATTGAATCTGTACCATTTTCGATTATACTAATAGACCAACAAGGAAAAGTAATTTATTGCAATCCCGCACTTGAAAATTTAATTAATTATAGTAAAGATGAATTAATAGGAATTGAATTCAAAAATCTTCCTGCTATCAATCCGGAATATATACCAATTTTACTTAGACGATTTCAAAAAGTCATAAAAGGAGAAATTTTACCACCATTAGAAATGGAGATATATAGAAAAGATGGGAAATCGATTTGGATTAAGTATCAATCTTCGTTAGTAAAATTAGGTGATCAAATATTACTACAAACAGTAATAAATGATATTACTGAACAAAGAAAGGCAGATCTTCTTATTGAAGAGGAGCTTGTAAAATTAAAAGATTTAGATCAAATTAGAAAGGATTTAATTTCTAGAGTATCACATGAACTCAAAACTCCCTTAGTGTCCGTTTGTGGTGCTGCTGAACTTCTTTTAGACTTATATATTGAACAATTTAAAGGTGATACGAAAGAACTTATAGAAATGATTGAAAAGGGAGGGAAAAGACTAAAATACCTAGTTGATAATTTGGTAGATATTACTAGAATAGAGTATAAAAAATTCAAATTAGAGAAGGATACTAACAATTTAAGCCAAGTGATAAGAGATTGTACGATAGAACTAATGTATCTAGTTAAAAAGCGAGGACTAAATTTAGAACTAGACCTTAAGGAGGATTTATTTTTAAAATTCGATAAAATAAGAATAGAACAGGTTATCTTGAATCTTTTATCCAATGCTATAAAAAATACACCTCCAAATGGAAAAATTACTGTAAAGTCCTTAAAAAAAGATGATAGTGTAGAATTATTAGTTCAAGATACTGGAATTGGGCTAACAAAAGAAGAAATGGACAAATTATTTACTAGGTTTGGAAAAATAGAGCGATACGGAAATGGATTAGAATATGTAGATATCCAAGGAACGGGGCTCGGATTATTTATTTCAAAAGAAATAATAGATCTACATGAAGGTCAAATTTGGGCAAATTCTCCAGGTAGGGATAAAGGGAGTACATTTACAATAAAATTACCTATAAAAGGGTAAAAAATCACAGATTATATTAAAATTTGAGTGTTAAATGACATATCATCGAGAAGAAATAAAAGAGAATTATAAAGATTTATTTGAACACTCATTAGATCTAATTTATGTTAATGATTTAAATGGAAATTTTCTGGATGCTAATGATCTTACCCTGCTAACATTAGGTTATGAGAGAATAGAAATACCAGATATAAAGTTTTTAGATCTTCTTGATCAAGATGAATTAAAAATAGCATATGGGACTTTAAAGGAAATAATTAAAACAGGAAAGCAATCTAAACGTAGAGAATATAAAATAAAAGTAAAAGATGGAAATTTTATTTTTGTGGAAACTTATGCCATGCCCTTAAAGAAAAATGGTAAAATTTATGCAATTTTAGGTATAGGTAAAAATATTACTAAACGAATGAAGGCAGAAAAAAAACTTAAAGAATCCGAGGAAATATTTAGAGCACTTTATAAAGAGGGTCCAATTGCTACGTATACATGGAAAATGGTTAATAATGATTTTATTTTCATCGATTTTAATAATGCTGCTGAAAAAATAACTGATGGGAATGCCGTTACATTTTTAGGTTATAAAGCTTCAGAAATGTATAAAGATAGACAAGATATTTTGAAAGATTTACATAAGTGTTTTAGTGAAAAAACCCATATAACAAGAGAGATGAAATATAATTTTCAGTTTATTAATAAAGAGAAAAATCTTTTGGTAAATTATGGTTTCGTTCAGCCTGATTTAGTTATTGTCCAAACGGAGGATGTAACTGAAAGGAAGATTGCTGAAGAGAAGTTAAGAGAATCAGAATTAAAATATCGCAATATGATAAATAATCTAGATGTTGGATTTTATCAGGTGACTTTAAATGGTTCTTTGCTAACACATAATCCTGCATTTAATAAAATCTTAGGATTTAATAACACAGAAGATTTGAAAGATATAAATGTAACAAATTTATGGCAGCAACCTGAACAACGAAAAGAATATGTTAATGAAATATTAAGGGAAAATTATGCAAGAGGTTACATTTGTCATTCACTGAAAAAAAATGGAGATAAGATAATTTTAGAATTAAATTCACATTTAATTAGAGACAAACAAGGAAATCCAGTAAGAATAGATGGTACTTTCATTGATATTACTGATAAATTCACTTTAGAACGTGAACTTAAAGAATCTGAAGAAAAATTTAGAAATATTGCGGAGCAATCATTATTAGGTATAGCAATTTTACAAGATGGAAAATTTAAATATATAAATCAAAAATTCTCATCTATTGCTGGAAGAACACCAGAAGAGATGAAAGATTGGGGTCCAGGTGAATTTCTTGATATGGTTCATCCAGAAGATAGACAAATGATTGCTGAACAAGCAAAAAAGAAACAATTAGGTGAAAACGATGCAGTAACTCATTACAAATTCAGAGGTTATAAAAAAACAGGAGAATTAATTTATGGCGAAGTTTATTCGAAATCTATTAATTATCAAGGACATTCAGCAGATTTTATTACTATTATCGATATTACGGATAAAATTGAAGCAGAAAGAAAATTTTTAGAATCTGAAGAGAAATATCGTTACCTCTATGAAAATACACCTTTTTCTATTGTTCTTATAAATTCTAAAGGTAAAATTGTGGATTGTAATCCACGAACAGAAACCTTGTTTGGTTATTCACAAGCGGATTTGGTGGGTAAAAAATTTCATAAGATTTCAGTAATCCACCCCAACTTTTTACCAACTATTATGGATCTTTTTAAGAAATTCATTAAAGGAGAGGAAGTTCATCGAATTGATTTGCAAATGTATAAGAAAGATGAGAGTATAATCTGGGTAAATTTACAAGCATCTCTTATTCGTGTAGAAAATGAATACTATGTTCAAGCATTATTCAATGATATTACAAAACGAAAGCAAGCTGAGTTCTTAATTAATAAAGAAATAGGTAAATTAAAGGAACTTGACCAAATTAGAAAAAATTTAATATCTAGAGTTGCTCATGAATTAAAGACCCCACTTGCAACAATTTGTGGAGGGGCAGAACTCTTCTCAGACTTATATAAAGAAAAACTTGATAATGAACAATTAGAAATACTCAAATTAATCGAAAAAGGGGGAGAGAGATTAAAATATCTAGTAG
>JAHPYZ010000089.1 GCA_019058425.1 Promethearchaeota archaeon
ATACAAGATTACTATATTTGGAACTAGTGCTGCGTTCATTCATTATTTAATGGGTCTTGGAGTCAAACCTGCTGAAAAATATGATTTGAATTCATTAAGAGAGATTTCTCAAACAGCATCCACCTTATCCCCTGAAGGATTTGAATTTGTATACCGAGAAATTAAGCAAGATTTATACTTCAATTCAATAAGTGGCGGTACAGACATTAATGGATGCTTTGCTGGAGCTATACCAATTTTACCTGTTTATTCTGGTGAATTACAAGGTCGGGCTTTAGCAATGAAAGTCGAATCCTATGATGATAAAGCAGAAGCTATTGAAGATGAACAAGCAGAACTTATTTGTGAAGCACCTGCACCATCTATGCCAATTTATTTCTGGGGGGATGACGAAAATATGACTAAATACAAAGCCGCATATTTCGATCACTATAAAGATATGGGTAAAAATGTATGGCGCCATGGAGATTATATTGTTATCCATAGTGATACAGGGGGAATTACATTCTGGGGCCGTTCAGATGCTGTGCTAAAACCAAGTGGAGTGCGAATTGGTACAGCAGAAATTTACAATGTAGTTGAGCAACTTCCTGAAATTGCTGATTCTTTAGTTATAGGACAGAAATGGGAAGGTGATACTCGAATTGTAATGTTCGTTCTGTTAAATGAAGGTTTTGAACTAACTGATGAATTAGAAACAAAAATTCGACAAACATTAAGAAAAAAAACCTCACCAAGGCATGTTCCTAAGCTTATATTTCAAGCTCCTGAAGATGGCATTCCATATACATTTTCAAACAAAAAAGTTGAAATTGCGGTTACTAAAATCATCCACGGGATGGAAGTCGCCAACCGCGGTGCCCTCCGTAACCCAGAATCGCTTGACTACTACATGGAAATGAAGAATAAGCTTCAATAATTAATTTTTTTTTCTATTTTATTATTTGTTTAGTGTTATACAAAAACGTTTTTAATAGATATTAATTAAACTCAATTAAAATGAAAGGTGCGAGAGACTAATGGATCTATTTGATTGGATTTTTATTATTTCGAGCTTAGTTTTTTTCTCATCAATAATTTGTGTATTTATATTAACAGCCAATGACAAGGAAGATAAAGTAAAAGTATTTGGAATTATCCTTTTTGTCATGATTTTTCCTATTATTTTAGTATTAATTAATTATATTATCGTAGGAAGAGAATTGAGATTGATAATCTCTCCTAGTTTGATCCTCATTTATTTAGTGTTAGAATTTTTACTTGACCAGGTTTTCAAGATTGATTTTCGATCGAAAGCAAGCCAACATGTTCCTTATATCATCGTCGAGTGGGCAGCTTGCTTTTCATTCCTGTTTGGAGCCCTCAGACTCGATTATACCTGGGGATGGATTGTATCTTTCTTCTTTTTTGCATTTATAGCCGCTTTAATATACAAGATAGTTAAAGCCAAAAGAGAGGAATAGAATTTCCTAATACTCTTTGCACTTACTTTCTAAATATGTTCATGAAAATATATCCTTATGCGGTGAAATGATAAGGAAATGATTAATGGTTAAAAGAAGAAAAAGGATATTCTCTCAAGATAAACTTTTTTTTACTTATAAGAATAAACCTATATTAAAATAATATTAATATTGTAAAAGCAAAATCTTTTTTAAAAAAACTATAACTAATTAATAATAGCTATTATTTAGGAATCGTTCTGATAATCTGATTTAAATTCTTTATTATATCACTTTCCTATTTAATAATAGTCAATAATTAAAAATACTCATATTAAAAGTAGTGAAAATTATGAATGAAGAAAAGAAAAACCCAGTATTGGGCAAAATGAAGAGGCCCACTTCTGGAGGTGGTACGACTATCCAAGACTGGTGGCCAAACCTATTGAATCTAGATATCTTACACCAGCATTCCTCCAAATCTAATCCAATGGATGAGGACTTTAATTATGCAAAAGAATTCAAGAGTCTCGATTATGAGGCATTGAAGAAGGATCTCGCTGAAATTATGACAAAATCTCAAAGCTGGTGGCCAGCAGATTTCGGTCATTACGGTCCTTTGTTTATACGTATGGCATGGCATAGTGCCGGTACTTATCGTGTAGGAGATGGCCGTGGCGGCGGTGGTAGTGGAAATCAGCGATTCCCGCCTCTCAGTAGCTGGCCCGACAATGTCAACCTCGACAAGGCACGTCGGCTGCTTTGGCCAATCAAGAAAAAATATGGTCGGAAAATTTCTTGGGCCGACTTGATGATCCTTGCGGGCAACGTCGCACTGGAATCGATGGGTTTCAAAACTTTTGGTTTCGGTGGGGGGCGCGAAGATATCTGGGAACCGGAGAAAGACACCTTCTGGGGTTCTGAGGAGGAGTGGTTGGGTGACGAACGCTGGCACACAGGTGAAAAAGATAAACCCGATCTCGAAAATCCACTCGCAGCCGTGCAGATGGGTCTGATTTATGTCAACCCAGAAGGTCCTGACGGTAATCCTGATCCTGTTTTAGCGGCAAAGGATATTCGCGAGTCATTTGCGCGTATGGCAATGAACGACGAGGAGACGGTGGCACTCATCGCTGGTGGTCACTCATTCGGGAAGTGCCACGGTGCAGCCAGTGCAGAACATGTGGGACCTGAGCCTGAAGCGGCGGATATTGAGAATATGGGACTAGGATGGAAGAGTAACCACGGTTCGGGTAAAGGTGCCGATACGATAAGCAGCGGTCTGGAAGTTACTTGGACCCAAACTCCCACAAAATGGAGTAACCTCTTCTTCCGGAACTTATATAATTTTGAATGGGAGCTGACGAAGAGTCCCGCTGGTGCGCATCAGTGGATACCGAAGGAAGGTGCAGGTGCAGGCACCGTACCGGATGCCCACATACCAGGTAAACGTAATGCACCATCTATGCTGACAACTGATCTTTCACTTCGGTTCGATCCTGACTATGAAAAGATTTCCAAGCGCTTTATGGAGAATCCAGATGAATTTGCGGACGCATTTGCACGGGCATGGTTCAAGCTGACCCACCGTGACATGGGTCCAATCACGCGTTACCTAGGACCTGAGGTTCCTGAAGAAAAGCTTATCTGGCAGGATCCCATCCCAGCGGTTGATCACAAGCTAGTTGATGAAAATGATATTACCTCACTCAAGGGCAAGATACTAGCTTCTGGTCTGTCTGTCTCGGAATTAGTTTCGACTGCCTGGGCATCAGCATTTTCGTTCCGCGGCTCAGACAAGCGCGGTGGTGCGAATGGGGCCCGAATTCGTCTTGCACCACAGAAAGATTGGGAGGTTAATCAACCTACTCAGTTAGCAAAGATACTCAAGGCCTTAGAAAATATCCAAACTGAATTCAATGGGACGCAATCTGACGATAAAAAGATATCGCTTGCTGACTTAATTGTTCTAGCTGGTTGTGCAGGTGTTGAACAAGCTGCGAAAAATGCGGGTCATGAAATTAAGGTCCCTTTCACACCGGGACGTATGGATGCCTCTCAAGAGCAAACTGATGTAGAATCCTTCGCCGTTCTTGAGCCCAAGGCAGATGGATTTCGCAACTACCAGAAGACTAAATATGCCGTATCAGCTGAGGAAATGCTGATTGACAAAACACAATTGTTAACTCTAACCGCACCTGAAATGACGGTGCTTGTGGGAGGCATGCGCGTTCTAAAGACTAACTTCGGAGGAACCGAGCATGGTGTCTTCACTAAAAAACCTGAAGCACTTACAAATGACTTCTTCGTAAATTTGCTTGACATGACTACTACTTGGAAGGCAACCAATGAAGATAAAACCTTATTTGAGGGGTATGACATCGAAACTGGTGAACTCAAGTGGACTGCCACCCGCATCGATCTCATTTTTGGTTCGAACTCCCAACTCCGGGCATTGGCAGAGGTTTATGGCAGCGATGACGCTCAGAAAAAGTTCTTGCACGACTTTGTAGCGGCGTGGAATAAAGTTATGAATTTAGATCGTTTCGATCTCACTTTATAAGAATTTTCTACTTTTTTTTTATATTATTTTATAAAAATAATAAAAATAACATAGATTATTAATGGATGATCAAGAATTATTTGCTCTATTTCGAAGAAATGGATATAAAGTCACCACTCAGCGATTAGCAATCTATAACTTTTTAATTTCAAGAGAAGATCATCCATCTGCAGATCAGATTTACCAAGTATTAAAGAATGATTATCCTACTATAAGTTTAGGAACAGTTTATAAGACTCTAGATTTATTAGAAGAATTAAGCTTAGTACAAAAATTGGGATTTACTGAAGATCGAGTTAGATACGATCCTGATATGAAATTACACATCAATATGGTATGTATAAAATGTGGAAAAATATACGATTATAAAACCGAAAATCTTAAAGAATTATGGAATGTCATTATATCAGATATTGGGATTAAACCAAAAGGACAACGTATTGACATATATTATGAATGTGATGATTGTAAAGGAAAAAAAATAAAATAAACTTAATAAATATTTTAAATTAGTAAATTTACAATAAATCATCAATGATATCCGAAACGTCATCAAGAATACTTTCATCATCTCCGTCAAACTCCCCTGCACCAGCAAACAATTCAAGAAGAATCGCACTAATACCAAAGAAATCCATATCTGTTAGTTTATTAATACCCTCTCCCCTTAAATAGATCATCTTATTGTTATGATGATTCTGTATTTCACCTTTATCTTTATGAAAAGAAAATATAAGCTCATCACTTCCGCTATAAAAAATCTTATTCTCTTTTAAATATCCTTGTTCTTCAAAATTCCAATCTTCGTTAAGTGTTATTTTTCCATCATCTTTTATATACAGCAATGGATAACCGTTTTTATCTCTAGCAGCGCTTCCATCTAAATAACCATATAATTTTTTCTTCTTACTCAAATATTTCTTCCCGTCAATAAGGCCTATAATTTTATCCTTTTTCTTACCTTTTTCATATATTTCAATCATTAAATTCACCCATATAATATATATAAAGAAAATAAGTATAAAAAATCTAAACCTAATATTACCAAAAGGAATTATTTTAATTTCAATTTTCATTAAGATAAGATGCTATTTTGCCCCAAATGTGGAACTCGCAATAAAACTACATATAATTATTGTCGTAAATGTGGAACTAAAATCAAATTCTCAATTGAAGATATTAAACCAACAAAAAAAGAAATTTCTCAGTACAAGATTAATGATTTCATTACATTAAAACTTGAACATGGTAAAACTGTAATTTATGTTAAGAATGAAAAATTTCTCCAATGTAAATACTTATTAATCGAAATTCCTAAAGAAAATGTCGATGATTTCGAGGATTTGATGTCCATTGATGATGTCAGTGAAAGACTCGATCATTCTTTAGAATATGAGGTGAAATATAATAACCTAAATCCTGAAGTTGAATTCTGGGGTCACGCTTCTAATCTCCAAGCATGGTCTGAAAATTTTTATGATACTAGTCTGCTTCATAGTAATTTAGCGTTTCCACTTCTCAAAAAGTTGACTGATGTAGGAGATCCAATAGCAAAGAAAGTGTTTAAAGATGAAATTGCTGAAAGACTCACCAATCTTTATACAAGTGTTGCTCAATATCTAATTCAAGAAAATTACCTTGAATATTTTAATAAAGAAGAAATTGAGTTATTGATGGAAGTACTTTTCGAACAATTAAAAAATAAGTTTGTTGGAAAATACAGGAATAATCTTGACTTTATTGAAGTAGAAACCCTACTAGAAATAATTCGTGTCAATCTGAACAATTCTAAGATATTTTTAACTGGGCGCTTAAAACCTGTTGATTTAATTAATAAACAAACCCAAATGGGATTTCTTTCTAAAAACAATAAAGTTATTGCTTTAGGATTTAGTCGATGCGGATTAAAAAGAATTCCCTCTTCAATAGGAGATTTAGAACACTTAGAAAATCTCTATTTAACTGAAAATAATTTAAATTATCTTCCTTCTTCAATAGGAACTCTAACTTCTCTTAAAAAATTAGATTTAAGTGACAATCATCTAATTGAACTTCCTGTGGAGATTGGAAATCTAAAAAATCTGAAAGAATTGCTTTTAAATCATAATTTACTTCAAAAATTACCTGAATCAATATCAAAATTAAAAAACCTGGAAATCCTATCTATTTGGGGCAACCAGTTAAAAATTCTTCCTCCTAATGTAGATAAAATGGTGTCATTGAGAGTGTTAGGATTAAGTTTTAATCAACTTGAAAAATTTCCTAACCTTTCCTCCAAAATGTCAAATCTCGAAATTTTAGATTTAAGTAATAACAAAATTACTGCTCTTCATGAAAATATAGGTTTTCTTGAAGTATTAAAAGTTCTATGGTTAAACAATAATCCAATAAAAACAATCTCTGCTTCTTTATTAGATCTTCATTCTCTTACAGATTTATTTATTGTAAACACACCGTTAGCTATTGAGAAAGGAGAAAAAACAATTAACGTCTTAGATGATCTAAAAGCAAAAGGAATAAATATTTGGAAATAAACTATGTGATTAGGGTTAATTTATTTCATATTGTAGAATCCTCAGGTGGTGGTTATATTTTTTCATCAGGACATAAAATTAATCCAGTAGTAAAATTAGAAAATTTTCTTACAATGAGAAAACCTTTAGAGGAATACGGAAAATATCCTCTAAAAATGAATTAATAGAAATAAAAATTTCTCCTTCTTGAGTATTAGATATTATAAAAAATAAAAAAACATAAAGTACATATGCGATCTAATTCTACCTTATTGGATTGTAAAAATACATATTAGATAGTATTTTATTTTTGAAATATTAATTCGCCTACTGCGAAGTTCTATACAATATATATATCCCGATTTCAGCCAATCAAATAAATTGATTAGTATTTGATTTTTGGTATTTTGCGAAAATTGGATTTACAATTTTAAAGATCAAAAGAGTTTAAATTTTATGCCAAAAATGAAAAAAAACCAAGTTAAGAGAGGAAGAAAAACCTATGGACCAAATCCACAACCAGAAGTAAAACGTGTAAAAATGCCATATAGGAGAAATGGGGAAATGTTTGCACGCGTGACTGATATTTATGGTCAAGAACGGATGGGAGTTTATTGTGAGGATGGAAAACATCGTTTAGGACGGATCCGAGGTAAGATAAAGAAAAGAGTATGGATAAGAAAAGGTGATTTAGTAGTAATAAATCCCTGGGAATTTGAAACAGTTGTTAAAGGTCAAAAAGAAAAGTGTGAAATATCCTGGAGATACTTAAAACATGAAATCTCTTGGCTAGAACGAAGGAATTTAGTTCCAGAAAATCTGGATTTAAATAATATTCTCCTTTAATCATATTTTTTATTATTTATAGGTCAAATATATTATCTTATACTAATTAAAGATTTGAAATATTTTTAAAAAAATAAAATAAAAAAAAAAGATAAGATTCGATAACAATCGCAAAAACAGATTTTTACTAATTATTATTTATTTCTTATATTATATTTTCCTTTTTGAAGATTTACAAACACTTATTATTTAAAAGCGAAAATTTCTTCCTCTGCCTCTATTATATGGATTAGGAGGAGCCTTTTCAGTTACTACAACATTGCTAGCTTGAGGTCCTTTTTGACCCTCTACAACTTCAAATTCTACTTTGTCATTTTCATTCAATGTTTTATATTCATCATCTCTACCTGATAATGCAGTATAATGAACAAAAACATCAGCACCTTCTTCCGAATTTATAAATCCATAACCTTTTCGGCTATTAAACCATTTTACTGTTCCTTTTACCAAACTATTTCAACTTCAACTAAAATTTTAAAATTTTAATGTTCTTTATTTCTAAAGAACTGTTAAAAAAAAAGAAAGCAATGATAATAAATTTTGACTTTTTTGGGATTACGGGCGTTTTTTTTCTAACATTTTTTATACTTCTTTTTAGCTATTAAAAATGAATCTTTTATCAAGAATTAGATGTAATATTGAAAACGGTAGCTAAAACAACCATCATTTTAAATAACTATAAAGTCAGTAACAATATTATAATTAAACCAGTAATCCTCTATAAGATGTTATCTAAGAATCATTATAAAATACATTATCGGAATTATTTCTCTTCTCGTTATATTTCTTATACCATATTGTTTCGAAATAGATTTAGGGCCAGGACCAAATAGATTTTTGGCAATTCTTTGGGAATACCGCGGTTTAGATGGTTTTAGATGGTTTACAGTTTTTCAATATGTGCCAATTTACTTTTTCCGATTTGTAGCTTTTTTCTATGTAATGAGACATCTTATGGGGTTCGTCTCAAAAAAGAAAGCTATAATTATGGCAATTGTAAGTGAATTAGTTCCATTACTATTCGCAATCCCTGGGGCGTTATTTCTTAGTTCTGATGGAGAAAATTATATACCTATTACGATATCAATCCCAATTCTGCTTTTATTCTTTTCTGTTCTTATTTTTTCATTTTCAAATATAAGAGTAAACAAAAATGAAAAATGATTAATCCTAAGGGTAAAAATATAATTAATTAACCCTTTTTTTCTTAATTTAAACTAATGGTAAGGACATGTAAAAGGTGGAACCTTTATTTCTCCCTTCAGATTCCACCCAAATATCTCCACCATGTAATTCAATAATTTTTTTTGATATAAACAATCCAAATCCTGATCCTTCTGCAATAATATCTAAACCCTGACCATATCTCTCAATTTTACCAAATTGTGTAAATATCCGAGTTTTTTCTTCTTCGGTAAAACCGATCCCGTTGTCTTTTATTGAAAGAATTATGAAATTATCTCCAATGTCAGATTTGATCTCTATTAAACCACCTGGAGGAGTATATTTAATCGCATTATTTAAGAGATTACTAATTACTTGGTGAATTTGCTCCTTTTCAAACTCTGTTCTTAACTTTTCATGTAATTCTACATTTATAGAATGATTTCTCAATTTTGAGAATCCTTTTAACTCATTTACACATAACTTAACCAAAAAAGAGAGATCTTCTTCTTCTTTATGAAGTTCGATTATACCAGATTCTAATTCCGCAGTTTTCAAAATGTCACCAATAAGAGTTTCAAGACGGATGCATCCTTGTTTAATTTCGTTTATCGTAGAGATTACTAAAGCATCTAGTTTATCTCTATGCACTTCCAGTAGGAGTTCTGAAAAACCTTTTATGGAGACTAAAGGAGTTTTTAACTCATGTGAAGTTCTCCTAAGTAATTCAGATTTCAACTGATTTAATTTGATTAATTCTTGTTGAGCTTTGATTCTTTCTGTGATATCAATTTGGGTAACTAAATCTGCTGGTCTCCCTTCAAACATCATTGTTTTTGAGAGGTTATCAACCCAGAACAAATCACCATTTTTTTTTATACACTGAATAGGGTAATGAATAATAACATCTGGATCACCAGTCTGCTTTTTTATTAATTGCTCTCTTACAGTTTCTAATGATTCCTCTGCTACAGTTTTTAATAATTCATCTGGTCTCCAATTTAACATTTCTTCTACGGAATATCCATATAAATTTGCCATTTCCTGATTTACATATTTAATAGTATCATCTTGAATGATACTTATTGCTAAGAGAGATTCTTCTGTGATTTTTCTGAATTTTTCTTCCGATTCCTTTAATTGCTTTTCAGCTTTAATCTTATCGGTAATGTCAATTACCATTGCTAAATCTGCATAACGACCTTCATAAGTTATAGTTTTCGAGAAAATTTGTGTCCATCTAATTTCCCCATTTTTCATTTTTGTTCTATATCGATACTGATGGATCACATCCGGATCGCCTACTTGCTTTTTACGTGCCTGTTCCCTCACGAACTCTTGATCTTCAGGATAGATTGCTATTAAAAATTCATAAGGGCCCCAATCTTTCATCTCTTCTGTCGAATACCCATTCATTTCAGAAATTCTATCATTAAAGTATTTAAATAACCCATCTTGTATGATGATTATCCCCATAAATGACTGTTCTGCGATATTTCTAAATTTTTCTTCTGATTCTTTTAATCTTTGTTCAGATATTTTTTCATCAGTTATATCATGAATTGTAACAAAATCAGCCAGTTCTCCCCTGTAATTGATAGTTTTTGAGAAAAGTTCTAACCAAATCATTTCTCTATTCTTTTTTATTGCTCTAAATTGATATTGAGTAATGGCATCTGATTCACCTAATTGTTTTTTTTTAGCTTGTTCAGCAACGATTTGTTTATCTTTAGGATGGATGACATTAAGAAAACCTCCTGGACCCCATTTCATAATCTCTTCTACTTTGTATCCAACCATATCAGCAAGTTGCTTGTTGACATATTTAATAATATCATTTTGTAGAATAGAGATTCCTAAAAATGATTGTTCTGTAAGTGTTCTGAATTGTTCTTCAGATTCTTTTAATTTTTGTTCTGCTTCTCGTTTCGCTGTTGTATCAATAAGAGTTACCAGATCTGCCGTGCGCCCATTATACATGATAGTTGTAGAGATATTATCAACCCAAAATTTTTCTCCAGAACTCTTAACACCGTGTATTGGATATTGGGCAATTATGTCAGGTTCTCCAAATTGTTTCTTTTGTGCTTGTTCCATTACAGATTCTAAAGAATCTTCTGCCACCGTTTTAGTATACTCTTTTTGCGTCCAATTTAACATTTCTTCTCTATCATATCCAAACATATCAGCCATCTTTTGGTTAGTATATACCACTAAATCATCTTGTAAGATTGTTATCGCAAGATGAGAATCTTCAGCAATGGTTCGAAAATTTTCCTCAGATTCTTTTATTTTATTCTCTGCTTTAATTTTATCGGTAATATCAAATGTCATCACAAAATCAGCTGTTTTTCCTTTATAATTTATGGTTTTTGAGAAATTTTCTACCCATCTTATATCTCCATCTTTTTTAATTAATCTATACTGATAATGGTTTACTACATCTGGATCACCTGACTCTTTTTTACGTGCTTGTTCAATTACAAACTCTTTATCATCTGGATGAATAAGTTTAGAGAATTCATAGGGTTCCCAATTCTGAATCTCTTCATCTGAATATCCGTTTAAATTTCTTGCTTGCTCGTTATAATATTTAAATATTCCATCCTGTATTATAAGGATCCCCATAAATGATTGTTCCGCAATGGTTCTAAACTGTTCTTCAGATTCTTTTAATTTTTGTTCAGATTCAATCTTACTGGTAATATCTATTAATGTTACAAGACTAGCAGGTTTCCCTTGATAATTTATTTTTTTATTGTATTCTTCAACCCATTTTAATTTACCACTTTTAGTTATTAGCCTAAAAATAGAACTGGAAAATTCATCCAAATCACCTTCTTGACTTCGACTCAGATTATACATAATCTTCTCTAGATCATCGGAATGTATTGTCTTACCTATATCCTGTCCAGTCCAGTTTAACATTTCTTCAACAGAATATCCAATAATATCCAAAATAGCTTGATTTATATACTTGAATCTACCATCTTGCATTATGAATATACCCATTAATGATTGTTCTGTGAGTACTCTATATTTTTCTTCAGATTCTTTCAGAGCTTGTTCAATTTTTATAGGATTAGTAATATCTGCTAAGAATGCATATGACCCTTCATAATTGCCTTCTATATTAAATATGGGTGTAGCTCTAATTCTTAAAAAAACATTACTACCATCTTTCCGAATCATGATTGCATCACGTTCTTCAGAAATTCCCTTCTTCCTTTTCTCAAGATGGAATTTAGTTATTTCAGCAGAGTCTTTATCCATGAATGTAAATAAAGATTTTTCAATCATTTCTTCAGTAGTATACCCCAACATTTTTGCCATACTTGAATTAACTAATATAGTTTTAGCATTTTCATCTATTACCCATACACCTTCTATAGAATTTTCAATAAAATAACGGTACTTTTCTTCAGATTCTTTTAATTCTTGTTCTGCTCGTTTACGATCGGTAATATCGATTATTACTTCAGCTACTTTATCAATTGAGCCATCTTGATTGGGAAATGGAGCAGATATTAATTCATAAACTCTCCCATCTGCCGCATCCAATTCAGTCCGTTCAACTTTATTATATTTCAAAGCTTCTTCCATTGAACAAAATTCACATGGTTCTTTTAAACCCATATAACTCTTATAACAGTTATTTCCTCTACAATCTCCGAACCTTTCTTTTAAGATTTGATTCTGGAATAACACTTTATATTCCTTGGTGACAATATCAATACCAATTCCCACATGTGTCAATCCTTCAATTAGAGATCGATATTTTTCATCTATCTCTTTGAATACTTTATTGCTTTCGATAACCTTTCTTTCTAATAAGGAAACAACTTTCTGAAAATCTTCCTCTGGATTTTTCAATAAACCCTTCAAATTTACACTTTCAGACGGGGAAAACATATCCATTTCTACACTAGTCATAAAATATCATCCGAATTAGTCTGGAATTAGAAAAATACATAAAAAATGACATTTTGATAATAATGTTAAACATTTTTAAAAACTTGCATTTCAAAATAAAAGGTTTGAATTTCTTTTGTTCATCGAATGTAATGAAAATGGATAAATATAATTAAGATCACTTATGTCAACATCTGAGTTTTATAATATTGTTAAAATGGATGATATTCAAATATCAATCCCCAAAACTAGTCATTTTAGTATTGGAACATCTCCTTATTATGCACATCAACATGGTCTTGCAATTGATATATACCAAAAACTTGAATTAGAAAACTATAAGGTTTTAAGTCCCGTTTCGGGAAAGATCCTAAAAATAAGGAAACTAGTTGCTCCAAAACCTATATTTCCTGAGGGAATTGATAAGGATTATCTACTTTTGATCAGTAATCCAAAAAATTCTGAAATTGTCTGGAAGATAATGCACGTTAACCCTAATTTAGAGGTGGGAGAAAATATTGAGATAGGTAATATTTTGGGAGAGACAATACGAAATGGGTACTTTGCTTATTGGTCAAGTCCTCACATACATTTGGAGATTAGATCTGTTAACAATGCTATACGTGCTAGAGGTGGAATTAACTTTTCATTAGCACTTAAAAAAAAACATATAAATCAAGAAGTAAGTGAAGATATAAATATAAACCGAATTCCAGTGACAATTCAATCCATTTATCCCGAAATGATACTTGCAAATTTGCCACAACATTTTTATCGCCAAATAATACCAATTTATGGTGTTATTAGTAAAGTTCATAATAAAGAATGTATTTTGGATGGGGGGATTCCTCATTATAACATTGGCACTGTTATTTCACAACGAGGTTTCAACTCAAATTCTTCTCATTCAGTTTTCTTTGGAAATAACAAAATTGGCTCTTTACATGAAATAAATGGGCAGTTTGGGTTTTTCAAATTTGATAAAGTCAAATTTCTTCTTAATGAAAAAGAGATAAGAGGAGTTTCTTTATATTTAGCCAATTTTATACCTCTAATAAAAATGATTCCATATAAAAAGAATGAGTTTTCATTTAAACCTAATTCAATTCAATATCTAAGCATCATTTAAAAAAAAGATTGTTTAGATATACTTAAAGCTTATCATTAAATTCCTCAATCGCTTCAAATGTAGCAATAATGTTTTGGGGTGGTACGTCCGGTAAAATATTATGTATAGCACTCCAAACGTATCCTCCTCCAGGAAAGAATATATCAAGTAATTCAAATACATGTTTTTTAACTTCTTCAGGTTTTTTCCTATTAATAACATTGCGTGTATCTACACCTCCTCCCCAAAAAGTGATATCATTACCAAAATTCTCTTTTAGAAATTTAGGATCCATATCCCTTGCACTTATTTGAACTGGATTGAGAATATCAATCCCTGTTTCAATTAAATCTGGTATTAAAGGTACAATAGAGCCACAAGAATGGTAAAAGATTTTCATTGAACTATTCTTTTTAATAAAATCGCATATCTCAGTTATTCTGGGTTTAAAAATCTCTCGAAATAATTTAGGGCTAATAAATGGACCTTTGTTTTCACCAAGATCATCACCGATTTTAATAACATCAATCACATCTCCCAAATAACCACATATTACATTAAGTGAGTTTAAAAAGAATTCTTGTAAAAAATCTAGGAATTTTTCAACTTTAGGTCTATTTCGTACTATATCAATTAAAAATTTGTCTAGTTTCCTAAACGAATTTGCAAATTCAAAGGATGTGCTTCCTAAGTTGAGTGCTATTACCTTATTTGACTGTTCTTTTAAAGTAATTGCATTTTGTCTTAAAGTTTTCCAAAATTTTTTTTGACCGACATTACTGAATGGAGGTGTGGTAACAGCAGCCCAAGGATTTTTATTAATCATTTTTTGAAACTCTGAATAAGTTGTAGGATAATCCTCCTTACATGGGTAATACATCTGATCAAAAACTAAAGCATCTTTTGTCATCCTGGCAATTATTGTACCATCACGATGGAGGATATCATATGAATCATCAGGGTTATGTTTTAGATGAGTCCAGTTTGGATAATGCAAATCATATTCATTAACATGAATATCGTACCAATCCTCATCAAAAGTATTAAAAGTCCGTCCTATATCTAAAATATCAACTTTAAATAAATCTAAGATGTTTTTCTCGGGGATAGCTAGTTGTTGCATAAGGTCATAAACCCTTACTTGCCCTGATTTTATTTCAAGATGTTTTTTTAAGTTATAGTAAGCTATAGCAGAAATACTTGTAACTGGAGTTCCACCAAGGTCTATTGGTACTCTATCTGGTTCTTTATGGTTAATACTTATGAGTACACGCTCTCGAGAATTCATTGCTGTGTTATTTTAAATTATTAATTGATTTGTTTAACACACTTTCAAACTTATCACAGATGAAATCAGCATCTTCTTTGGTGATATTGAGAGGTGGTTTTATTTTTATTAAATTTCGCTTCAATAACTTTCCTGTTCCACTTAAATATGGCATACTAGGTCCAAAGTAAACATTCTGTCTAACGCCCTCATGAAGTATTTCTTCCATGAGGTTTGTATTAGGTTCTCTTGATTTTTGATCTTTTACTAACTCAATTCCTATAAATAAACCTGGTCCACGAATATCGCCCATAACATCGTATTTTTCTTGGAGTTCTTTTAATCTAGTAGTGATTTGTTTACCTCTTTCTTCGCAATTTTCCCCAATTTTAGCCCTTTCAATAACCATAATGGATGCAAGTCCCGCTGTACACCCTATTGGCGTATTACAAAAAGTGGTATGATCTTCAGTAGGTCCAAATCTTTTCTTTATCTTTGTCGAGACAATCATAACCCCTAAAGGAAATCCGCCCCCAATAGCTTTTGTGAAACACATCATATCGGGTGATACATCAATTCCTAGTTCTTTTTCATATTTTTCTGTTAAAGTAAAAAATTTGCCTGTTCTCCAAACACCTGTCTGAGACTCGTCATAAATTATGAATATCTTCTCCTGTTCGCACACATCTCTTAATTTAATAAGAAACTCTGGTGGAAATGGAACATGACCTCCTGCTGCCTGCCATGGTTCTAAAATAACTCCTGCTAATCTTCTTGATGTTAGGCCCATTAAATATTCTTTTACAAGATTAAAGCACTCTAAATTACATTTGGGATCTTTTTTACCATATAGTCCGTTTTTATAATTCCATAAACAACGATAACAATATGGCTGCGGTACTCTTGTAAAGAAGTCTACTCCGAAAGATTTATATCTGGTAATTGCGTGGAAAGGTTGAGATGCTGTTGCCATCGCTAAAGTATTTCCATGATATCCCCCTCGAAAGGTTAAGAAATGATCTCCGCCTCTTGATGCTACTAATGCAAACTTTACAGCAGATTCAATTGCCATACTTCCTCCTTCATTATTAATTGCGACTCTTCCACCTTTCAATCTACCCGGACATAATTCAGATAGTTTATTGATAAACTTAGCTCGAGAGGGAAATACACCCTCCGATTTAATATGAGTGACTCTTTTCATTTGTTCTGCCACAGCATAATTTACATCAGGATGTGCAAAGCCCAATGCTAAGGACCAATATTGAGCAGTGCAATCAAGTTTTTCTGATATTTCTCCTGTTTTAAAGTCCTTTACAATAACCCAAGGAGATCCCGGTTCTTTAGCTTCAATAAAAACATTGGTATCATAATAATTCGGTAATAAATGTTTATCAAATAATAATAATTCTTCCTCGTTGACACCCGATGAAATTGCTCTTAATTCCTCTTTACTTAACACTTTTGGATTAAATTCAACCATTTTGACTCACAATTATTTGAATTTGATTTAACTCTATATAATAATTGGAAGGATTAAAAGTTTTAAGACTTATAAACAAAAATGTTACTTATCCTGATAGGTATATTATTTCTCCCATTTTGAAAGGAATTTTTTAGCTTTCTTCACAGTACTAGGACTACTACTTCCTAATTGACTTCTAACAAATTTGATAATTTTCTCTTTTTCTTTTATATCTTCAAAGTATTCATTGAAACTTTCAATAATATCTCCTTTTATTAAATCCTTGCGACTTGGATTATGTTGAGTTTCATTTATGTTAAGTAAGATTGTTGTGATTTTATGTCTTAAGGAATGTTTAGATTTAACAATCCTCCCAGAATACATTGCAAGCTTTCTGGAAACAATTACACTTTTATCATCAAGTAGTTTATAAAATTGTTCAAAAATATCTTCAAATTTATTTTGCTTATCTACTGTGGTTAAGTTTGAAATTATAGAAATAGCTATTGATTTATGATATGCATTCATAGATTGGAGTAATTCAGCAAAAAAGTCCCAGTGAGGATATATCATTTCGGGATATTCCTCACTTAGAATTTCTAAAGCAATTGCATTTGGATATCTAATAGAATCATCTTTAGCTTTAATTGCTGTTAATAAATTTGATAGATTCTCTTTTTTTTCTATCATTCTTTTAACTATTTTATCTGCTTGGATTTCAGCATCTTTTTTTTTTATTGACATAATTAATATAATTCGAAGTGCGTTAAAAAAGACTAGATAGTGATGAATTATGATTCCTTTTCAATCCTTTTGAAGAGAATTATCTACTATTCACTTTCTTTAATCAAGGGAAGTGTGAAGTAAAAAGTGGATCCTTTATTTCTTCCACCAGATTTTGCCTTTATCATTCCCCCATGTAATTCAATGATTTTTTTAGTAATATATAATCCTAAACCAGAACCCTCAGTAATAAGATCAAGACCTTGCCCATATCGTTCTATCTTTCCAAATTGAGAGAATAATCTTTTCTTTTCTTCATTTGTAATTCCAATTCCATTATCTTGTATTGAAATTAAAATATAATCTTGTGTTAAAGCAGATCCAATTTTAATTTTTCCCTCAGGAGGGGTAAATTTTATTGCATTACTTAACAGATTACTCAGGACAAGGTGAATTTGATCTGGTTCAAACCAAGTGATTAGCTTATCATGAATATCTAGACTAATTTCATGATTTCTTAACCTAATTAAGCCTTGTAGTTCTTTTATACATAATTTTATTAAAAAAGATAAATCTTCTTCTCTTTTTTTTAGTTCAACTGATTCACTTTCTAATTCTGAGGTTTTCAATATATCTTGTATCAAATTCTCAAGTCTTTCACATCCAAGTTTGATTTCATGAACAGTTGCTAACACATAATCATCTAACTTATCTTTATGCACAGTTAATAAGAGATCAGAGAACCCTTTAATCGAAACAAGTGGTGTTTTTAACTCATGAGATGTTCTTCTAAGTAGTTCAGATTTTAAATTGTTTAGTTTTATTAATTCCTGTTCAGCTTTCTTCTTTTCAGTGATATCCATGATAGTGATTAATTCTGCTGGTCTTCCACGGTAAATAATTGGTTTAGAGAATTGATCAATCCATTTTAACTTACCATATTTAGTAAACACTCTATAAGAATAGTATTGTTTGATATCAGCTTCTCCAGCTCGCAAGCTTTCACGATAATCCCTTAAATATTGCAAATCGTCTGGGTAAATAAGCTTAAGAAGATCCTTTTTTCTCCAATTTTCAACTTCTTCATAAGAAAAGTCGAAAATTTGTAGTAGGGCATCATTTATATACTCCACATTGTCATCTTGAAGTATTAAAGTTCCAATAAATGCTTGCTCTGTAATTGTTCGGAAATTTTCTTCAGATTCTTTGATCTTTTGTTCAGCTATTTTTTTGTCATTGATATTTCTTGAAACACATAGTAATTTTCTATTCCCCGAATTATCTAAAAATGATTTCCCAGTAACCTCAAACCACAGAAAATTCCCACTTTTATGTTTTAATCTAAATTGATAATAAAAATTTCCTCTATCTAATCCTTTGATTATACTTTGCTCTCCTATTTCTAAATCATCTTCATGTACTAATGAATCTCTAAATGATTTATCATAGAACTCGTTAAAATTATACCCCAAAACTTTTGAATGTGTTTCAGCATTAAGATATTCAATAATATTATCTTCATTAAACACAACAATTAAATCATCTGTGTTCTCTGAAATCAATCTATATTTTTCTTCAGATTCTCTTAATCTCTGAGCTGCGTCTCTACTTTCAGTAATATCTCTACTAATAATCAATCCCTTGGTTTCCCCATTTGTATCAATGAATGTTGTTCCCCTACTCTCGAACCACCGATAATGACCATTTTTATTTTTAAATCTAAAAACATTTTCTCCACTGCCTTTTTGGAACCCCTCTCTTAATATATTAACCGTCTTTTGCACATCATCAGGATGTATGAATTTAAATGGTGTATGACCAATTAAATCATCCTTATTATAACCTAATAATTTAATATAGGCGTGTTCATTTACAAATTCGTACTTAAAATCAGTGTTTAATATTGTAATTAGATCATTCGCATTTTCTAAGATTAAATGTTGTTTCTCTTCTGTTTTCTTTAATTCCTTCTCGACAGTAATTCTATCAGTTACATCTCTAGTAATTGCGATAACTTTTTTATTACCCTCCCTATCAACATATAATGTACCAATAGTATCCGTCCAAACATAATGTCCTAATTTATGTTTCAATCGTACAAATACGGATGCCCTTCCTTCAGTGATTACTTTTTTAAATTGCTCGATTATATCATATTTTTCATCTGGATGTAAGAATTCAATACCAGATTTTCCTATCAAGTCTTTTGTTGTATATCCAAGTAGGTTAAGATATGGTTTTTCATTAATGTATTCATATTTGAAGTTTTTATCAAAAATTGTAATTAAGTCATAAGCATTTTCTAAAATGTGCCTGTATTTTTCTTCAGATTCCTTTAGTTTTTGTTCTGCTCTTTTTTGCTCAGAAATATCTCGTATAATCGCAAAAACTTTGTCTTCTCCTTCAATAGTTACAATTCTACCACTTGCTGACACATCGATATAATGTCCATCTTTATGGATTGTGCGGTATTCAATATCTACCTTCTCCCTATTATTGATCCCTTCCTTTAATGCTTCAGTAGCTTTTTTTATATCATCAGGATGCATAAATTTGAATCCACTTTTACCAATAAAATGTTCGGGTTTAAATCCAGAAATCTCATAAACCTGAGGACTGATATATTGAAAATTGCCTTTTAAATCTAATATAATAATGACATCTACAAGATGATTTATGATATTTTTATACTTTTCTTCAGAAGCTCTTAATTTTTCTTCAGCTTCCTTCTGATCAGAAACATCTCTTAAAATGGTTATAATATGGTTAACTTCTCCTTCATTTATTATTGGAATTTTAGATGTTTCAGTATACACCACTCGATCAAATAG
>JAHPYZ010000090.1:0-7059 GCA_019058425.1 Promethearchaeota archaeon
TCGTGCGTTGGCCATAGCTAATATCCCTGGTTTATCAAATTTTTTTCCACTTTGAAATTCATCTTTAAATGGATAGCTAATTTGCTGACCTTGAAAAGGAAAAGAGCTTATACCTTTATCTCTCGGTCCTCCAGTTCCACGACCTAAAGGGCAGCCAACTTGGATCATAAAATCAGCAATTACACGATGAAAAACAATGTCATTATAAAAGTTCTGACGGATCAGGTGTAAAAAGCTCGCAACAGTTAAAGGAGCTTGTTCATCAAAAAGATTGAGATTAATCTCACCTTTATTTGTTACAATACTAATTTTCGTCATACAAAAATGAAAGATGAAAAATTTTTAAT
This sequence comes from Promethearchaeota archaeon, assembly GCA_019058425.1. Classification (GTDB taxonomy): domain Archaea; phylum Asgardarchaeota; class Lokiarchaeia; order Sigyniarchaeales; family SOKP01; genus Loki-b32. The sequence continues at coordinate 348 of JAHPYZ010000090.1, forward strand.
AATTATGGTTTTGAAATTATCTTTACAATGAATTTTTTAATTAACGTAAAATTTAGAAATAATCATAATAATAGGATATTTATATAAGTTTTAGAAGATATTTAAAATTTGGATGAAAAAATGGCTAATAGCGATATATCATTTTTCTTTAATCCAAAAAGCATTGCTGTCATTGGCGCGAGTGTGGCTGAAGGTAAAGTAGGGAATACTGTATTAAATAATATTATAAATTCAGGTTATAGTGGAAAAATATTTCCTATTAATCCAAAAGCTCATGAAATCAGTAAATTAACTTCTTATAAAAGCGTTTTAGATGTACCTGAAGATATTGATATAGCTATTTTTGTAATCCCAGGAAAATTTGTTAACAGATCAGCAGAAGAATGTGGTAAAAAGGGTGTAAAAGGATTAATCATCATCTCCGCAGGATTTAAGGAAATTGGAGGTGAAGGAGTTGAAAGAGAAAATGAACTCATAGAAATTGGTAAAAAATATAATTTAAGAATTTTAGGTCCGAACTGTTTAGGTTTTATAGGATTAAATTACAATGGTTCATTCGCCGCAGAAACTCCCAAAAAAGGAGGTATCGCAATGATATCACAATCAGGTGCTATGCTTACAGGGATGATGGATTATAGCATGACACAAGCTTTTGGATTCTCGTGTAACATTAGTTTAGGAAATAAGGCAGACTTAGGAGCTGTAGATTTTATTGAATATCTTGCTGATGATGAAAATACCAGTGTAATCTTATGTTACCTAGAGAGTATTAAAGATGGACAAAGATTTTTAGAAGTATTACCTAAAGCAACCCGTAAAAAACCAATTGTCATATTAAAATCGGGAGTGAGTGAAGCGGGTGCAAGAGCAGCTTCTAGCCATACTGGAGCATTAGCAGGAGCAGATATAGCCTATAATTTAGCATTTGAGAAATGTGGAGTCATTAGAGCTAAAACTATTGAGGATTTATTTGATTATGGAGAGATTTTTCTTTATCAACCAATACCAAGAGAAAATTCATTTGCGATAATCACTAATGCTGGAGGACCTGGAATTGTTGCTACAGATGCATTTGAGCTCGAAGACTTGAAATTCTCGAGATTTTCAGAACCAATTCTTCATTCTTTAAGAGGAGAACTACCTTTAGAAGCAGCAATATTTAACCCAATTGATATTGTAGGAGATGCTACACCAAATAGATATGAATTTACAATTAAAACTATTTTTGGATTAAACTCTGGGCAAGATTTAAATGATATCACAACAGAAGGTGCATTAATTATTGTCACACCACAAGCTCAAACCAAACCTACTGAAGTTGCAAAACTTATTCACAATATCTCATCAAAGTATTTAGATACTAAACCAATTGTATGCTCGTTTATAGGAGGAAAAAATATTTCGGAAGGACGAGAGTATTTAAAACAAAATCACATTCCATGTTATCATTTTCCAGATAGAGCCGCTCATTCATTAAAGACATTAACAAAACGACGTAAATACTTGACAAGTACTCCAATAAATGAGTTAAAAATTCCAAAATTTAAAGTAAACAAAAAAAGGGTAAAAGAAATCTTCTCTAATGTTAGAGATGATAACAGAATGGTTTTATTAAGTTATGAAACAAGTGAAGTTTTTGATTGCTATGGGATAAAATCTCCTAAATCAAGGCTAGCTCAAACTCCTATGCAAGCCATGAAATTACAAACTGAAATTGGAAAGTCTGTTATGAAAATAGTGAGCCCACACATCATCCATAAGACGGATGTAGGAGGGATATTATTAAATATTGAAACACCGCAAGATGCTTTTGAAGCTTATATACAAATAGTTAATAATGCTAAAAGATTTGGGCCACAAAATGCTAAGATTTATGGAGTTGAAGTACAAGAGATGATTGATTTTAAATCACAAGAAAAAATAAATGAAATAATTATTGGAATGTCGTGTGATCCAGGTTTTGGAGCTATGCTTATGTTTGGAACAGGAGGCATATATGCTAACTACATGAAAGATGTGTCTTTTGCATTAGCATATAAATATACTAAAGATGATGCTAAACTACAAATTGAAAATACTAAGATATTTAGCCTTTTACAAGGAGTAAGAGGTGAACCTACCTCAGATATTCAAGCTATTATAGATGTAATGCTCAGACTTTCTCAACTGGCAAATGACTTTCCAGAGATTGTTGAATTAGACATTAATCCTCTTCTTTCTTTTGTAAAAGGTTATAGTGCTGTAGATATAAAAATTACAATAAAAAGATAAAAAATAATTAAGTAAAGGTTAAAATAATATAATAAAAGAAGAATAAGAAAAGGGAAGAAAATGGTAAAAATATTTTATTTAAGTTCTTTACGAGAAAGTGCTGGAAAAAGCTTTCTTTCTATAGGATTCATTCAAAAATTAAAAAAGGAAGGAAAAAAGTTTGCTTATTTTAAACCTATTGGTATTCCCAAAAGTGCTTTTACAAATAAAGCAGATCCAGATGTTGGATTTATCTTGAATACCATATACCGACCAGATTTTCCTTATGATTTTATCTCTCCTGTATCAATTCCGGAATCGTATTATGTTGATTTGGTAGATGCTGATAAAAAAGAAGAATTTTTTCAAAAAATAAAGAATGCATATGATCAAATTTCTAAAGATGTTGATTATGTCATTATTGAAGGCAATCCAAGTTATAGGAGTTTTATCAGAGTTGGTCTTGATGATGTAAGTATTGCAAAAGCTCTTGGAGTAGAAGATTTAATCTTTGTGTCTATTGAATCATCTGATCGATGCATAGATAATTTATTTTTCACTAAAAACTATTTTGATTTCCGTGATATCGGTATCAAAGGAATCCTCTTTAATAAAATAGATTACGATTATATAGCAAGAATTAAAGAGCTAACAGGAGATCATATCACTAGATATGATATTCCTTTATTAGGAATAATAGAAAAGAGTATAGAGTTATTTTCACCTCGAGTGAGTGAAATTATGGCGCAAATCGGTGGAGAGTTAATCAATGAAAAAGCTTCTTCTGGTTTGGATAATTTAGTAGAAAATTTTCTTATTGGAGCTATGAATTCACAAGCAGCGTTAAAATATTTACGACAGGTAAAAAGAGCAGCCTTCATTACTGGAGGTGATCGAACAGATTTAGCTATGGCCGCTTTAGATCAAGAAGTTTCAGTATTGATCCTAACCGGTTTTATACAACCTGACATGAGTGTAATTACCGCTGCTAATGAAAAATCCGTGCCTATTTTGCTTTCACCGAGTGATACATATACAACTATGAGAAACTTAGAACGGTTAAAACCAGGAATTCAAGAAGATGAAATCGAGAAAGTATTAGAGCTTATTGAAAAAGACTTGTATTGGGATTTACTATTATAATTTTTTTTAAATAATTTATATCGATAGGAAATTTGATTTAGAAGTCATGCACATCATATCAAAATTAAAATTATATCTTAGAAGTATAAAACCTCTTCTACTAAGTCATCATCCAGATTGTGAAAATTTTAAAGAACATACATTTAGTATAGGGACAAAAAAATTTTGTATTGGCTGTTTTATTGGTTATCCTTTTGCATTTATTGGAGTAATTACGATTTATATCATAAATTTATTTTTAAATTTCAGTTCGGATCTGCTTCTTATTGTTGGATTAATATTAATGTCTTCATTTATACTAAGCCCATTAAAATTAACAAAAAGAAAAAGCATTAAAATACTCCAAAAAGCCATATTTAATCTTGGAGGTGCTTTCCTGTTTTGGTGGATATTTTTTTTACCTAATCCTTTTTTCATCAATTTCTTGCTATTTTTTTTTATTTTTAGTTTCCTTTTACTACTAGTAAATACATATCATGCATATAGTTTTTATAGAACATGTAAAAAATGTGAATTTTCTTTGGATTGGGAAAATTGTCCTGGTTTCAAGAAGTTATTTGAATACTGCAATTCGAATAACTTACCAAATTTGTTCGATATCAAAAAATAAAATAAAAAAAAAATTATAGTCAAATCTTTAAATAAAAGGTATTACAACTGCAATTCCTATAATTCCAACAATAAAGATAACAATAACTACCGCAACTATTAACCCAATCAATCCTGCTAAGATCCAAACTACGATTGCCATACCAAATCCAGTATTGTGACGAGAGTTTATAACCACCCAACTTAAAATGCACCCAATGCAAGGAATCCACCCAATCAATGCCATTACTAAAGCAGTCACAAAAACAGAGCCAAAGTCAGTATTTTTAGAATTTTTTACAATTCCCAATGCGATTTTTAAAAATATAGCCTCGATTAATAGTGAAACAATAATTACAAGAACTACCACTATGATGAGTTCTGTTATTGCTAAACCAAACATCCACCATTGACTTATCATTTTTAGAACATACCCATATTTATGTAAACCATTGATTAAAATATAGTTAGATTTAATTCCTTAAAATATAAATTTATCGATCCTTAGTCTAGCCCTAAAGATATTTATTTCTCGGTACATTTTAGGCAAACAATTTACTTTAAATTGATATGATATTTGTGAATGAAGATGATTTCGCAAAGAGTGAAAGATATTTCTTATGCGATCCGTGAAATCGCAGCAGTAGCATCTGAAGTTGCAAAGAGTGGAAAAAAAATCTACCATTTGAATATTGGAGATCCTGTAATTTATGATTTTAAAATGCCCAATTATATCTCTCAAGCTTTAGCTGATGCTTCTTTTAATGGAAAAAATTATTATGTAGATTCATTAGGGGCTCCAGAGCTTAGAGAAGGAATAAGTAAATCTTTAAAGAAAAGTTATAATATTAATGTGAATTCTGAAGATGTTTTGGTTACCTCGGGAGTTACAGAAGCAATTTTCTTCTTAATTGCCTCCTTACTCGAAAATAAAAAAGAATTATTGATTCCTGGCCCAAGTTATCCATTATATATAAATTACGCAAAATTTTTTGATGGTGTTCCTGTAGAATATGAATTAGATGAAACTAATAATTGGGATCCAAATATAGATGATTTAAGAAAAAAAATTAACGATAAAACGCAGGCTATTTTAATATGTTCTCCTAATAACCCTACAGGTGTTATGTATAGTGAAAAAATGATAAAGGAAATTATAGATCTTGCTGGTGAATATAATTTAATCATATTTTCTGATGAAATCTACGATCAGATTACATATGAAAAACCATTTACCTGCCCAGCTAATCTTAGTAAGGATGTTCCCTTAATAGGTTTGAATGGCTTTTCAAAATCTCATTTAGCTACCGGTTGGCGTTTAGGTTATATGTATTACCATGATCCTGAGAATAAGTTAGCTGAATTAAAAGCTAATGTCGCTAAATTAGCAAGAGCGAGACTTTCTGCCAGTTCTATAGCACAATATGCCGCAGTCGAAATATTAAAAAACCCTGGAACTCATACTAAAGAAATGGTTAGTAAATTAAAAGAAAGAAGAGATTACTCATATACTCGTTTAAGGAAGATTGAAGGTATAACATGTGTTAAACCGAATGGAGCATTTTATTTATTTCCAAAAATAGATTTAAATGAATTTAAGAAATGGAAGGATGATAAAGAGTTTACGATTGATCTTCTTAAAACTACGGGAATATGTGGTGTATATGGTTCTGGATTTGGAGAGTACGGAAAAAACCATTTTCGTCTTACTTTTCTACCGAGGGTTGATATTTTAAAAGAAGTTTATAATTCACTTGAAGATTTTTTATCTAAAACAAATTAAAATTATCAAGAAGTAAATATTATGAAAAAAAAAGATAAAAGATTACCCACATCAGATCCAGTGGGAGACCGTTTGAGGCGTGAAAGAATAGCACTTTATGGTGATTGTATTTGTGGAGCGTCCTCAGCAATAATATCAATAAGCTGTATTATTTTTTTTGCTATAACAGAGGGAATCCCATATCCAGATAGATTTTCACTTGGACTTACGTTTTGGATAATTTGGTTAATATTCTCTTTAAGCTTAATTGCAATTGGAATTCATCAATATAATTATGCAAAACATTTAGATGAAAAAAAACCAAGGAAGGATTTAAAAGCGCCAATAGTATAGGATTTCTATTTATCTGGTGCTTTTCTCCTTAACCATTTTTCATAAAAACTATCTATATCGGGTAAAAAGTTAAATATTGTTGGATATCCAGGTGGTACTGCTTCAACATCGAGAAGAGAAAAACAACCTGGACAAAAATACTCTCTTAATTCCACCCATTCAGGATCGCTTCCCATATCCTTAGGATATAACTCTTCTATCTCTTCAAATGTATCTCTTACTCGAATTCTACATTTAGTTTTCCAATTTTCCTTATAGTCTCCAAATTCATATCCGCAATCACACTTTACGATTCTCTGACTTTCTTTAGCAACAATATGAAGATGTTCATGTAAAGGTAAGATTATTTTTTCATTCCAAGAAACCCGAGATTGTAATATTTCTAAAATCATATCAAATCGATTAGTATCTTTTCTTCCGCTTATAATTGGTTTAATTTCATCCCATGATAATTTACCATCAATCATTCTTTCCAATGTTTTCTTATCATATGATACCATTTACTTCTCCTCCAATTCAAAATTTTCTGGTAATTTCCAAAATTCTTTAAAATCTCTAGCCCATTTTTTTGATAATTTAAGACTTTCTGAATACATCAACTTCACAGGATCACTC
>JAHPYZ010000090.1:7069-19541 GCA_019058425.1 Promethearchaeota archaeon
TCACTCAGCCTATTTTCCGTTATCTTTTTCTTTTCACTTTCCCAATATTCTTCGAAGGACATTGACTTTTCTTTTCTCTCGTTTTTCAACTCTTTTTTTCGAGTTTCTGTAGCTTTTTCATCAATTTCCCATTCTTTTTTTACTATATTATAGTTGGCGATTATGCCATAAACATTATTAACAATATCTTTGGTATAAAAACCATCATCGAGATCTTGTTTAATACTCATAATTTCTCGCTCTAGAGGATCACCGTATCCTGGACCACCACATAGGAAATAATAAAAAAGATCATAGTTCTCCAAAGTAATAGGATAAATACTGCAGTAAGGTTTTCGAGTAATGTCACCCTTTAAGAGACGTTCAAATTCACCATCAGTAGGATCGGGGTCTCCAAGCGGATATTCACTTCGATTTTTAATGATCTCCACCATATTTGTATTCTTTGCATATAATCTATATCCAGTTGCGTTAGGATAACCTCCATGCATCCCCCCTGCTCCGTGAAATACCAAACCTTCTCTAGCTCCGAAAAAGTCTACATCCTTCGAATTAGAAACCATACCAACACCTTCATAATTTGCTCCTCCCCTATACTTACCGTGTCCAGATAAATTCGGTTTGACTCTACGTGATAGATATGGTACACCTCCTTGAAACAATTCCCAGGTTTCCACATCACCTAGATCAGATTCAGGGTTCCACATTGCGTATCCCCAATTTAGACCATCCCGAACTGCACTCGCTCCAAAACCCTGACCACTTATTTCAAAAGTTGACAATGACCATCTTTGTCCCATAAGAGGTCCATCTGAATAAATTCCACCCCCTTGAATAGCATCTCCAGTAAAAGGATATCCTGAAACGACTTCTTCTCTATATCCTCGAGAAAATAAGCCATAGGAGATACATTTCATCATTCCTGTATAAGCAGGAATTAAATTTCCCCAAGGAGCTTGATAAGATAGGTAAATATCACCTGGATTGCACCATGATCCTTCAGGATATTCTTTTTCTACTGCAAAATATGCCCCATCGTTTACTTTATCAGCATAAATTAATATTTGCGTTAAAAGAACCCATTGGCCTCCTTCCATTGCTCCTTTATCAGCATTCATAGGATTATGTCCAGGACCACTCGCTCCATCGAAAGAAAGTGACATTTTACCAGTTTCGTGAATTATTATCTCTATTGGTAAGTTAGTTATTTTATCGATTTTTGCTCTTGGTTGCCAAGCTTCTGTTTTTTGTGGCATATCAAAAAAACCTGCTGCCCTATATCTTCCAGGTATTAATCGCTCTTTTACTCTTTCTTGGAAAATTATTCGGCCCTCTTCTATTGCTTCCCGTATAAAATTTCTGTAATATTCTAGTCCTTCTCTTTTTATAAATTCCAAAACAGCATCTCGAATCATTAAATTACCAGCTAATCTACATTTCTCATCTAACTCCCAATACATAGGAGTTCTGACAGATCTTTTTGCACTAATCATATGGTCTTTCCAAATCCTATCATTTGATCCTATTTTTCTACATGTATAATAGACTCCATCATCAAAACGTTGTATTGCCGGTACCAAATCATGTCCAGGAGTAATACCCCCCGTGTCAATTTGGTGAGTAACTCCTCCAGCCCAACCTACTATTTTTCCTTCCCAAAATATTGGAATTAATGTCTGGACATCTGTAGTATGAACGTTTCCACATGCGGGATCATTATTTAGGAATATATCTCCTGGATTGATAGTTGGATCATCCTCATATTCTTCCCTAATCATAAATTTGATAGCTTCACTCATAGTATGTACGTGTACTAAGATTCCAGTTGATACTACTATAGAATCCCCCTCAGGAGTATAGAATGCAAAACATAATTCTCCAATCTCCTTTACTATTGGAGAAGCCGCAACATGTAAAGCAGTTTCTCTCGCAGATACAAGAGCTCCTCTCAATGATGCGTAATTACGTTCAAATCGAAAAGGATCTTCTTCTTTTAACGATAAATTCTCAAGACCATAATATCGCCCTGATTCTTCAAATAATTTTTCACTATCTTCTAACATATTTTTTAATGTCTTTCCATTCCATCCTAGTGTTTTTTCCATTATGAATTCACCTCCATATGAAATATCCTATGCTCATCGAGTTTTACTTTATAGCCCGGAGGAACCACTAATGTTGTAGCAGGGGCTTCAACAACAGCAGGACCTATTATCTTATTTCCAGAATTTATTAATCCCATCTCCCAAATTGAAGCCTTATACCATTTATTATCCCAATATATATCTCTATCACCTTTAGAAGCAGTGTTATTTGGTTTTTCGATATTCAATTTATGTTCAGGTAATCTAGGTTTTGGTACAGGTACTATACCTGTTCCGATACATTTAGTTATATGGTATCCTAATTCTGGGCTTTTTGTCCCCCTTTTAAAAATCTGTTCAAAAAGATCATCATAACTACGAGTAATCTTTTCTAGCTCTGGTGAATCATATCGTTGTAATTCGGATGAATAATTAATAGTTAATTCTTCCACAGGGGATTGGACCTCTAAATCATCTAACATACCAAAATATTGCAAGCGTAAGGAAGGTTTGAAAATCATTTCATTCGGATCCCTTCCTTCTGCTTCAAATTCCTTAATTATATTATTTTTTAATTCTGTCCAAGTGGAACTCAAGATTGAAGATACAAATCCTATCATACTCCCATCTGGGGGGATAACCATATCAACGGATTTTTCATGTCTATATGAATGGTCAGCACAGGTACATCCGAAAGCCGAAAATGCAGGAGCCCATTCTGGTATCATAATATTTTGAAAATTTAAGCCTTTTGAATAACCTGCTACATGTAAAGGACCTCCACCACCAAATGAGATTAAAGTATAATTTTCAGGTCTATAACCTAATCCCTGGATCATCCCATTAAGGTGATTTTTCATATTAATCTCAATGAGATCCAAAGCACCTCGTGCGGTTACATAAGGATCTGCTTTAAATGGCTCAGCTATTTGATTTTCAATGTACTTAAATGCTCGATCTTTATTTAGTAACACTTTACCACCAAGAAAATATTCTGGGTTAAGGTAACCTAATATAAGGCTACAATCTGTCATTGTGACTGTTTCTACACCAGATTGTTCATTACAAACGCCTATTTTGTAACCTGCACTCTCAGGACCGAATTCTAAACGACCTGAAACATCATTATATCTTACGTACATACCGGTACCAGCCCCTATTGAATCTAAAGCGATCATAGGTATGTTTAAAATAAATCTTCCTAGTGAGCTTTCCCATTTAGTAGGGACATATCGTTCCATAACTAATCCTACATCAAAACTTGTTCCTCCAACATCACTAGATACAAGATTTTTTATCCCATACTTTTCAGCAATAAATCTAGTACCAATCATACCTCCTATTGGTCCTGAAACCATAGTCGGTATAAGTGTCTTATGATATGGAGACATAGTACCCCCATATGTAGTTAAGATTCTTAAAGGGGCTGGAACTCCTTTCTTTTTCATTGTTTCCGCTATACTTATTAATTGCTTTCTAGATGGTTCTGCAGCATATTGCTCAATAATTATGGCGTTTAATCTTGGAGTTTCACCCCTCACAGGATTATGTTCACAAGATAAAATTATAGGAATTTCTCTTCCTTTTTCTTTCATAATCTTTTCAGCAATTGCTCTTACTTGAAATTCATGGCTTATATTCATGTATGAACATAAAAAACATACACAAATGCTATCAACATTCATTTCAAGTAATTCCTCAACAGCATTCTTAGCATCCTCTTTATACAGAGGAATTAATTCATCCCCCCAAAAATTAATTCTCCCACGAACACCTTTAATTTGTTTCCGTGGTATTAAAGGTTTAGGATGTTCGTGTTCTCTCGCGTGTAAACGTCCTCCATAATCAAGATAGATCCAGCATTGCAAAGCTCGACCAAGTCGATGTAAATCCTCAAATCCAGCATTAGTGATTACTCCTATATTACTATTTCCCTGTCGTTCTAAAAGTCGATTTACCATAGCTGTACCAGAATATACTAATGCTTCAATTGAATTCCCAGATACTTCTATTGATGTATTCCATTGTTCTAATGCGTCTTCAATAGAGTTTAAAATACCCTCAGATTCATTTTCTGGTGTTGTTTGAGCTTTTCCTACAATAAATACGCCTTCTTCGTCAATTATGAAAGTATCGGACATTGTACCTCCTGTATCAAAAGCCATAGCTACTAAATTTTTTGTTTTGGACAATAAATTTCACCTATATTTAGATTATATCAAAAATTTAATATGACAATTCTTATTTGCTCTCGTTTTATTTAAATCTTCTATATCAAAATGAAAAAATAATTTGAATTCATCTTTATAAAATTTTTGTCGGATCTCATTAAAAGATTCTCGTATTTTTGAAGAAAAATAATACCCATATATTATATTGGAAAATAAAATAGCTGGAAGTTTTTATATTAAGATACCACAAATATTTTTACACACAAAATATTTTCATTCAGAATTTAAGATTTATCTAAATATGTGGTTGAAAATTTTTAATATATACATGAATGTGCGGAATATCATCACACAAAATTAATAAAATAAATGTACTTAAAAATAAATTTTAAGATTAAATATTTAGAAGATAAGAAAAGCTAGGGAAAGATGAAAATTAATAACAGTAGCGATGAGTTAGAAATGGACTACTATTTACAAATTATTGAATATTTCCAAAAAGAGAAGATTAAAAAAGAGGATATCGAGATTTGGATAGATCAATCAATAATAGAACTTATGAAATATCTAAAACTTTCTCAAGATCGAGTTCTAGTGACTAATGCACTTATTTTATTACTTTCCTTATTTGAAAATATCCCTCCTGATACTTACAATAATCGTGGTGTTGATATTAATGGGGTTTCAGATTTGGACAAGAGATCTATAATAGAAAAATTGAAAAATGAATTCCTACCTAATTAGGAAAGTGTCTGTTTAGCACATTCTTATAAAAATATTCTTTAATATTTTGAAGTTTTGAAAGTTGCTAGGAATTCATACTTCCAATAATTTATATTCATGAAGTTACATTTTTTTTATATAATATTATCAATTGTTTTTTCTATTTAGGGGATTTTTTTGCATAAGAATAATATAAGGTTTCGATTTTCAAATAAGTTTAAAAAGTCGATTATTGTTTGTCTTATTTTTTTGTTGATTCTTTTGGTCAATACTAATATTTTCAATAATTTTATCAGTATTGAAGAAAGATCAAATAATATTGAAGATTTTTACCACAATGATCAAATACTATTGAATGCTAATGGAGAACCGGTCTTATTTGAAGGAATTGAATCATCATTAATAATTAATGATTCTGGAAATCTCTATGATTTTAGTCAAGAAATTTCAGTATTAAATCAAGAAGAGACAAATATATCTTATTATTTAGATGATATTCATGAATGGAAGGCATCAAAAATACAAACATCGGTAAAAAATGTATACGATACCAGAGAATGGGTACAAAATAATGATTTTTATGAGTTAGATATACCATATAGAAACTATACATCCTATCAGAATATAGATCCTGGTGGATTCCCCCCCCATAATTATAGTGATGATTTAGAAAATGATCCTTCTAATCCTTCAAATATTCATAGCACTATTCATAAGAATGGTGCCAGTGCTATGAGATTACATTTTTCTACTATTGAAATTGAAAGAGATTGGGACTTGCTTTATATTTATGATGCTAACAATATATTACAGTTTATGTTTACAGGAAAGACTACTGATCTCTATACTCCTTGGATCAATTCTGATACCCTAAAGATTACAATTAATTCTGATGGCACAATTGAATGGTATGGTTATGATATTGATTATTTTGAGTATTATAATGCTAGCACAAACTATTTTGATTATAATAGTTCTTGGGGGTATGATAATGAAGGCTTGGCGGGTAATTTTGGTCCTGGTAATATTAGTAGCAATACAGCTATGTATGTATCTTTAATAGGGAATCCTTATAGAACCACGTATGGAGATTTTGGTGCGAGTTATTATGATAATGAATTTGTTGAGATATATCAAAATCTTACCATACCAAGAGGATCTGTCATAGATGCTTATATTAAGTTTGACTATTATGCAGATTATGCTATGGATTCTAATGAGAATTTTATATATTGTGAAATAAATAATAAAAGAATATTTTCAAAAGGTTTAGGAGATATAGTTGACGCAGGAAGAGATATTTGGCATTCTTCAGGAAGTATTAATGTAGATCTATGGTCTAATACATCAGCAATTTTTAATAACATTCAAGAAAATTATAATTTTAATATATCAGTAGGCATTATGAGTGGGGCTTCAGTTTCTTATTCAGGATTTGACGATAGATTTCAACAATTTTTCTGGTTTGATAACATTTCTTTAACCCTAACTACGTTGTGTAACTCGACTCAAAGTGATATAAATCTTACATTAAATGGGAAAAATCTTCTTAATGATAATAATCAGTGGGGTAATTCCTATCAAAATTTTACAGGGTTATGGGAAACTAATCCAATAATTCTAACAGTGCAGACATATTCTCCCTCTCTTGTTTTTGATTTAGATACTACTATTTATGGTTATCATGAGACAACTTCTAGGGTAGGACAAACAACGCAAGAAGGAGTTTCTTATCAAATATTAGAAAATGGCTCTATATACTGGGAATTCACTCATAATTTTTACATGCCTTCTCAATATTCAGATTTTGAATTTGAGATAAGTAAACCAGTTAATTGGGATTTTAGTGAAGTTTTAGATCCAACATTTCAGCCAAGAACATTTGAAGGGGGAAATGAAGGTGAAGCTTATTTGAAAATTAATAAAACTAACGCGAATTTTCCAGGATGGTGGACTTTTAGAGCAACCTCTCCTAATTATCTAAATATCTCTAATTCAAAAACATCTAATAATGGTCAATGGGGAGTAACCAAATTTAGCACAGGAGATTCTATAAGAATCAAATCCCAAGTAAATTATTCTGAAGAAGTTCCTCCAAATGTTGACCTAACTCTTGTAGATTTAAATATTTATTATCCAAATGGAACATTATGCTATCAAGAATCAATTGCTCCCTTTTCAAATGGTACAGTTATTTTCTCAAGTATAACATTCACTCCACAAGATTTCATTGGAGGACGATATAATTATACGATTTTTTGGAGTAATGGAACGGCCTTAGGAGGAGTTAAATCATCTTTTACTTTAATCCATAATAATGCAATGACTTTAATAAAGCCTGATGATGCAGTTTCAGACTTGACTACTGAAGCATTTATTGGAGATATTATTCCATTAAGGATCCAATTGAAGGATATTGAAAATAATAAGGCTATCACTGGTGCTATTATCAATTATAATTGGACAACAGGTTTAGAAACCATAACAGAAGCAGCGTTAGGGGTTTATGAGACAATTTTAGATACTTCAGATTTTGGTTCAAATGGATTTTATGAAATATTTATAAATTCATCAATCATCGGATTTAGAAAATATAATATGACACTTAAAATCAATTTATTAGAAGAAACTAATCTATTACGTTTAGATTCAGAATATTATATTGAATTGCATGATAATAGTACAGTTAAATACAGTTATACTAATTCCATAGGTAATGGAATTATAGGAGCAACAATTAATGTGAATATTGATAATGGATATTACAGTATTACAGATCATCTTGATGGTAATTATACAATCGAATTTGATACGTCATACATTAATGATTTAGGAGTATATCAGATAGAAATAAATTTCACTTCTCCTGCTTTTGAAATTCAAGATGCAATATTTCAGTTTGAGATAATTGAACAATCAGTAGATATATCTCTATACATCAATTCTCAAAAAATTCAAGAGAATTCCTTATTTGAAGCGATGTTTAAAGAAAATATTGATATATCTATAAGGATCCTTGCTCAAATTGATAACGAATATCTCACAGGAGGAAATACTACATGGAATTCTAATAATTTTTATAAGAAGATATCTGAAGCAGGGAATGCATGGTTCAACGACACAATTCCAATATCCAGTTCTAATTTTACAACTGGTTTGAATTATATTTATATCAGGTTTGAACAAGAAAATTATCAAATTAAGAATTTTGGGTTTCAATTATTCATTAGTGAGCAAGCAGTTAATATAACAACATTTATAAATGGTAAAGAAATTGCTGAATATTCTATAGAAGAATTAACTTTCAAGGAAACAATAAATGTTTCAGCAAGAGTATTTGCAATAGGAGAAAAAGTCTTTTTATCAGGTGCAAATATCACATTTATTAGTGATAATTACCAAAAGGATTTAACAGAAACAACATTTCCATGGTATAATACTTCAATTGAAATTTCTGGTGCATATTTTAATCCTGGAATTAATTATGTTTATTTAAAATTTGAATTAGGGAATTATACTACAGAAATATTTTCATTTCAATTCTTAATCAAAGCACAAAAACTAAACCTAACAGTATTAATAAATTCAGACCAGATCATAGAAAATTCTCTATTAGAATTAAGTTTTAATGATGAATTTTCAATATCCGCTCAAAGCTATGCTTTATCTGAAAAAATTTATTTAGAAAATGGTCTTATGACGTTTGTTGCCAACAGTTATGAGAAAAACTTCACAGGTTATGCGAATTATTGGTATAACACATCGATTTCATGTGCACCTAATATTTTTTCATTAGGTGTTAATTATGTCTACTTAAGATTTCAAAAAGAGAATTACTCAACAACTGTATTTTCTTTTCAAATATTAGTAAACCAAATTGAACTTCAAGTAATTCCAATTGGTTTTCAAGACTCAATTGAAGTAGAAATGGGAGGAACCTTGATTGTTCAAATTGATTTACAGGATCCGATAACTTATATTTCTATTGAACACGCTTTTGTTAGATACTCATGGGAATATGGAATCGGTACATTAAATGAAACTACACCGGGCACTTATCAAATGATTATCGAATTACCTGAAACTTTACAGGGTAATTTTAGATTTAATCTTATTATTACACCTGAAGATTCTATATATAAAACACTTCAACACTCTTTTATTGTTGTCATTGAAGTGCCTAATATTGAAAGTCCGGGATTCCCTAATTATTTGCTATGGATAATCATAGGTGTTTTAATGATCGTAGCTAGTCTTTTTGGAGTTTTAAGTTTAAGGTCTTATGTATTCTTACCACGGAAACGCAGAAAAGAAGCGGAATTGCTTTCTAAAACTCAGAGATTTAAAGATCTTAAAAATATCCAAGCAATAGTAGTAATTCATAGATTAAGTGGTATACCAATTTATTCGAGAAGTTACTCAATTCTAGAAAAACATAAAAAGGAACTTTTTTCAGGATTTATTCAAGCAATTACAATGATTGGTCAAGAATTTACTGAAGAAGAAGTTGTAGAAACTGAAGTTAGTGAAGCTGATAAAAGTTATGGTGTTGAAAAAATGATCGAATTAGATTTCAAACAGTTCTATTGTTTAATTGCAGATATCGAGGATATTCGAGTAGTATTTATTCTAAAAGAAAAATCTTCTGAAAGATTGAAAAGTCAAGTTTCACACCTAATATTAGCTTTAAATTTGAAACTTTCTGAAGAATTAGAGGATTGGGATGGTTCTTTAGATAATTTTGAAATAGTAGTCCCAGAAATATTAAATGAATATTTTGAACTTTATTATAAGGAATCTTTTAGATTATCAGAGGATGTTAACCTTATTGCGATGAAAAAAGAAAAGAGGTTATCAAAGATGGAAATGCGAGTAATAAATGTTATCCAATCAATGTCAGTAGATAATAAAATTGCTGATCTAAATAGTATAGTTGATGTAGTTAGTGAAGAAAATAAAGATTTAGTTATCGAAGCAATTGAAACATTACTCAATCAAAAATTAATTATACCATCAAGTAATTAAATCACTAAAAACAGTTTACTTTTTTATTATTTCTCTTTTATTTTTTCTGTGAATAATTTGAAGAATTTAAGATTCAATTGCCTAAGATGTGGAAACTGCTGTACAGATAAAAATACTTTAGTGAATTTAACATATTTTGATATTTTAAGGATAAAAAATGGTTTAGATTTAGATATTAATGAAGTTCTTGATATTTTAGGTTTTTTTATTTTTAAAGAAAAAATAAATCATGAAGACCGAAAAAGAATGGTTATTGCCCCTATAGAAACAGAAAAAGGTTTAGCCTATATTGCACTACTTAAAAATAGTTTAGGAGGTTGTTATTTTTATAATTCGGAAAAAAAGAAGTGCTTGATTTATGATTTGAGACCGATGTTTTGTCGAACTTTCCCATTTTCGTTTGAAACTTTAGATGAGATTAAAGAAGAGACGAATTCTTTAATCAACATATTTTACACTGAAAAGGGGAAAGAATATTGTCCGGGAATTAGTAATGAAGCCCCTCTTATAGAAATTGATTATTGGATTGAGAGAGGTAAAAAAACTCTAAATGAATTAAAAAAAAATCAATCTCTAATTAAAAAATGGAATGAAAGGGTTAAAAATGGAGAAATTTATCCAACTGCAAAAAAGTTTTTATCCATGGTTTTTGAATTAATTGAGTATTAATGATGGGGATTATAATTATTACTGTTGAATAATTATTGTGAACTAGCAAATAAAGCCCAATATAACATCTCTAGCTCTATTGAAAAACCCAATTTGTCGATTCGCCAATTAAAATCTCTATTAAGATTATCCACATTGAAG
Organism: Promethearchaeota archaeon; assembly: GCA_019058425.1. Taxonomy (GTDB): domain Archaea; phylum Asgardarchaeota; class Lokiarchaeia; order Sigyniarchaeales; family SOKP01; genus Loki-b32. Next base: position 17,883 of record JAHPYZ010000090.1, read on the forward strand.
AATTTTGTCGTATTAAAAATATAATTTAATATGTTATTACAAAATTCCGATTCATGTTCTTTTAAATCCAAAAGATTAATTATTAGTAATCCTTGTGCTGAATCGGTTATTAAATTCCTTATAGACCCATTTGGTTCCATTAATTTTTTTAATTCATTAAGATAATTATGTTTAAATTGTTGGAGATTCAAATCTTTATTCAATAATTTTATTAGTGCCAGATGGCGGTAGATATCCAGAGGTAATTTAGAATTCTCTAATTGTAATACATTCAAATCTTGAATAAGTCTTAAAATTGAGTTTTTATCGAATTTAATATTTCCTTTTCTTGTTAACAGTTTTAGGCAAAGTATAGAATATAAATTTAATTCCACTTTTTCTGGAATAAAAGGTTCCAGATTTATTCTGATAAATTTTTCAATCTCATGGAGATCAATATGATCTGATTTATCAAGCATATCTAATTCTGAAAGAATTGCTAAACCATAGAAGATATTTTGTAAATCTGGAGGATTATCTTTAGAGGAACTAAACATTTTACCATTTAAATATTCCTTTATTATAACAAAAATTTCTATGTCTGTAAAAGGAAACTCAAGATTTAGCATTTTGACTATAGAAATATAATAAAATAAATTTTCTAAATTAAAGAATTCTTTATTTATCATTTTTAGATTTATTAAATTCACTTTATCAATTTTAAAAATATTAATTAGCTCAGAATTAATAGGTGAAGATTGCCCAATTGCATCAAGAAAGGTTTCGCTATCAGTTATAATTCCTAAATCTTTCTGTTCGCTAGGAACTGCATCGGAAAAGGTTACAGCTTGTTGATTCAATGTAGAAACTGGTGTTTTATTAATAGTTACTGTATTTAGAGTAGTTGGCTCTTTTTGACTAGACTCTTCTCTCAAACTTTCAACTGAAGGCTTTACTAATTCTTTCTTAGGGATCTTTAATGTTTCAATAATATCTTCTTTTGCTACTCTCAATTGGGTTAAAATATCTGGTTCTGATTTTGGCTTCGGTGTAATAGTTGTTAAATCGGTAAAATTTACGTGTTCTTTATAATTAAATTGTTGAAAACTCTGTTTAATTTCTTCAGAATTAATTGAAATATTCTTAAATTCATTTAATTTAGAAATAAAATTATCTGGTAGTAGGTCAAACAAATTTACATTTTCAAGTTTTTTAGTATCAATATCGAAAAGATAATCAAGGAGTACAACAAACAAAATTTCATTTCCATATTTTTCCATATAAATATCAAAAAATGAATTATAATCTAGTAGATTACTCCTTTCTTTTTTAATAACCTCTAAAAAATCAGATTGATAACCGTTTAGCTTATCCATTGAAATACCAAGAGTATTTAACCCTGTTTTAATTGCTTTCAGCATTTTTATGAGTGAATTTTTTATTTCTTTATCACTTTCTGCTTCAATTTTTCTTTTCAGATCAATTTTTTTATAGATGATTAAATCTTTCAGGTAAGAGGAAGTTTTTTGGTAGTATTCTAATACTTCATTTCTCATTAATGAAATAAAATTAGCTAAAATTTCGATTATCCTTTTCATAACTCAAAAATCTTGTTCTATTCAATAATATAATTTATTATGTGTTTGTATATTTATTTTTTTGAAATTACATAATTTAACA
>JAHPYZ010000091.1 GCA_019058425.1 Promethearchaeota archaeon
GTTATAATATTAGCTAATTCTTTTTTAACTGCTTTTTTTTGCACTTTCTTAATTGCTAAAGGATGAATATCTATCGCATAAACTTTCCCAGATTCACCTACTACTTCTGCCGCAGAAATTGTATAGCTACCAGTACCACATCCATAATCTAATACGACATCTCCAGATTTAATCTCAGATTTTTCGATTTTTAGCATAGGTGAATGAAATGTATCACGGATAGAAAAGAAGAATGACATAAACTTAAAATCTAAATTACTTTGTGATTTCTTCAAACTACTTTTACTCATTTAATCTTTACCTCCTTCATTATTATCATCAGATTTTAAAACATGAAACATATCCAAAGCAATTTCCTGCAATTTATCTTCTTTAACTAAACCAATACCTTTATGAATATCTCCAAAAACTAGGATTTTGTCTCCAGGTAAAATGTCAAATGTTTTCCGTGCTGCAGCTGGGATGGTAATCTGACCTCTTTCACCTACCGTTACAGCTCCATAGAATAAGCTATGTCTTCCATGTCTAGTTATACCTTTTGGTTTTTTTTTAGCCATACTCTATCACTTTTTATTATGTTTTTCATGCTTTTCATGTAATACATGTTTTTCATACATATTTAAATCTTTTGTTTTTCATATAAAATTTTATATTTCAATATCTAAAGATTTTAAAAAAACACACAATTCTACTATTCGATAATTTTATAGTAAAGTACAATTAAGATGTTGATTCGTTCACTTAAGAATAAAAAAGTAATAGTGTTTGACTTAGATGGTACTGTAGTAAAGTTAACAGCTGATTGGAGACTTTTGAAAGACATTTTAATTGATCAATTTAGAGAATATTATGGTGACGATTGTAATGTTAAAAGAATTTCTTCTTGTTTAAATGAGGTTGTTCAAAGAGGAGATGAAAGGATCTTACAAAACTTCTTTGATATTATTCAAGAATTTGAGTTAAAAAGTATGAATAACACTCATCCAATTGAGGAGACTGTAACTTTTATAAATAATAAAGAGTTATTTGGGGTTAAAAAAGAGGCGAAGTTAGCCATTCTTTCTCTTAATACAAGAATAACCATAATCAAGGCTTTAGAACTCGCAAATATCACAAATAAGATAGATTATATCGTCGGTAGGGAAGATGTTAGGAAATGGAAACCTGCTCCAGATGGATTATTTAAGATTCAAAAATATTTCAACGTAAAGAAGAAGGAAATGATTTTTTTTGGGGATTTAGAAAATGATTTAGTAACTGGAAAAAATGCTGATATTGAATCCTATTATATAGATGATTTAATAAAGTTAGTCAAAAAAAAGTTAGATGAAACAATATAAACTTAGAGCTACTATTTAGAAAAAATTTACACTTTTGTAAAATTAAGGAGTTCTTTCTTTCTTTCAAAAAATTCAAAAAATTTTGAGTTGGTAATTTTACTTTTTATCTCATCCTCATTGAAATGATGATCATCTACGGAAAGAAAACCATCCTTTTTTAAAACTCGGTGTAACTCTTTTAATATACTCAATGGATCTGATAAGTCATGATAAATGTCCAAAAGCAATATATTATCAATGCAATTATCTTCTAAATTAGTATCACAATCAGTTAGAATTGTTTCAATATTTTTAAGTCCTTTTTCTTTCGCACTCTTTTCAACTTCTTTAATTGCTAATGGATGAATATCTGCAGCATACACTTTACCTGTATTTCCAACTATTTCTGCTGCCGCAATAGTATAACTACCCGGACCACATCCATAATCCAAAACTATACTTCCATTCTTAATACTTGTTTTTTCAATTTTTTTAGAAGGGGGATATTTACTATCACGATTTTTAAAATGGTTTACCATAAACTTGAAATTGGATTCACTCATTGGTTTATCCTTTTTCATATCCTCTATGTCATCTCACTATAGTTAATAAAATAAGAATAAAAAATGAATTCTACATAAAAGCAATAATAACATTAAATTTCTTAATTTCTGATTCCGTCAAAGCCTTTCCTAGAGGTGTAAGAGATATAATATCATTACTTCTTATTTTGAGTGAAGTTAACTTTATGTGGGCGTCTTTTAAAGAAGGCATATATGGATTCCAATAAATCTCTTTGGTCATTGGGTTTGTTATCATCCATAATTCTGGGTCTAACTCATAACCAGTTATCTTCATGGCTGTAAAAATGTAACCTATATCTGCATCAAATGGTACTACAATTTGGACGTTTTCTTCTCCTTCAATTTTGCCACAAGCTAGACAATCTTCTCTTTTAATAATATCTAAATGATCAAATAACCCATATATCCCATTATAATTTACATAAGGTGGATCCATTGGTGGACCTATATTTCTTCCTTTCACTCTAAAAAGTAGTTTTAAAGCTTCTTGAGATTGTACACTGGCAATAACCGAGCTAACTGTTTGTACGGCAGCGATTTTATTACCAAGAATATTCTCCATTTCTTCGAATTTATAATCTGGTCCAAATGTTTCTTTTATGTTTTTTTTCCACTCCTCAATCTCCTCTTCAGCTAATGTTTCCTTTTTTTCAGGTGAAACATTTTCATTAAAAACCCTTTCTCTGAGTTTTATTAATTCTTCTTGAGCTAATTCTTTTAATTTTATTACTTCGTCATTAAGATTTAAATCAGGTTTATGTCCATATTTCTTTTCAAATTCTACTTCCGCTTTTATTACACAGTGATTCCTATTTCGTGGTAAACCTTTCAATGTACATGCTGCAACAAGTTTATCATCAGCAGGAGGTATTGGTACAAGACATCTATAACAAGGAGTTTGATCTAGTAATTCTGGACCATGCTTCCAATCAAATACATTTTCAAATTCTTTTCGAATTTTATTGATAACAGGTGTTATTTTTTCTGCTTTTATATTCTCAATTTCTTCTTCTAATTCCTCAATTCTTGCTTGAGCACGAAAATATTCAGGGTATTCCATCTCAGTTATTTCCCAGAGCCTAGTCTCAACTAATTTATCGATCTCATTTTCTTTATTCTTGTAATGTAATCCAGAATCCTCCGGAATTATAATCTGGCAATGGCCTTCAAATCCAACGGTACCTCCTTCCACCATTGGCTTCTTTAATCGTAAACATATTTTATTTAAGTCCAGTCTGGCATTAAAATTATCTAGAGCTGCTACTATTACATCAGATTCTTCATAAACTGACATTGGAAGTTTTTGGAGTTTTTCAAAGTAAAAATCAACCTCAAGATAAGGATTCATTTCTTTCAATCTTTCAGCAGCAACTTCCGCTTTAGGTCGACCTTCATCACCAGGTTTGAAAAGCATTTGTCGCGATAAATTTGAGGTTTCAATAGTATCTAAATCGACTAGAATCAATTTACCAATTCCCATTAAAGCAAAATCCTTCGCTATTTCACACCCTAGAGCACCGATTCCAATAATCATAATGGTTCCGTTATCAATAGTCTCCTGATCCCAACCTTCAATTAATTGTTGTCTTGCATACATACGAGACTTAACAATATCATCTGTATTTTCAGTCATTTTAAAGTACCCTATTTTTAATAATTATAATATAATAATTTCAATAATAAGAAAATAATTTGGCTAAATTGTTAATATTCTTTGTTAAAGGATGATTTTTAACTTTTTTTCTTTTTTCCTTTATCTTTAATCAACCTTTTAAGATTTTCAATTTCTTCTCTTTCCTTAGCTTTTTGTAAGTCTTCTTGGAATTTAATGTCTTCTTTTTCCTTCTTTTTGATTTCATCCATGAGTTCCTTTTTCATTTTTATTAAATCTCCCATTTCTTTACGAAATTCTTTTGCATCTTCCTTGATTTTCTCTTTTATCTGTTTTTCAGCTAATTTCTGTTCTTTTCTTCTTTTTTCGATCATACCAACAACTTCGTCCGCTAAGTGACCCACTTCTCCGACTGTGCCCTTTAATTTTGCTTCTTCAGTCTTTCTACGTTTAATTTCTAAAGCTCTTTGCTCATCCAATTGTTCTTGTATGGATTGTATTCTTTTTTCCTCTTTTTTAACTCTTTCTTCTAAAATTTTAGTATTTTTTATTTCAGTTTGGATATATTTTATCTCATCTTCCCATCCAATTTGCTGGAACTTAAGTATCGCATCATTAAAATTTTGATATGCTTTCTCAAAATTATGATAAGCAGCCCATTTCTTGCCCTCATCAATATTTTTTAATCCATCATCCCTTAACTTATCTACTTGTTGTCTTTTCAGAATTAAATTTCTATATTGTTTTTCTTGCTCTCTTTTTAGCTTTTCCTGTTCTATGCGTCTATTTCTAACTTCTTCCTGGAACAATGCATATTCGTTTTGTCGTTGTAACCGAGTTTGCTCTTCTAATCTTTTCTTTTCTAGGAAATTCGCTTGTTCTTGCTGTAAATCTTTAATCAATGCATTTAAGTTATTTATTTCTGGTTCCCATCCAATATTTTCTTCTAATATACGCCTTGCTTGGATATATAGTGAAATTGCTTCGTTATAGTTAGGAGTGTGATGTTTCAAATATTTACCTGCATCTTCTAAAAGAGAATACGCTGATTCTCTTACACTCATCTGTTCCTGAATCATTCTTTCTCGTTCTTTGAGTGCTAAACGTTGAGCCTCCCTTTTTTCCCTCTCTTGTCTCTTTCGCTCATCAATAAGCGTTTTTAATGCTTTTTCTTCTTCATACTTTTCGAATTCTTTTTGATATTTTAAGCTTTCTTCTTCATCTTTTTGATGCTTGAGTTTTTTTATTTTAAAAATCATATTATTTATAGAATCTGTTGGAAATTGTAACTCAGTCAAGATTATTCCTGCTCTTCGATAACATACCAATGCATTATCATAATTTTGTTCTCTAAGAAAGTGTTCTCCTTCATCTATGATCTTAAATGCTTGTTCTTTCCTTTTTTCGAGTTTTTCTTTTAATTCTTCTCTCTTTAATATTTCCATTTCCTTTAATTTTAATCGTTCTTTCTCAATTCGTAAATCTTCAGCTGCTTTTTGTTGAAATTTCCACTCTTCTCTTTCTTTTTGCAAAGAAACTGTTAATTCTTTTTGTTTTTGAAGTTCATGATCTCGCTTTTTCTCTTGTACTTTGAGGATTAAGTCTCTAATAGAATCTGTTGGAAAAGCAATTTCATTTAAAATTAGTTCAGCTGCGTGATAGTATTCAAGAGATTTATCATATTGAGTTTGGTTCATAAAAATTTCAGCATTTTCAAGAAGATTAAAAGCTTCATCTTTTCTTTTTTCCATATACACTTTTAATTCTCTTTGTTTTTCAAATTTTGCCTGTTTCGCTTTCATTTTTATTTCATCTATTTTTACACTCTCTGCTATCTTTTTCTGGAATTTTAAATCTTCTTGTTCTTCTTGAATTTGAAGTTCCAATGCCCTTTGTTTACTAATCATATTCTCTTTATTTTTCTCTTGAATTTTATGAATCATTTCCCTAACCGAAATAGTTGGGAATCCAATTTCATTTAAAAACAACTCTGCTTGGCGATAATTTTGAATCGCTTGAGAATATTGCTTTTTGTTAAAATTTTTCTCCCCCTCATCCATTAAATCAAATGCTTCTGCTTTACGTTTCTCCATACTTTGCATTAGCTTCTCGTGTTTTCTGATCTCGATTTCCTTCGCCTTTAATCTTTCTTGTTCTATTCGCATACTATCGGAAATCTTTTGTCTAAATTGCATTTCTTCCTTTTGCTGTCGCTCTTGTAATTCAATTTCTAATTCTTTCTTTCGTTCAATTTCTCTTTTTCTTAAAACAATTGAATTTATTGTATCTTGGAGAAGTTTTAAATAATCTCGTGTCCAACCAATTTCAGATAATAGATCCTTTGCATTTTGATAATTTTGCAGAGCTAGATCATAATTTCCTTGGTTAAGTAATTCATATCCATTATTTATTAATTTAAAAGCGTCTTCTTGTATAGATATATTTTCTGCAGTAATGATTTTCTTCTTTTTGATCAACTCTTTTTGTTCCAGTGCTTTTGCTCCTTCCTTTTCTCTTAGGTTTTTTATTTGTTCTTTAAAAGCATAATTTGCTTTTTCAGCTTCAATTGCATTTTGAATAGTTTTCTGTTTTACTAGATCTTTTTCTCGTTTTTTATTCTCAATATCTTGTATTGCTTTATTAATAATTGGAATTTCATCAATCCATTGAATTTGAGCAAAAATATTAGCTGCATCGTGATACATTTCGATAGCTTCATCAAATTTGCCTTGTGAAACAAAAATATGCGCTTTATCCAATACTTTAAATGCGTCTTCTTTTCTTTTCTCACGGTATGCAATTTCTTTTTCTCTTTCTCTCAGTATTATTTCTCTTTTCTTTAATTCCTCTCGCTGTGTTATCATTTCCTCAGTAATTTTTTGTTGAAATTGTGTTTCTTCTTTTTCTTTTTCCAAGGCAGTTTTTAGTCTATATTGCTTCTTTAATTCAGCCTCACGTTTCTTATTTTCAATACTAATAATAGACTCTTGAATTAATTCGATTTCCCCATCCCATTTAATTTCTTTAAAAACTTGTGCTGCATTTCGGTATAATCCAATTGCAGCATCGAATTCTCCTTGTTCAACTTGTTTTTGAGCTTCTTCCAAATAACTGAATGCTTTCTCCTTTTTCTGCTCATGAATAGCCTTTAATTCTTCTTGTTTCAATAGTTCGGTCTGTTTTTCTATCATTTTCTGTTGTTCTAGTTTCATCCTTTCTAAAACACGCTGTTGAAATAGTAATTCCTCTTGTTCTTTTCTTGTTTTTATCTCAACTTCTTTTAATTTATTTAAATCTTCTTCTCTCTTTTTCTCTTGAATTTTTTGAATCATTTCCCTAATAGCTACAGTTGGAAAATTTATTTCATTTAAAATCAATTCAGCTTGATGATATCCCTCAATTGATTTATCATATTCTCCCTTATTTAAGAGAATTTCAGCGTCATCCATTATCTTAAAAGCCTCTAATTTACGATCTCCCATAACTTTTACGAGATCTTCTCTTTTCTTTAGTTCAATTTCTTTAGATTTTATTCTTTCCCGTTCCATTTGAATGTTTTCGCTCATTCTCTTTTGAAATAAATCATCATCTTTTTGACGCTTTAATGATATTTCAAATTCCATTTGCTTTTCTTTTTGCCTTTCTTTCTTTTTTAATGAGATTGATTGGATTGTATCACGTAATAATTTTAAATAATCTTCTCCCCAACCTATTCCTTTTAAAAGATCTATTGCTTTTTTATAATTATTAATAGCTTCATCATAATTTTCTGCTTCAAGAAGAATATCACAATCTTCAATCAACCTAAATCCTTCTTGTTGTTTTGCTAAGTTCTGAGCAGAGAGACTTTTTTGTTTTTCTACTAAATTTTTTTCTCTTAAATAATCTGCTTTTTCTCTCTCTCTTTGATATCTAATTTGATCAATAAATGCTTTATCTTCTGTTTCTTTCTTGATTGCCTTTTGAAGAACTTTTTGTTTATTTAGATCATCCTCTCTCTTTTTATTTTCAATATCTTTGATAGCTTCTTGGATCACTGATATTTCATCAGTCCATTGAATCTGAGCAAAAATATTTGCTACATTATAATATATTTCAAGTGCTTCCTCAAATTTTCTATGTGACACAAATTCTTGAGCTTTCTCTAGTAATTTAAATGCTTCTTCTTTCTTTTCTTCCCTATATGCAAGTTCTTTTTCTCTTTCTCTTAAAATGATTTCTCGCTCCATAAATTTATGGCGCTGGGTTTTCATTTCTTTTGTGATAAGATCTTGAAATGTCCTTTCTCGTTTTTCACGCTCTAATTCTACTTGTAACTTGATTTGATTTTGTAGTTCTGCTTCTTTTTTTCTATTTTCAATTTCTACAATAGAATTCTGGATTAATGTGATTTCATTTTGCCACTCAATTTCCGCAAAGAAGTTGATTGCGTATTTAAGTATATCAATTGCTTCATCAAAATTGTTTTTTTTCACTTCTTCTTGTGCTTCATCTAATAGCTTAAAGCCTGCTTTTCTTCTATCCTCCCGATATTGCTTCTCTTTTTCAAGTTCCACTAATTCAATCTCTCGTTTCTTCAGTTTTTCACGTTCTTGTTGTAAAAATTTTGAAATTTGTTTTTGGAATTTTTCCTCTTCTTTCTCTCTTTCTATAGCATTCTTTATCTTTTTTTGCTGCTCTATCTTTTGCTGCTTTTGCAGATTTTCTACTTCTTCTATGGAATCTTCAATTAAGGGAATTTCCTCGGTCCATTGAATCTCTGCAAAAATATTTGCAGCATTTTGGTAAGCTGAAATAGTATCGTCATATCTCCCTTGTCTCAAATAGTCAATCGCAGAATCCAAAAATTCAAAAGCAATATTCCTACGTTGTTCAAAGACCTTAATTTCTACTTCAGTGTCTTTTACAACTATTTCCTTCTTTTTTAAACGGTCACGCTCTTGATTTAGAAGATGAGTAATTTGTTTTTGAAACTCTAATTCATCTCGACGTCTATCTTCCACTTTCTTTTGTTCTTCATATTTTTTAGAAAGCTGAGTATGTTTCAAAAGTTCTATGTTAGAAATTGTATTCTTGATCATTGTTTGATAAGCTTCCCAACCAGAGCCTAAGTCTTTTAGAATTGATAAAGCTTTATTGTATTCATCAATGGCTTCATCAAATTTTTTATTTTTTAGAATTTCATCTGCTTTATCTAATACTGTGAAAAGATCTTCTTCTTTCTTTACTTCATCACTTCTTTTGACTTCAAATTCTCTTCTTTTTGTGTCTAATTCTTTTGCTGATTCGACTATTTGCTCTTTTTGCTTTTTAGAGATTGAATCTTGTAGAACCATCAAATTTTCTTGCCTTTTTACTCTTAATTGCTCAGCTTCTAATTCCCTTTTTTGTTTATTTTTTATACTATCAATTAAACTTATAATTGGTTGAACGTATGAATCCCATTCGATCGATCTAAGAAGTAAAACAGCTTCATTTAATTTTTCGATTGCGGAATCATATTTTTTTTCTCTTTCAAGTCGGTTGCCAATATCTATCAGATTAAATGCTCTCATTTGGATTTGGTCATCATGTTGTTTCTTTGTTTCAAATTCCATTAATTTTTCCTTTTTCGATTGTGCTTCTTTTTCTAATATTATTTTTTGTGCTTCAATGTCACTGGTTAATTGAGCTGTTTCTTGTTTTTGCTTTATTTGCAGAGATTCATAATAAGATTTATCATTCTGAAGTTTTTTCACAATAGTTTTAATTTGTTGTGTTTGATCGGTCCATCCAATAGATTCTAATAGTTCAATAGCTCTTTCATAGTTCATTATGGCGTTCTCAAATTTCTTATCTTTTTCAAAAATTTTAGCAGCATCCATATGGGAAAATGCCTGGTTTTGTATATCTTCTTCATGTTGTTTCTGTGCTTGAAATTTTACTATAGCTTCTGCTTTTTCAACACTCGATTTTTCTCCAAACATACCAACAACTTGAGGTTTTTCGTCTGGTAAAATTGAAGGAACTTGCTGTTTTGTTTCCATTTTCTGTGGCTCTGATTGTTGAATTGTTTTTTGTTTTTGGGCATCTCGTGCAAGTTTATTTATCTGGGACCTGATATTTTCTAATTGAGTCTCAGACCATCCAGCTTGGACTAAAAGATTAACTGCGGATAAATGTTGTTGGATGGCATCTTCAAAGAAACCATCAAATTCCAATTTCTTCGCTCCTTCTAATAAACTGAACGCTTGATCTTGTAATTGTTCAATCTGAGCTTTTGTTTGAAAACGTTGATATTGTTTATCTTTTTGAATAAAATCTTGCAATTCACTAATTCTATCATAAATCTCTTGAATTCTATGCATCAAAAAACCACTAACTTTGAGGAGATCAGCCGCTTTTTGATAATTCTTAATAGCATTTTCAAGATCTTTTTCTGCTTCAGATTGTTGAGCAATTTCTAAAAATTTTAAAGCTTCTTGAGCTAATTCTTCTGGATTTTGCAATTTATACTACATCACCTAATTATTATTTGAAATTAAAAATACATACACTTTTCTTACATTAATTTAACCACACTAAGTAATTAAACTTTTTTGGTTATCGATTTTATTAAAGTTGTTAAATTTTGCTGACAGATTTTAATAAAAATTGTTCATACGAAGTTTGGAATAAATCCCTTATTCGTACAGGCTGAAACCAGTAGCCTCTATCGGGTAGATTTTGAATAAAACCATCTCCGACTACTTTTCTGAGGATATTTAATGCTCCATTGACGTCTGCATTGAGGAGGTAATTCGAACCTTTAAATAATCCTCTTTTTATACGTTTTCCAATATAATTTTTACGTTTTTTGATTGGTTCTAAATCTAATGAGCTACATTTTGATGTATAAGACTCATCTACTATATGAATTTTAATTCCTAATAGCTTAGCTTTATAAGTAATCATTTGTTTAAGTGTTTGAATGGGGATATTTACGAAGTTCTGGTTAATTCGCTTACCCAATCTTATATTTTGTTTTATTAATTTTAATTCACCTAAACAAATATTACCTATATGATTTTTAAAACAATAACCAACAATAAATTGAGCGGTCTTATGTAAATAATCCTTTACAACTGAATTTCTCTTTATTGTAATATTTTCAAGTCTTTCAGACCATATTAACTTCTGTTTGTCCTTGATAGAAAAAAGCCTTGCTTTCCGCTTATTCCACTCTCTATTAATAGACTTTAAGATTCTTCCAGAAATGATAAGTGGTTTTGAATTAATGTTCTCTACCGCAGTTATTAAATTATTCAATCCGAAATCAATTGATAAATACTTATTTATATCTAATATTGATTTCTTTACTTCCTTTTCATATACTATTTCGATTTCATAGAAATTTTTTTTAGGTAGGATCCTTATTTGCTGATATCGCTCAAAATTTTTATTATTATAAGGAGGAATAGATATTTCTATTGGATTTTCAAATTCGGGAAATTTTTTTTTAAATAATTGAGACATCGTTAGAGTAATTACATTCTTTTTAATTCTACTATTCTGGTTGGTAAAGATCAAAAGATTATTACAGTTTTTCTTATATTTAGGTGGATTTGGTTTTCCATTGAATTTATTTCGCCTTTGTTTCCATTCTCTAATTGCATAGAAGAAACTTTTCCAATTCTCATCTAGCTTTTTAAGAATTTGTTGAGATGTCTGAGCTTTTAATGATTTATAGTAGTCAGAACTTTTCAATATGAAATTCAAATCTTGATAACGAAGCCAATTCTCTAAATTAAAAAAATCCTGTCGTATATACCAATTAGCTTGATTATAAAGTTTTCCAGAAATTGAGCATAGGAGATCTAAATGTTCAGTTTTAGGATTCCTGAATTTGAAGGTCAATTTCATTATATTCTCTTAATTGATAAAACAATATTTAATAAGAAACAGACTAAGAAAAAACTAATTCATAATTTAGCTTTTCTATAAGATTATTTACCGTAATTCTTTAAACTAAAATATATATTTATTAATATAATTTTTTAACAATTTATAATTATCTTAACAAATTTAAAGATAATATACAATTCAAATTTTTAAAAAAAATACATTCCTCAATGAAATTAAAAAATGGATATCAAAAAAAATAATATTATAATAGATTTTGAACCAATATCAAGAAGAGTGGTTTTTTCAGACGATAACTCCCTTTATGAAATTCTTTCTAACTTAGATGTACCAATAACATCGATCTGTGGAGGTTTAGGAACTTGTGGAAAATGTAAAGTTTTAATTCAAAGGGGAAATGAGTACTTGATTGCTCCGACATCTTCTGAGATTAAGCATTTAAGTAGAGAAGAACTTAATAATGGATGGCGCCTTGCCTGTCAAACGAAAATCGATGAGAAAAACAAACAACTTATTGAAACACTTCAACCACCTCAATTTCGAATATTTCTACCCAGGGAACTCTTACTTGAAGATTTCAATATTTTAGTTTCAGGATTAAGTAAAGGAATAGAAATTCAACCTGCTATTCAAAAGATCTTCATTGATGTAAAAAAGCCATCATTAGATGAACCTAACGCGGATTTTGAAAGGATTACATCAACTTTATTATCTGAAAATTTAGGTTTAAAGAAAAATGATATGATTGAAATAGATTTCGATGTTTTAAATGGAATTCCAGGGCTTCTAAGAGAAAATCAACATAAAATCACCTTAACATTATGGAATAATACCAAGATTATCTCCTGTGAACCAGGAGATACATTTGAAAAGAATTTCGGAATTGCTTTTGATATTGGAACTACTACTATTGTTGGGTATTTAATGAATTTAAATAATGGTAAAATTTATGCTGTTGATTCAAAACTAAATAGTCAAACTGCTTATGGAGAAGATTTGATAACACGATTAACTTATATAAAAGAGAATGAAAAAAATCTTCAAAAATTAAATTCTATTGTATTAAATGATTTGAATGAAATAATTGCAAACGTATGTAGTAAAGCAAATATTAAACCTTCTCATATTTATGAAGCTACTATTGTAGGTAATTCAGTTATGCATCATATTTTTTTAGGTTTAAATCCTGTAAATATTGGTTTAAGTCCATTTATTCCTGTTATTCAAAAGAACTTGAATATCAAAGCAAGTAAATTAAATCTTAATATTTTAAAAACTGGGAATGTGTATACGTCACCTATAATAGCTGGCTTTGTAGGTGCAGATACGATTGGTGTTATTCTCTCATCTCAAATATATAACGAGAAAGAACTTACTTTAGCAATTGATATTGGTACTAACGGTGAAATTATCATTGGAAATCGTAAAATTCTCGCAGTAGGTTCGTGTGCGGCAGGTTCTGCTCTAGAGGGCGCTCATATTGGAGATGGAATGAGAGCTGCTTCAGGTGCTATTGACAAGATTAAAATTAACCCTAAAGATTTTGAAGTATCTTTTACAACAATTAAAAATAAAAAACCAATAGGAATATGCGGTTCTGGATTAGTTGATGCAATTGCAGAAATGTTGAGATCTAAAATCATTACAAGAAGTGGTAATTTCAATCGAGAAGTCACTAATCATGATAGATTTATTAAAAAAGATAAAAATACGGAATTTATTATAGTAAAAAGTGAGGAAACATCTTTAGATAAGGATATAACGATTAGTCAAAACGATATCAGACAGATTCAAATGGCAAAAGCAGCATTTTATGCCGGAGCAAAGATTATTATAGATAATTTCAAAAGTAATCTTAGAATTGAACAAGTATTCCTCGCGGGTGCTTTTGGGAACTACATTAATGCTAATAACGCTAAATTTATAGGTATGATTCCTGATATTCATGATGATAAAATTTTTCAGATAGGAAATGCTGCCGGAATTGGAGCACAACACTGTTTATTGAATAAGAGTTTGCGACATAAAGCACAAACATTATTAGATAAAATTCAATATATTGAAATTGCAGTGGATAAAAGATTTCAAAAAGAATACGCTGAAGCAATGTATTTTCCTCATCTGAACCTTGATTATTTTCCAAGTTTACAATTATACAATGAGATCCCAAAAAGGTAAATTTCTTTTATTGAAATTATCTTATTAATTTAGACTATTTTTCTACAATTTAAAATGCGTAGAATTGTATAAAAACCAGTTTTATATTATGTAAAAATATTTAAATCCAGAATTTATTTAATCTTTAATTTAGTCCATATTAATAAATTAAATAAATTCTTAAATAGAAACTATAATAATTATTTATATACATTAATTAAAAATTAAAATAAAAGATATTAAAAACCGACGTGAGTGAAGCTTTATGTCAAGTTTTAAATTAAAAGTATTATTAACTGGAGCTGCTGCGGTTGGTAAGACAAGTTTAGTCCAGAGATTCATCAAAAACCGATTTCAGGCAAACTACAAATTAACGGTAGGAGTTGACATCCTTACTAAGGATGTGGAATTTAGACAAGGTGAAATTGCTACTCTTTCAATATGGGATATTGGAGGACAGCAAAGATTTGAATTTATTCGAAGTACTTTTTACAAAGGTGCAGCAGGGACTTTATTAGTATTTGATCTAACAAGAGAACAAACTTATACTGAAATTCGAAAATGGCTTACAGAAATTCGTCAATTCGCAGGTGATATTCCATTTGTTTTAATCGGTAATAAAGCAGATTTAATGGAAGATGTTGGAGTGGTAATTGATAGAGATGAAGCCCGTGCATTTGCAGAAAGTGAGGGGAGTATTTATATTGAAACCTCTGCTAAAACAGGTATCAATGTAGATGATGCTTTTACCGAACTAACTCGTCGGATTATCGATTCAAGAACTTAATTTTGACAAGTAAATTTTTTTATCTTAGTTATAAAGTTTAACTAATTCTATTTTAGTTCTAATTTCAATAATTTCTAATTTAAACCTTTGAATTCTTCATAGAGGTCATCGTGGATAATATTTATAGCATCAACTAGTTCTCCTCTATCTATAACAATAGATAAATTCAGTTCATCATGACTCTGTGAAATTGCTCTAACATTTATATTTTTTCTAAATAAAGCGTTAAAAATTTCAGCTTTTGTTTTTGTTTCAAGAATTTTTAAACCTGTAATATTGATAACTGCCACATTTTCCCATTTAATTTCAAAGAATTCTGAGAAATATTTTGAGTTTTTTAATGCTTGAATTGCTTTATTGGCATCCTTTTCATTTATAATAAAAGATGTAGATATTTCAGATGAACTCTGAGCTACTAAAGAAACACTGATTTTATTTTTACTTATAGTTTTGAATATTTTAGCTAAAACACCAGGAACATCAACCATACTACCAGAACTGACTGTTATAATTGTTGCAAACTCTACTGCAGAAATCCCTTTAATTTGATCTTTATCACTAGACTCCGAGATGTTTGTAAAGTTTATTTCTAATGGTTTATCAAAATTCCGAATTTCCAAAGGAATTTTATCTTTTTCAATAGCCTCTAAACATTTAGGATGAAGGATTTTAGCTCCAAAATTCGCGATGTGCTTAGCCTCATCATAATCTAAATTTTTGATAAGAGATGAGTTCGGTACATATTTAGGATTTATCGCTAATAATCCATCAACATCTTTCCATAGAATGACTTTAATATTATTGTCATCTCCAATGTCATAAAGGGAGTGCGCTAATATAGTCGCTGTATAATCAGAACCCCCTCTACCTAAAGTCGTGATATATCCAATTTTGTTTCTACCAATAAAGCCAGTTACACAAACTATTGTATTTTTATTAGGATTTTCTAATAAAGGGATTAATAGTCTTTTTGTACGTGAATTTGTCAAATTATATAATGGATAAGCATTGTTAAACTCGTCATCAGTAATAATAACTTTATTTGCAGGAATATATATAGAATCTAATCCATTGCTTAGAAGATATTGATTTAATATATATGTTGATAATATCTCTCCAAAACTTAAGACATAATCCTTATAATACGGTTCTAATCCAAATTCTTTAATATCTGCAAATATGTCTTCTAATTCACTCAGTTTGTCATCTATCCAATCTTTTGCCTTAATATAGTGTTCAGAATCCTCTTTAAATATTTGCTCAATTATATCAATATGTTTTTTTTCTATTAAAGCTATATTTTTATCTGTATTTTTATCATCTTGTATCATTTCAGCAGTTTTTAAAAGCAAATCTGTTATTCCACTCAATGCTGAAGCAACATATACCTTCTTTACTTCTTTATAAATTTTTGAAATATCGAGGATTTTGCAGAACGCATTCTTATCGGTTAAGCAAGAACCACCGAATTTCATTACTATTATAGCCATCTTATTCGCTTCTTTCTTTTAAGTAATAGTTCTTCTGAATATGAATAATTAATGATATTCAATTAGTAAATTTTATTCATCAATGTTGTTTTAAACAACTATATAATTAGATATAAAATTTTTAATAATATTAATGATCGATCTTCATCTTCATTCATCTGCTTCTGATGGTTCGGAGACTCCATCACAATTAATTGAACAAGCAATAAACCTTAAGTTAAAAGCAATTGCATTAACAGATCATGATACTATAGCAGGCTTAGAGGAATTAGTATCATATGGAGAGTCTAAAGATATTATTGTAATTCCCGGTATCGAAATTTCAATTAGGCATGAACCAATAAGGGAATTAATAGACGTTCATATTATTGGTTTAAATATCGATCAATCTTCTACAAGATTGAACAATTCAATTAACGAACAAATTAAAGGACGATTAGAACAGAAGAAGGCGATTTGCAAACGTTTAGAAAATGAATTCGGATATGTTATCTCATTTGAAGATGTAAAAGCTGTTACGGGTAGTAAAGTAGTAGGACGCCCTCATATTGTAGAAATTATGAAAAGAAATAATCCTGAAAAGGTTAAGGGAAAATCTAAAAATGAACTATTTAAAATGATCAGTATTGGTGGTGCGGCTTATGTTGATAGAGAAGTGGAGTTAAATTTCGAAGAATCTATCGAGTTAATTAAATCTACTGGGGGTATTCCCATTTTAGCACATCCCGGAATATACGATGTTTCAGATAGAAGAGAATTTATAAAATTTTGTATAGATGCTGGTATTGAAGGTATTGAAGTAGAATATACTTATGCGAAAAATAGACCTTTTTATGACACAGAAAAAGCAAATTGGGCTCAGCAGTATTTTCCTAATTACTATCGAAAAATTGCTAATGATTTTAATCTCATTAAATCTGGGGGTTCTGATTATCATGGAAATAAAAAAGAGATTAAAATGGGAGAAGCTAACGTGCCTGAAACATATATAAAGAGTTTTCTCTAATCCTGAGTTGTTCTTAATGTAGTAGATCTCTCTTTCATTATTTCATTTATATAAATATAATCTTTTTTACTAGTGTAAAATAATGGAATCCAGAAGCAAGTTGATATTATTCCAAATATTAATGTCGACCAAATGATAGTTAATGAAAAACTATCAGTTATATTCACAACAATTCCTCCTAAGATCGCTCCTAAAGCACGACCAAAAGTATCAATAAATAATCCCATTGCTACCATTGTACCTCTATGTTCTGGCAAATTTCCATCAATAAGAGAAGAATACCAATTTGGAGCAATTCCTAATGAAAATCCAAGACCCACCCCAATAAAAAGTCCGAATATAATCCATAATAACCAAAAACCAACCAAATTTACTGCTATATTAGTTAAAAAGAAGGTTTGATTAGCTACATTAGGTTTCATCATAAATCCTATCAAAATAAAAGGTATATTAAAGATTCCACAAATAGTAGCTACTTTTACGCGACCTGATAAATCTCCGTTTTGGACTTTTCTATCACCCCAATGTGCTAAGCCAAATTGACCAATTACAAATCCTAAAGGACCAATAATAATAATCAATACAATTATAGCTGCTAAACCCAACGGATCACTAAATGAAATCCCCATTTCTAATTCAAAATAGGGAAATAAGTATGCGACTAATAATCCAGATACTACTACGTCAAATAAGTTAATTGTTAAGAATATATTCGATTTTCTCTTGAATATTGCCTTTAAATCTGAAAAATGTATATGATAAGAATATTGAAGATCTTCATCACTTAAAATATCCTCAAGTAGCTTATCTTTTGCTGCTCTCTTTGGTTCTTGTGCAAAAAAAACATTTAAAAGAGTAAAAATCAAACCTATCAAACCTAAAATTAGAAATGGAAAACGCCAAGTATTTAATAAATTTGAGTAATTTGCTACAATATAGTTAATATTTTCTCTAATACCTTCAGATTCAATATCAATTCTTTCGTAAGGGATTTGATTAAACATCAAGGCAATTACTCCTGCGAAAAGACTTCCTAGGGTTGTTATTAATGTCCAACCTGCAAATAGTTTTGATCGCGAATCAGAGGATACTATATCTGTTAAATAAGAAATAGCCAGTGGACCTGTTACACCTGAAGCTATAGCTGCTGCTATTCTGGCTATATATAAATGCACTATATTAGAAATAAATATATGCATTATTGCTGCTAGAGACCATAAAACACCAGCAAATAATATTAATTTTTTTCTTTCAATTTTATCTGTCAAATACCCAAAAATTAAAATTGATATCCCGTGGATAATAATATAAATTCCAATAATGATTCCAATTGTATCAAAATAAATACCTAAATCTGCAGCAACTAAAACTTGGTTTGGTAGAAACAAGTAACTATCCATGATGAGAATTAATATTAAACTCAGAAAAAGTGTTAAAGATAAAATATCTCTCTTCTTCATTTTTATAGGCTCTAAATGTGAAATAAATTAATTTCTATTGAGCCTAGTCATTTAAAAGACTTTCTAATTCTTGAATTTGTTCAATTACTTTTTTAAGATATACATCAATTTTCTTTTTCTTTTCTTCAAGTTCTTCAGTTGTGATTTCCCCAGTAAGCTCTTTCATATCGAGATCTAATAACATCTTAGATATATCCGCCTTTTTTATCTTTAATTCAAGTATTGATTTTCTAATATCTTCTTTCTGCCTCCCTTCCAAAAGTACTGGTTCTTTTTTGGTTTTCGTAATTATTGGAGGAACGGGTTCTACTTTAGGTTCGAGTGTAATATTTGGAGCTGGTGGAGGTGGTTCTATTTTAGGTTCGAGTATAATTTTTGGAGTTGGTGGAGGTGGTTCTATTTTAGGTTCGAGTATGGTTTTTGGAATCATAGGTGTTGTAGGTGGAGGAGGTCTAATCTTTCTCTTTTCATCCATTAATTTTAGTGGTGATACAGGCTTGGGGGCTATAGTTTCACTTTTAGCTAAACTATCTTTAGACATTTTTAGTTTAGATGATGCGTCTTTTGGTACAATGCTTACTGATTTTGGTCTGGCTTTTACCATGAAATCTTCAGGGTTTAATTTTAAATTAACTCCCTCTGGTTTTATCATAGTTCCTGTAGGAGTTTTAATTCCTTTTTTATTTTGAATATCAACTTCCGATATTTCTTCTTTTCTGGTACTTGACGAAATTTCTGATGGCTTTCTAAATATTGGAGTTTCTTTTGTTTTTTGCTCATTCTCCAATTTTTTAGGAGTCATTGACACTTGAGCTTGATCTGGGGGTTTAGGGGCAGGAGTTAATTCTGGTATCGATGATTCTTGGACAGAAATTGATCTCTCTATTTCTTTAGGCTTGGTTTCAACGGTCTGGGCTTCACTTTCTTCAGATTCTATAACTGTCGCAGGTGTTGGAGGGGGAGCGCCCACCTTTTCAAGCATATCTTTGATTTTCTGTGATTTATCAAAAAATTCTCTCCCTAATGAATCATCTCCTAATTCTATACATAAATCACTTATTTTGTCAAATAAAAATGCTGCTTTATTAAAATCAGCCTCTTTAAGGGCCTTTACTGCTTCTTCAGTTAGTTTATCTCTCTCAAGCAATGGCTTCAAGAGAGGTGAAACT